>CAZCWK010000001.1:0-46271 GCA_964502355.1 uncultured Bacteroidales bacterium
ATTCAAAATTTCTTCAGCTATTAACGAAGAAATTAAGAATTCTTCTGACATCGCAAATATTGAATTCAAGGTTAATCCAGCTGGTGTTTTAAAGAAAAATATTTCAGTTTGGGGATTTGTTAAATCAAAATCTACTACTGTAGCAACATCTAAGAGAAAAATATTTGCACCAACTGAAGCAAATATTCCTGTTAAATCATGGGATAAAGCTAATGGCTCAAATTCGTTATTAGTAACTATGGATAAAGGCAATTTTGCAGATAACGGTTTATATGCTTTGGTTATTACTAATAAGGTAGGTAATCTTGCTGGTGACACTAACTTTGTTTGGTCTAACTATGTAACAGCTCTTACTCCTACTATCAATACTTACAATATCGGTAAGAATAAGGATTCTGTTAATTTTAATAAGGATAATTCTACTATTTATTATAAGTTCCCATATCCAACTCAAAAGAGTATTACTGCAGCCCCATATGTATCATTCATAACTGCAGCTAGTACAAATATTGATCTTAATGGTTATGCTCCTTATTCTTTGAAATATAGCTTCCATCAGAGCGATTATGGTGCAGCTTCAGCAGCCGACACTATGTATTATACTTTGAGTTCAAGTAATAATTCATTCACATTAGGTCTTAGTAATGATGCTTTATATGGATCAAATGTAGTTTGGAAAAAAGTAGCTATTGATGTTACATTGAGCTTTGTAAGCAAGAAAGACGGTAAAACAAAAAAATATATAACTCCTTATACCTTTATTGCTTATGCATCCGATGCAACAATGCCTGGTGGCGATCCAAATCGTAATTTGAATGATACTATTATATATTCAGATGGAACATCTTATACCAGCAAGTCTTATAAGTCATCTGAAATTATATCAAACTATTCTATACCGGCAGATTCATTCAAGACAAGAGCGACTATTGCTGATACTTTGTCTAAGTACAATACAACCAGTAAGAAATGGGAAGTTCTTCATAAGGGTACTGCTGCTGTAGAAGCATCAAATATATTATATTTTGACGCTAATACGACTACAAGTGAATTAAATACTTTAGTTTCTACACAAAATGCAGCTTTAGGATTATACAAATTAGTACGTACATTTGATTACAAGGGATTAAAGAAAACTGTAACTGCCCAAGTATTATTTAGGAATCCACGTTGGATTTTAACAAAACGTGATGGTTTCTGGGATAGTGAAGGAAATCTATTAATACAGGGTAGATTGAATAGTATTACTAATGTTTGGGAGATGGCTGGTGTAATTACTGAAGCATTTAAATCTATAGCTTTGGAAAAAGGTTCTGATGGTAATACTATGGTTATAGATCCTGCACATGAAACCTTTACTTCTGACAATTTGAATGGTTATGGCACAATTGATGCTAATGAAGTGATTTCCGTCAATAATAATGCTACTTCGACTGCAAAACTTGTTCATTTAAGAAATAGCAGTAACACAGGTAAGTTACGCATTAATATTACTCCTGATATTGCATCAGCATCTGGACGTACATTAACGGCTGCATTTGATGTTAAGGGAGCTGATATTTCATCTTTCAAGATTAAATTTGAAAGTCCTATTTATTTCACAAATAATGCGAACAAGAAAATTGAATTTGATGAAAATCTATCTGGAAACGATATTTCACCATGGTATTGCTTGGATGTATATGATATATATAACGGTGGTGTAATAAATGATACCAATTTTGGTCAGACAACCGACGCAAATAAGAGGGCATCAAGGTTGGCACAGTTGAGTAAGTATATTGATCTTGGAGCTACTTCTTATACATGTCCTGATGATCCTGGTGTAGTTTCTATACCTCTCTTAACTCTTGATTTTAGTACCGGAAATTCTACAAATCCGTTTGGCAGAGGTTTCTGTAACTGGACTCATTCAATTGCACTACAGAGCAATACTACTTATTTGTTTGATGTAAAAATCCAAACACAATGGGGTCAGACAATTGATATTGAAGACGGTGTATCTGTAACTGTTAAGAATGTTAACTAACAATATATAGTTAGTTTAGTTGATTAATTTAATTTTGAGGGCATTAGTATTATTAAAATACTTATGCCCTCAATTTATTTTTTAAGATATAATATAAAAAAAAGTGCATCAATCGGAATAGTTGTGTTTTTTAGAATTAAGCATAGATTTTTGTTAGTCTGAAAAGAAAGAATTTTACGTCTCTAACTCCTCTGAACGAAGACCTGAATGATTTAATCTTGGCATTGAAAGATTCAGCTGAAGCATTATTGCTTCTGTTATCAAAATAGTTGAGGATTGTAAGATAATGTGACTGTATGGTCCGGCTAATTGATCCAAATGCCATAATTCCGGAATTATCGACTCTATCGTACCACTGCGCCAGTTTGGTGAATGCTACACCCTTGTCTTTAGTTTGGTGATAGATAGCCCCTAATTGTAAAGAATAGTGATATGCTTTCTTTAAATCAGGATATAGCTGAAATAGAATCTTAGCTCTTATTTTTTGAGATGGAGACCACGCTGTTTGCTTCTTGAATAGCAAATATCTGCTTCGGGCCAACAATTGTTTGAGAGTGTCTCCATTTTCCAGAATTGGAGGCTGATATTTCCTTCCATTGGCTTTGGCAATATGAATTTCAATGGTTTCCCTGTCCAGAGCATCCCATCTGTATTTTATGCGAAGCTCCTGAACAGCATCATAGGCTAATTGTTGAACGTGAAACCTATCTGTGACTCTTCTTGCCTTGGGAAAACAGATTTTAACCACATATTCCATGTTGGCAGCCATATCCATTGTTACTTCCCTGACTTTCCACCGAATACGCCTTGGCAACTTATTGAGGACAAATATGATATCTTTTGCCTTAGTGCCATCTACAATGGCTACAATAGCTCCTTTGCCTCCTTTTGCCGCTTTGTTGGTAATGATGGTATATAACTCCCCATTAGAAAGGCTGGTTTCATCTATACTTAGAAACCCACCAATATTTTGAGGATATAAAAGCCATTTGTCAGCATGTTCCTTTTGATCCCACTGATGGGAGTCACTTAAATAATCTTTGTATTGTTCCTGCAATTGCTGGCCATCCAGATGATAATGTTCTGCAAGAGATTTACTGCTAATGGGATGAGTATCCAGGTAATTCTTTTAAAAAAGCCGCGAATTCATTTGTAAATCGCGTCCCCTTTGCCATCAAATCCCAGTCTCTGCTTACTACCTGATTGTTCTCCGTATTAAGCCATCTTCTACGTTTAACCTTTAGATCAAAAACCTTACCTCGAAGGGGAAAGTCGTGAATGGTTTGCTCCTGATGAAAACCGTGGCAACGAAGGGAAAGACCTGTATACTCTTGAGGAATGTCTGGCTTTTCTTCCAAATAAACTTCAAAACCTATTTCAATATTTTTTACTGAAGTTATATCGAAATATTCTAACATCCCTTCGGGGAGGATTAACTTTAATAATTGATGTTCGGATGAACTTAATTTTGTCTCTTTTAACATGAAACAAAATTATTTATTTTATCTTTCTAACACAACTTTCCCGATTGATCCGAAATTTCTATCAACTATTTTTTATATTATATCGAAAAAAATAGGAGAAAGACAATTAAACTCTACTCCTATCAATTTATTAAATATCAATTTTAATAAAACTCTATTTTTCTTCTAAAAACTGTCTTTCATTAATTTCATTTCCATCTTTAAAATATCTTATACTAATTAGTTTTCCTTTACCGTCATATGACTCAATTTTACCATCGAAAAGACCATTTTTATAGCTTCCTTTTTCTTTTAACACTCCATCTTCATTATAAATTTCATAAGGACCATCCAAGTTACCATTTTTGTAACATCCATTTTCTTTAATTTTTTTATTAAAATATTTCACATAATAAGGACCATCTAAAATACCATCCTTATAACTGGTTTTAGACTCAATCTTGCCATCAACAATAAATTTAGTAGTAACTACACCAGTAAATTTCTCATTTTTGAACATAGCTATATCATTTGTAAAAGAAATTTCTGATTTATCTACTTTTTTGGTACAACTAGAGAGAGAGAGTAATAAAAAACAAAATAAAAATAATTTAGAAGTTTTCATTAAAATTAATATAATTAATTGATTAACAGTTTATTGCATAAATATAATATATAATATTTTCCATTATATCAGTACGCAAAGGTACTAAAAATTGAATAAATGCTAATTCATTATTTTTTAATTATCACCACTCCTTTTTGATTAAGCATATCTTCTGAAGCTGTCATACCAAAAGTAGCAGCTATGTCGGGATTAAATAGTATATCTGTCCTGCTTACAAACTCAAAAGGTATTTTAGAGATGTCTTCTCCGTCAAATACTCTTTTAGCAAGCATAACTGCATCAACGCCTGCCTGATGATAGTCACGCGAAACCACAAGCACAGCACCCATATCAGATTGGTCACTTACAAATCCAAAAAAAGGAACATTTTTATCCCGGCATACTTTTATTATACTTGTTATAGAAGCTGAAGTCAGATTATCTATCACCTGACATACAACTTCTGTACCTTGTGATAATAATGATAATGTCGCATCTGTGATTTCAGTTGCTGATGTTACCGGAGAAGTGAGTACTTCAAGACCTGCAACTGTAGCATATTTTGTAAGATCATTTTTATTTTTTACAGAATTGCTTTCACCCGGCGAAAAAATTGTCCCTATTTTTTTTACATCGGGTTTCAAAGATTTAAGCCATTTTACCATTCCCTCATAATCACCGAGAGTGGAAATACCGGTAATATTTGATTGGTGTTCTGTAAAGCTTGTTCCTACTCCGGCATCTACCGGATCTGCAACAACGGTAAAGACCACAGGGATATCTTTAACTTTCTTTGCTACAGCCTGAAGAGTTGGTGTTGATGTCACAAAAATAAGATCAGGTTTCTTATTTTGAATCATTTCAATTATGATATTCAACGTACTTAAATCACCCTGAGCATTCTGAACATCAAGATCATAATCTACACTTTCTTTCATGCCTATGCCTGCAAGACCATCTTTGATACCTTCAAGTGACATTTCGCTTAATGGTGAATCACTGTATTGTATCAACATCAGTTTTTTCTTCTGATCTGCTGCTTTATCAGGACTACTTGATATTAAATAAAAAACCAGGGCTACTACTATTATACCAAGAACAGACCAAATTACGTTTGTAAGTGACTTTTTCATATGAAAATAGATTTAATCAAACAAATTTGCATATTAAATCAGATTAATTTTAAAACTTCATATTATTATTTTGTTAATAATGAGAGCAATACTGCCTCAATGAAGCCGGTTGAGATATTATGAATACAAAAATTCGTATTTTTGTAAAAATACTTCATATATCAATATGCAAATATCTCTTAAAGCTCCAAAAAATATTTCTGCCAAAGTCAATCTTCCTGCTTCTAAAAGCATCAGCAACAGAGCATTGATATTAGAAGCTCTTTCGAATGATACTGGAACTCTGAGTAATCTGGCAGCTTGTGATGACACCAATGTGATGGTTTCAGCGCTTAAGTCTTTGGAGAATATCATTGATATTGGTGCAGCAGGTACTTCTATGAGATTCCTGACAGCATTTTTCACTTTGCAGGATGGAGCCAGAATAATTACAGGCTCTGAGCGAATGAAAAAAAGGCCAATCGGCATTCTTGTAGATGCATTAAAAAAGCTTGGAGCTGATATTGTCTATACTGAGAAGGATGGTTTCCCACCTATAAAGATTACCGGTAAGAAATTGGAAGGTGGATCAATTGAAATTGACGGTAGTATAAGCAGCCAGTACCTCTCAGCACTAATGATGATAGGTCCGATAATGAAAAATGGTCTTGAAATACATATTAAAGGAGATTTGATATCAAAGCCATATGCCATTATGACCCTCAGAATGATGGAGATGTTTGGTGTCAAAGCAGAATGGATTGGAAATACTATCAGAATTCCACATGGTCAATATCAAAAAACAATTTATAAAGTAGAGCCGGATTGGTCTGCTGCATCTTACTGGTATGAAATACTCAGTGTTTGTGATAACGGTGAAATTGTTTTAGAAGGTCTGGATTTAAAGAGCCTGCAGGGAGATTCGATGATTTCTGAATACTTTGAGCATCTTGGAGTCAGAACTGAAAAAGTTGAAAATGGTGTAAGATTAACTAAAACAGGTCATTATACTAAAAAACTAATTCTTGACCTGACGGAACAACCGGATATGACACAGACTCTTGTACTTTCATGTCTTTTAAATGATGTCCCTTTTGAATTCTCAGGGCTTCAGAGTCTGAAAATCAAGGAAACTGACAGAATTAATGCATTGATAACTGAAACCGCTAAACTGGGCTTTATCATAAGGGAATCTGACGGAAACAAGCTTATCTGGAACAAAGAAAAGTGTGAAGCCAGGGATAATATAAGCATTGACACTTACGATGACCACAGGATGGCAATGTCCTTTGCTCCTGCTGCCTTCAGGTATACAAACCTCATAATAAACAATCCTGAGGTTGTAAGCAAATCTTATCCGGATTTCTGGAAGGATCTTGAGAAATTTGGTTTCAAAATTGAAAACAATTAAAAATACAGTATTGTATCTGTTGACCGGAAAAATTGATACTCACGATCTCCGGGCAGCGGGTAATGTGTGCACCGGAATTAAAATATTACAAGGTTAATTCTAATAGAAAAAGGTTATTGTCTATGTGGATTCTAGTACTGGCACTGGTTTTTTTAGGCATTTTCAGCTGGCTGGCTACACGCTACAACTGGTTTGGAAGTAGTGTGACTGATAAAGATGAAACCAGGCAAGAAGAGAAATCTGATAGTTCAGTATGCTGCGGAATGCATGAAATCTGCGAAAACAATTCACTCTTATCATATGACACTAAGATTGAATATTATGATGATGAAGATCTGGATGCACTTAAAGACAAATCTCCTGATGAATATTCTGACAACGATCTGAAGTCTGTTGAATCTGTATTTTATACTTTGAAACCGGAAGACGTTGCTGGCTGGCTCAGAAGTCTGAATCTACGCCGTATAAAACTGCCTGATTATTTACTTGATGAAGCCATGCTGATTGTTTCAGAAAGAAGGGTTTCGACAAGAAATACACAATAAAAACCCTTATTTTCAGTTTTTAATAGAAAATCACAATTGTGAAAAAAGTTAGCTCAGGACTCACGGTATTAATCATATCGCTTTTGATGTTCTCCTCGTGTTCCACTCAAAAGAACACCTGGAGTACACGTCATTATCATGAGCTGAACACAAGATATAATGTGCACTTCAATGGCGCTGAAGCTTATAATCAGGGAGTAAAGCAAATCAATAAATCTTTTAAAGAAGATTACTCCGACTTTCTGCCTGTTTATAAAGTGAGCAACCATGATCTTGCTAAAGGCACAGCCTCATCAATGGATAGAGCAGTTGAAAAGTGCCAGACTGCAATAAAGAAACACTCAATCAGAGTAAAGCCAAAAAATAAACCTGACAGCAAATCAAAAGAAGCATATAAAAAATTTTATAACAGGGAAGAATTCAACCCGTTTATGAAAGATGTTTTCATTCTGATGGCAAATGCTCAATTTCACAAAGCTGATTTTGAGTCCGCCGCCTCAACTTGCTCATACATTATGAAGCATTTTTCTTTTGATAAACCTACTTACGATAAAGCAGCCATACTGCTTGCAAGATCAAACATTGAGCTTGACTGGCTGTTTGACGCTGAAAAGATACTTTCTGATCTAAATAATGAAAATCTTACACCGTCACTGACGGGAATTTTTTCAGCTGCATATGCTGATTTTTTACTTAAAAGAAAAAACTATGCAGATGCTATCCCTTATCTTAAAATTGCTATAGAAAAATCTAATAATAAGCAGGAAAAGCTACGCTGGAGTTTCCTGTTGGGTCAACTCTACCAACAAACCGGCAACAGATATGATGCTAATAAGATTTTTGGTTCTATCCCGGCTAAGAATCCTCCGTATGAAATGGAGATAAGTGCAAGAATAAGACAAACCGAGGTGTATCCGCAAAACGACCCGGCAAAACCATTAAAAAAGCTGCTACGCCTGAGTAAAAGCGAAAAAAACAAGGATTATCTTGATCAGATTTATTACGCAATGGGTAATCTCTATCTGATTAACAAAGACACTATCAAGGCTAAAGAAAGCTTTCATAAATCTATCGATAAATCAACTTCAGGTGGGCCTCACAAACTTAAAACTCTTGTAACGCTTGGAAATCTGTACTATTCAATAGAGGATTTCATCAAAGCAGGCCCTTGTTATTCAGATGCCGAAGTATTGATGAACAAAAAAGATGATAGACTAAAAGAAGTATCTTTCAGAAATAGTGCATTAAAAAGTCTTGTACCTGAGCTGAAAATAATTCACGATGAAGACAGCCTTCAGGCTCTTGCAAAATTGCCACCAAAGGAACTCGAAGTCGTAATTGAAAAACTAATTAAAGCGGCTAAGGTAAAGGCCAAAGAACAAAGTGCACAAGAAGCATTAAGTGCCAACGAAAAGCTTGCTCAAGGGCAGCAGAATAACGCAAACGGGCCATCATCGCCACAAGTTCAAACCTCAAATGATAAGAGTTGGTATTTTTATAATCCTGCTACAGTTGCAAACGGATTAAAAGAATTCCAGAGAATTTGGGGTAAACGCACATTGGCAGATGATTGGAGAAGACTTGATAAGACAAATCCATTTGATCAATCATCTACCACCAATACTGATACAAATAAAGCATCAGACAGCACAGCCGTAAAGAACGGCAGTCTGGATGCTGATACTACATCTATCAGTAAAACTGATAATTTTGAAGAGGACTCTGATGATCCGCTTAAAGCAAACTATTATTTAAAAAATATTCCTTTTACGGAAAAGGCAGTTAACGAGTCAAATAAAAAAATATCTGAAAGCCTTTACAAATCAGGTGTTTACTTCAGGGAGAACATGGAGAACAACAGATTATCCATTAAAGCTTTCAGAGAGCTTGAAAAACGTTTTCCTGAAAACGAGAATCTCGATAATGCATGGTTTCACTCATACATGATTTTGAAACAGGAAAAAAGAAATCAGGAAGCAGAAATTGAAAGAAAAAAAATCATTGAGAAATTCCCGTTTGGAGATAATGCTAAAAAACTTGCAGATTCGCTCTTCATTGAAAATCTGACTGAAATGTATCAAAAACAGGATACTGTCTATTCCAAAACATATGCATATTTTACTGAAAACAATGCTGACAGCTTATTTTCCAATAGCAGTTATTTTAAGAAAAAATACCCATTAAGCAAGCTGATACCAAGAGTAAGCTTCATGGAAGCCATAGAATATGGTATGACGGGGAAACCGGAAGAATTCCATGCAATACTGGATTCCCTGGTTTCACAATATCCCGAACATGAAATCACACCTGTAGTAAAAGATATGCTGCTAATGTGGAATCAGGGGCGCAGGCCTGTACCTTCAAGAAGATTTTTTGGAAATCTTGCACTTGACAGCCTGAATAAAACTGATGAAAACTCACAGATGGATTCGCTTCTGGCAAAACTCAAATACGAGCCTAAAGAAGAGCATGTACTTTTAATGTGGTATTTGCCTGATAGTACAAATACCAACAAGTTGTTGTTTGATGTTGCCCTTTACAATTTCACTACTTTTTTAGTCAGGGATTATGAGCTGAGTATTGCAAAAATCGGCAAAATGGATGTACTTTTGGTACAGGGATTTGAGGATGCCGAAGATGTGCTGAGATATAGATCGTGGATAACATTCCAGAATGAGTCGCCTGAAAAGAAATATCCGGGACTTAGGATGATAATAGCCTCAAAACCAAACATGCAGCTATTAATGCAAGGCATAGATATTGAAAAATATCTGGATTTTTACAAAATGAATTATACAGAGAAAGTTAAGGATAATAATAAACCAAAAAAATGACAAATGACAGGTTGCTTTGGGCAGACGATGAGATGGATTTACTAATGCCTCATGTCCTCTTTCTTGAAGAAAAAGGTTATGAAGTCGTTACCACTACAAATGGTCAGGATGCCCTTGACCTATGCAAAGAGCAGGTTTTTGATTTGGTTTTCCTGGATGAAAATATGCCGGGGCTGAATGGTATAGAGACTCTTAACAGGATCAAAGAAATATATCCTTCCCTGCCAGTCGTAATGATAACCAAAAATGAAGAAGAGGACATCATGGATCAGGCTATTGGAAGCAAGATTGCTGACTATCTGATTAAGCCTGTCAACCCGATGCAGATGTTGCTTACTATTAAGAAAAATATCCATAAGGAAGAAATTATCCACGAAACCACTACTCAAACTTTTCAGCAAAATTTTATGAGGATTAGTCAACAAATAAATGATTCCTCAACAAATGATGAATGGATTGATGTGTACAAAAAACTTGTTTATTGGGAGCTTGAACTCGAAGAAGCTAAAACAGGGATGGATGAAGTGCTGAAACAGCAGAAAATTGATGCTAACAACCTTTTCGGAAGATTTATCAAAAAGAATTACATCAATTGGATAGACCGCCCCGAAACCAGACCTCTTATGAGTCCTGATGTTTTCAAGACTAAGGTTTTCCCATTACTTGATGCCGGTGAAACCGTTTTTTTCATACTGATTGATAATTTCAGATTTGACCAGTGGCAGGTAATAAGAAGACTAATCGGAGAAAAATTCAATATAGATGAATCCCTTTATTACAGCATCCTGCCTACTGCTACACAATATGCAAGAAATGCAATATTCTCAGGTCTCATGCCTATCCAAATACAGGAAATGTTTCCTGAGTTATGGGTAGATGAAGACGAAGAAGAAGGTAAGAATCTGAATGAATCACCTCTGATACAGACGCAGCTTGACAGGTTTCGTAAAAAATTTGATTTTTCATACAACAAGATAAATAACAATCAGGTAGGTGAAAAACTAATACAGAAAGTAAAAAGCCTGATGAATGTTAACCTGAATGTTATTGTCTTTAACTTCATTGACATGCTTTCTCATGCAAGAACTGAATCTAAAATGATCAGGGAGCTTGCCAGTACTGAAGCAGCTTACAGGTCACTCACTGAGTCATGGTATAAACATTCAGCGATTTCTGAATTGATGGATTATTTGTCTGAGCAAGATGTAAAAATTATTATCACTACAGACCACGGCACAATCAAAGTTGATAATGCTATTAAAATTGTTGGTGACCGCAATACAAATACTAACCTGAGGTATAAAGTCGGGAAAAATCTGAATTATGACCCTAAACAGGTTTTTGAGATTAAGAATCCCGACAAGCACGGCCTACCCAGTCCGAATGTAAGTTCAACTTATGTTTTTGCTGCAAACAACGATTATTTCGCGTATCCAAATAATTACAACTATTACGTTTCTTATTACAAGGATACCTTCCAGCACGGTGGTATATCACTTGAAGAAATGATAATTCCTTTAATAACGCTTGAACCCAAGAAAAGATAAAAATGTATCTGAATATTACATCATTGAATAATATCGGAGAAACCGCAAAAGAGTTTCTCAAAATGACTGAAGGTAAAAAGGTATTTGCTTTTTATGGCCCTATGGGAGCAGGTAAAACTACTTTCATAAAAGCTATTTGCGAAACACTTGGCATAGAAGATGTCATCAACAGTCCGACTTTCGCAATAATCAATGAATATTCATTACCTGATGGTGATCCGGCATACCACTTCGATTTTTACAGGATAAACAAACTCCAGGAAGTGATTGACCTGGGTTTTGACGATTATATCAACAGCGGGTATTACTGCTTCATGGAGTGGCCTGAGAAAATAGAAGATCTGCTTACCGAAGACGTTACCAAAGTCGTTATAGAAGTTCTTGATGACGAAACCAGAAGAATCGAAATCTGAGTTGATATAATCTGCTAATATTCCTGATATGTTTGTCGATTAGGGACAGGACTGTTAAACTATTTATATTCTACTGTCCTTTCAACAAAATTGGGACCATCAATATAAAACATTCCGTTTTCATATCTCACGGGTTCGATACCCATCTGAGGAGTCGGCTCCCAGGGATAAAGAGTTTGAGAATAAGGATACGGCCTCTTTTCAAACATCAAATAGTGACACGAAGACCATATTTTGCCATCAGGACCTTCAAACAAAGAGTTGTGTCCGGTTTCGCAATAGGGATCATCAGTGTCCTGATATTTAAGATTTGAATAACCACCACCTATAGCAAGCTCAGGTCTGTAGCCACGCTTCCTAGTACCGAAGATCGGTTCCGGCGAAGCAAGTTCCCATGGACCCATTGGTGATTTTGATTTCAACAATCCTACCTCATAACCTCTCGTCCATGTTGAAAAAAACATGAAATAAGTGCCATCTCTTTTGATTACATTCGGTCCTTCAATGCCTCCTACCATCCAGTCAGGATAACCAGGTTGCTTTTTATCCAGAAATTTTTGAATAGGAGTGGTCAGTTTTCCGGTATTCAAATCAATCTTTGCCTGAAATAAACCATTACCGCTACAATACAGATATACCTGACCGTCTTCATCTTCAAATAAAGTTGCATCATTATTGTATTGCGGCGTTAAAGGGCCATTAACAAGTTTGTAAGGCCCGGTTACATCATCAGCGACAAATAACCAGACACTATGAGAATTCATACCTTTAGGGTCTTCTTTAGTAACTTTACCACTGTTAACGGTTAGCCAGTAACGCCCCTTTATAAAATGAATTTCCGGTGCCCAGAAACGTCCGTTATAAGGGCAATCTTCGGAAAGTTTCTTTGCGTCAATTATCCAGGAATGCATTTTCCAGTGCAAAAGGTCATCTGACTCCAGTAATCTCACTCCGGGATTATGTCCTGTCCAAACCGGTTCAGATGTACCAGTACAATACCATTTATTACCTACTTTAATAATACAATGATCCCTCATAGATATTGAAGTATCTCTGGTTACAGGATTGGTGTATTTAAATGATTTTATTTCTTCCGAATGAGTCTTTAGTGATTCTTCAGTTGTCGATAAAACTTTTGTACTTGATAGCACACAGAATGCCGCCATCAGTAGTAATAATTTGTATTTCATGGTATTATTAAGAAGAGTGCTTTATCTGAAAGTCTAAAGCAAAGCCTGGACTTTTTGAGTCAGTACACTTTTTTGAGTAGCACCTACCTGTTTATCTACCAGCTGACCGTTCTTGAAAAATAAAATCGTTGGTATATTCCTTATACCAAAACGCGTACTGATTTCATTATTGTCATCAACATCAATCTTACCTATATTGATTTTGCCGGAGTATTCTTCAGACAATTCTTCAATGATAGGTGCAATCATTTTACATGGGCCACACCATTCTGCCCAAAAATCTACAACAAGTGGAGATCCCGAATTCAGATAATCATCAAAAGTTGAATCTGTAACAACTAAAGCCATAATATTTTAAATTTTAAAAATTTCCTCTTTATTTGGTCAAAGATTTTCTTTGACAACAGTTGTAAAATTAAGCAAAAAAAACAACCAACACCATAGTATTAATTAAATTTCAGCTCCGCCGATTCATTTTGTTCAAGAAATTCAATGAGCTTTTTTGACGGATAAACATGATATGATTTGGAAACCAGATCTATACGCAATGGGTTTCCGTCACTGTTGTCAATTACCGAAATATTTAAATTACTTTTTCCGGGATTCGCCAGTACTTCATCGTAAAGATTATCGACAAAAGACTTGTCAATTGAAGAAAGTGGCAGTGTAATACTTACCTTTTCGAAACCGGATTCAGCAACTTCAGACAGCATTTGAATTGATTTTATCTTCAGCTCCTTCTCCTCTTGTTTGTATGGTTTGCCTTGCCAGTTTGCTTTGAAATAAAGAAACATGGATGGTTTTAAAAACTTTCCAAACTCTACATAATCTTTAGGCCAGAATGGTATTTCAACTGAGCCTGAATAATCTTCTACAGTTACAAATGCGAACAGCTCATTTCTTTTGCTTGTCCTCTCTCTGATATCAGTAACAATACCGGCAAAAGTCAACTCTTTATTTGCAGGTAATTCACCCTGCTTGATATCTTCCATTGATGTATTACACAAATATTTGAGAACAACAGAATAGCTGTCAAGAGGGTGTGATGAAAGATACATTCCAACTAATTCTTTTTCTTTGTTGAGTCTGATCAGCTCAGGCCAGCGTTCAACTTTAGGTAGTTCAGGTTTCGCAACTTCAATTTCATGTTCACCTCCGAAAAGAGAATTTACAACCATTGCTTTATCCGCCTGAATCTTGTTCCCGTAACGAATAAGCTGATCCAGAAAGGTTTCACCCCTGGCATTTTCAACAACAAACTGCTCTCTACTGATATGATCAAGAGAATCAAAAGAGCCAGCAAGAGCCATGGATTCAATACTTTTTTTATTGCAGGCTGACAGATTGACCCTTTCAAGAAAATCATATATATCTTTGAAAAACTCTTTTTTCCTTTCCTCCAGAATGGCTCTGACAGCGCTTTCGCCAACACCCTTTATCGCACAAAGCCCAAACCTGATGTTGCCTTGTTTATTTACCGTAAAGTGCAGATTTGATTCGTTAATATCCGGCCCAAGCACCTGAATGCCCATAGAGCGGCATTCGTCCATAAATTTGGTTATGTCTGTAATGTTGTTGATACTTCTGGTCAACACGGCAGCCATATATTCCGAAGGATAGTGTGCCTTCAGCCAACCAGTCTGGTAAGCCACAAGTGAATAACATGTAGCATGAGACTTATTAAAAGCATAGGATGCAAACTTTTCCCAGTCTGCCCATATTTTTTCAAGCACCTGAACTTCATGGCCGTTTTTTTCACCGCCTTCAAGAAACTTCGGTTTCAGCTTATTCAGTTTATCAATGATTTTCTTACCCATTGCCTTACGAAGTTCATCAGACTGACCTCGTGAGAAACCGGCTAAAAGTCTCGACAATAACATCACTTGTTCCTGATAGACCGTGATACCGTAGGTTTCTTTCAGGTATCTTTCCATGACAGGAATATCATATTGTATCGGTTCCCGACCATGCTTCCTGGCAATAAACTGTGGTATATAGTCCATAGGGCCCGGTCGGTACAATGCGTTCATTGCAATAAGATCTTCAAATTTCGTAGGCTGAAGATCTCGCAAATATTTTTGCATACCGGCAGATTCAAACTGAAATGTTCCGACTGTGTTTCCAGCACTATAAAGCTCGTATGTTTCGGTGTCGTCAAGTGGTATGGTGTCAATATCAATATCTATACCCTTTGAAAGTTTTACATTTTGGATGGCATCTTTTATGATTGATAACGTTTTCAGACCAAGGAAGTCCATCTTAATCATCCCGGTTTCCTCGATAACAGAGCCTTCATATTGTGTAACAATAAGCTTCTCTCCTGTTTCCTTGTCATCCGCAGTGCTTATGGGAACCCATTCTGAAATTTCATCTCTCCCGATAATTACTCCACAGGCATGTACACCGGTATTTCTGACGTTGCCTTCAAGCATCACAGCATACTTCATGGTATCCCTCAAATTTTCATCTGAAGACTCGTAAGCTGTTTTTAAATCAGGTACATATTTTATTGCAGCAGTCAGATTGACCTTTTTTACATCAGGTATTTTGTCAGGTACAAGTTTTGCCAATCTTTCAGATTCAGCCAGAGGTAATCTCTGGACTCTCGCAACGTCTTTTATGGCTGATTTTGAAGCCATTGTGCCATATGTTATGATATGAGCGACCTTTTCCTTGCCATATCTCTTTTCAACCCAACGCAAAACCTCGCCTCTGCCGTCATCATCAAAGTCAATATCGATATCAGGCATTGAGATACGGTCAGGATTCAAAAAACGTTCGAACAGCAGATCATATTTAATCGGGTCAACTTTGGTTATACCCAGACAGAAAGCTACAGCTGAACCGGCTGCAGATCCACGTCCCGGTCCTACTGATACTCCCATCTCCCTCGCAGCAGTTGTGAAATCCTGAACAACAAGAAAATAACCGGGAAATTTCATGGATTCAATAACTCCAAGTTCAAAATCAATTCTTTCCCTGATTTCATCAGTCAATTCCGGATAAACTTTTTCTGCTCCCTTATAAGTGAGATATCTCAAATATGCATTATCATCTTCGAATTCTTCAGGCCTTGGGAAAATTGGCATGACAGGGTCATGATCTATGGAGAAAAATTCAACTTTATCAGCTATCTCGACTGTATTTTGTAATACCTCTGGTATATGTCCGAACACAGAATTCATTTCCTCCTGTGTTTTAAGCCACTCCTGCTTAGTATATGCCATTCCTGACATATCATCCAACTCGCGGCCCGTATTAAGGCAAATCAATCTGTGATGTGCTTCAGCATGCTCTTCATCTACAAAATGCACGTCATTAGAGCATATAAGTTTCACATTATGTTTGTGTGCCAAATCTATAATGTGCTTGTTTACTTCCTGTTGTTTTGGATAAGTATCCTGTGCAGCATTTGGCACTGTTGGTTTGTGAAGCTGTAGCTCCAGATAATAATCCTCTCCAAATACTTTTTTAAACCATAAAACAGATTCTTCCGCGTCATTAAATCTCCCGTCTGCAATAAACCTGGGTATTTCTCCACCAAGACAAGCTGATGTTGCGATAATACCTTCATGGTATTTTTCAAGCTGTTCTTTATCTGTTCTTGGACAATAATAATAACCTTCAGTCCACGCATTTGAAACTATCTTTATAAGATTTTTATATCCCTGGTAATTTTTTGCAAGCAGTATGAGATGCCAGCCTCTGGCATCTTCCTTTACTTCTTTACGTTGTTGAAACCGCCCGTTTCTGGCAACATAAATTTCGCAGCCAATTATTGGTTTGAACTTCTCATCATCAGCTACTTTGCTGTTCCTTTTATTTACATAATTAAAGAATTCCTTGACTCCAAACATATTGCCATGATCAGTCAAAGCCACAGCTTTCATACCGTCACCAATAGCTTTGTCAACTATTGCAGATATTGAAGCCTGTCCATCAAGGATGGAGTATTGGGAGTGAACATGCAGATGTACAAATGGAATCATTTTCAAACAGTTATTTATAGACTTTTTTCATTTTCGCAAGTTTATAAAGATAAATCCAATTTATATATTGAGCAATGTTTGACAGTTAAAGTTGTGAACAGGAAACTCATTAATTCTAAATAATGTTGCAGGTCTTACAGTTTTTATTTCAATAATTAATTCAGAGCTTTTCATGATATGCTATATTTGTTGAGTAATTTATGATGTATGAAAAGAGCATGCTTAGATTAAACATCCTTGCTAGTGCTGATTTTAGCATGCGGTGTTCCATACGACCTTAGATAAAAAAATAAAAATTCACGTATGAAAAACGCAATCTCAAAAATAAATCTGGCAATCCTTATATTGCTGTTGATAAATACTTGTTTTTTAAATGCAGGGAAAAATTGGGTTGGAACATGGGCCACAGCCCCGCAATTGGTTGAGCCACATAATAATCCGCCCGCTCCGGGTTTGTCAAACAACTCAATCAGAGAAATTGTCAGGGTTTCTACGGGAGGAAAGATAATAAGGTTAAAATTTTCAAATGAACACAGTAAAAGTCCTGTAACAATTAAATCTGTAAAAATTGCAGCTTCTACCGGCAATGGGAGTATTGACATATCAACCATCAAAGAACTAAAATTCAATGGAATAAATGAGTATACAATGCAACCCGGCGCTGTTGCGGTTTCAGACCCTGTGAAGTTTAATCTTAAGCCAAGAATGGATGTCGCCATAACACTATATCTTGGAAATACTTCACAAACAATTACAGGGCATCCCGGCTCAAGAACCACTTCATATATAATATCAGGTAACGATAAATCCGTCACAGAATTTTCTAACGCTGTAAAAACAGATCATTGGTATATTATAAGTGGCATTGATGTGGTTTCACCAAAATCCGCCGGAGCTGTCGCAATCATAGGAAACTCGATAACTGATGGTCGCGGTTCAGGCACCAACTTACAAAATCGCTGGCCGGATATACTATCTGAGAGGTTGTTGAAAAACAAGGGTACTGAAAAGGTAAGTGTACTAAATCTCGGTATAGGAGGCAACTGTGTACTCAGGGGTGGTTTGGGACCAACGGCATTAAGAAGATATGACAAGGATGTTCTTGGCCAGTCAGGAGTAAAATGGGTTGTGATTTTCGAAGGTGTAAATGACCTTGGTGGCGCACCTGATGTTGAAGATGTTGCGAATAAAAAAGCTGATGACCTGATAGAAGCATATAAGCTGATGATTAACAAAGCGCACGAAAAGAGGCTTAAAGTATACGGTGCGACTATTATGCCTTTTAAGAAGAACGGATACTATAAACCATATCGTGAAATGGCAAGGACTAAAGTTAATGATTGGATCAGGACAAGTGGAGCTTTTGATGCTGTAATCGATTTTGATAAAGTCATAAGTGATCCTGCGGATAATGCCTGCATGCTTGAGTCTCTTCAGGATAATGATTTCCTGCATCCCAATCAGGCCGGGCACAGGAAAACCGGAGAATCTGTTGATTTGAATCTTTTTAAATAGAGTAATTCGCGCATCCGAAGTAAAAATCCTCGCCGTTGCGGCGAAGATTTTTTTAGTTCGTATAGGGATAAATCATTTTACGCTTACGCCGCCACACAGCAGTGGGAAATGTGCGCACCGGTATTTAATTCCTGATTAACTTAACGGGAGTAGAGGGTATATTGTTAATCACTTTAAGAAAATAGAATCCTTTTATAAGGTTATTCCCGACAGTGCCGGAATGCATCAGCATCCCACTCTCTGTTGTTTTTCCTGTCATATCGACAATTTCATACTTTATATCATTTGCCAATGTATTTGATACATAATAAAAACAACCGGATGAAGGGTTTGGGTATATTGATAAATTCACCTGAGGAATTCTTTTAATACCGCTGATTTCTTCCGGTTTAAACTGAACTGTGTTCAGATAAAATGCATTTTTAACACCCTTGAATCTGAAGAATATATCGTGCTGACCTGAAACCGGGGTTATCGCAGCTTCAAATGTTTTCCAGATTTCACTACTACCGGTTGAGGTAATAACAATTTCAGCAAGTTTGGTTCCGCTATTTTCCAGATCATCCATCCAGATTTCCAGAATACCACCTGAAACTGATGAAGCTGAAACCTCAACAAGGGCAGCTTTTCTTCCGGTATTCCCGATTTGAACCCCTCCCAACATAAACCAACCGCCAAGTGAGGATAAATTAGTAATAACCTTTCCCACAGATTTACTTACTGTCTGTACTCCATAATAATTCTCTCTTCCGGCCAAAGCAAGTTTTGAAAATCCGTCACGATAATAATAATTGTCAAAATATGCTGTTGCACCTTTAGCAAACAGTCCCTGACTATTACCTACCCAGGAATTATAATTTTCCTGACCTTTATCCAAATCAGAAACGTTTATTGAGTTCCCAACCTGAGTCCAAATGATTCCGTCTCTGCTAAAATATCCGGTGAGGATGTGCTCTTTCCTTTCAATTTTAAGCCAAACTGTATCTCCTATCGTATTCGGGGTTTCATAGTATGTTGACATAAATGAAAACGAAATTTTCTTTGTATCTTTAAATAAACTGGTTAATTTAACAGATTTCGACATATTTCCATTGGTAATGTATAAACCTGCTGCCTGGCCGTTTTTTACAGCATTTAGGTTAACTTTTGTGACAAAAGAATAATAATGACCTGCGTCTTTTTGCAATATATGACAACTGTCGTTGCCCGGAGTTAAAGTTATCCATCCAGGTCTGTACTTCAATGAACTTTTAATTGCATTTGAAGGATTGAGAAAGTGCCAGCAAAGATTTAGGGTCGGATTCTCAAACTCATCTGATCTAGGCAGCTTCCAGGGTATTATATTTTTGTTTTCCAAAGCAGGTTTTACTAACGGAGAGGTTGTCGGAGCTTTACCTGTTGGTTTTCCGATAGTACTCCAGATTATCTGATGCAGCAATCCCTGACGACCTTTTCCGTCCCATGAATCTCCGTTAAGATTTTCATAGCTGTGAGAAATTGTCCACCATGTACTATCTTCGAGCATAAAGGGTTGAGTAATATGGTTAGGACTCCTGAACATTACACTACCATCAGTAACATTTTCAAAAAAGTTACCCATGGCTTCCCAGCTCAGAGAATCAGAAGTCAGGGTTCTTGATCTCAAAACGTATTGGCCGCCGGCAACATTACCTGCAATAAAGTAGTAATACCAGCCGTTTCTTTTGCACATGACAGGGCCTTCAGCCCAACTGTATTTCTTATTTGTATTAACCCAATCCAGTTTAATTATTTTTCCTGTTAGATGACCATTAGTGCCGATTTGTTGAATTCTGTTTATGAACTGACCGGGTTTAATCAACATATATGGTGTCCCGTCATCGTCGACAAAAATCGAATTGTCGTAACCAATAGGTCCTGTATCTGCAGTAGTATTAACTTTTACCGGAGAGGTCCATGGTCCTTTTGGATTTGAGGCTTTGCAAAAGTATTGACCACCGCCTGCTGTGTTTGAAAAATAAAACCAATAAGAATTGTAAAAATACGAAAGCGTACCTCCCCAAATACCTGCTGCTGGTGCAGATCCTGCTAAACCGGACCAATTTGAAGGAACAACTCTTGTTATATTCTCCCAGTGAACAAGATCTGTTGAATGATAAATTGGTGAAAAAGGATTGAAGTGAAAGCAGGATCCTGAAGCATAAAAATCATTTCCAACTTTTAAAAGCGATGGGTCCGGATGATCACCGGGTAAAACCGGATTAACGTATGTTTCTACGAAGTTATAGTTCCTGGAGGGATCAACATTTGTATTTAATGATGATCTCAATACATTATTATTTGTATCAGCAAAAGTATAAACGGAAATAATTAGCATTAAGCAAAAAAGGAAATGTTGTCTTTTCATCAGATATCTACAATTTTCAAACCTGTCTTTTTAAAAAAAACAGGTGGGAACCCTCTGAAGAGTCCTCACCTGCTATATTAAATCTATCGATCTTAAAAGAAATTATTTGAGCATAATCTTCTTAACATCAACTGTACCATTATCATAAATGGTCTTGACAATATTCATACCTCTGATTAGGTTGTTTGTACGTGTTCCCTGTATTGTGAAATACTGAACATCGATAACTTTACCCTTTTCAACATTACCATTCTTCAGGCCGGTGTAATTGAAACCTTCAGCTTTGTTGACCATCCAAAGTGCAGGGTCTCCCCAGAATAAGCTTGGTGTAAAGCCCGGATACATTCCGGTATGAATTCCCAAAGTAAATGAACCATTTGTTATAGGAACATTCTTGATAACCGTAGGAGTTGCAGGTAATCCGAAATTATCTACCCTGAAGTCGATTTTTGTAGTATCACTACCTACAATTACATAGAAATAGTATATACCGTTAACTTCTTCACGTGTCAATCCGTTATTTACAGGATTACCCATTCTGCATTTCATATGTACGTTGTAAACACCTACCGGAACATTAGTAACAGTTTGTTCAAAGGAGCCAACAGCAGTATTAAATACGGATGCATAAGTATCAATCACCGGATTAACTGCAGTAATAGTGTCATTAGGACCTGTATTAAATAGCTCTTCATTTGTAGTCCAGCCTGCAAAAGAATTATTATTTAGATTTTTACCAGGTGTTTTATTATAGAAATTCGGATTCTTGATATAAGAGGTAAGTTCCAAACTATCCGTAGCGGTTGAATCATCAACTGAGTTACCAAACTTAATCTCATTCAAAGCAATCTTATTATACAAATACTGCTTTATTTGAGTATTAAGATTATTAACCATTTCGTCATTGTCATAAAGTTCATTTCTTGCATAGTCAAGGCTTAAAGAGTCAACACCAACTTTTAAAGCTGAGTTTATGGCTTTATTCAAACGATATGTCAAAGCAGGGACACCATTGTTTACCCAATTCTGGAATAATGTATTGTAGAATAATAAAGTATCACCGGCTGTTTTAACTGCAGGATCATCCTTAAAATCAACATTGGCATATTTAGTTGCAGCATCAATCAATTTAGGATATGATGGAAGTTTTGCAAATTTTTGAGTTGCATATGTTGAAATCTTAGTATTAGCAGTAGCCAGATTTGAAGTATATGCATCAACATTCTTAACATGACTAATCAAAGCATCATTATAGGCAAGAACTTCAGCTGCAGCTTTTACATAAGCACTTGGAGCAGTGCTCTTAAAGGTTGAATAATTTTCAATAGCCCATTTCAGATTATCCCTGATCATTCCCTGATAAATCGAAGAATCACTTGCTGTATATGTACCCTGAGCTACTCCGATTGCAGCAGCCAGCTTACCTTTATATTGCGCAGCAACTGAAGGTACTGATATCATCTTTATATTACCAAATACTGTAGAAGCCCATCCTGCATGACTTTCCCACTCAAGAATGTAATTATCTGTTGTTTCAAGGAAAAATGTACACGTGGTTACCGCAGAACCAAGTATTTTAACATTGACATTCGTATTTTTGCAATCAAAAGAAGACGGATATGAAGCCTTTTCAAAAACTATTTCTTCTTTAGAATTTTTTACACGGAAGTTAAAAGCTCCTGTTGTTACACCATTCCAGTATGCTGAATTGAAAGATATAGTATATTTCCCGGCTTTCAGATTCAATTTATAACCATCAAGTGCTCCGTAATATGTACGAATAGTATCTTTGTCTCTGGCACAATGATAAAAACCATAATCCATATCACCACCCTTAACAAATGTCCTCAAACGTGAAGCTCCAGGATTGTTATAGAAACCAACTTTCAAATCGTTGTTTGCAGGTGTTTTACTAGCCTGAAGTCTTACCCAACCCGCTGGGATAACGTTATCAGCATATGCAGCTGCTGCCCATACCTTATTTGAATTGTACACAGTATCGATTGATCCTGATGCAGATTCTCCCATTGAGAATGTTATTTGATCGTCCAGATCAGCAGGAATACCCTGTTCACTTGTTATATTCGATACAGTGATCATATAATCTCCTGTGAAAAGATTTTTCCCGGCAGGTACATTAAATGTTAAAGTATTCTTGTAACCTTTTTCCTGAAGTTCGAGAGCAAATTTACCTGCAGGACCTGCCATATTTGCTACAGCAGAACTACAGTCAATTTTTTTACTGTATGTAAATTTATAAGAAGTCTTGTCTGTAGGCAAGTCAAATGATTCATTTTCAGGATCAGCTGATTTCAGGAAAGGAGGATTATAAATAATTGAACTACCTGTAAGATTAATATCATATTCAGCTACTTCTTCTTCAAAATCAAGAACCCTTTTATCAGAAGATGCGTTGAAAGCATCAGGACGCAAATCTCCTGTATATTTCAAAGCAAGCAAATCATTTTTAGGATTTGTAAAGCTTACTTTGATTTTGCCTTCAGCAGAATCATCAAGATAATCTGTTTTCAGGAAAATAAAGAAACCGTTAGCCTGAACTTCAACAGCCTCAACATCAAGAGCAACACCGTCATTAGTTACATAAACACAGTTTGATGGCAAACTTGCGGTTGAATAATCTTTGCCTTCACGTAAAGCAGCTCCATTGTATTCATAACCGAAATCCACTTTGATTACATCTCCGTGATATGAAATACCACTTATGGTTGATTTCTTAATACTTATATCATCCAGGTAAAAAACACCGGGAGTATATGCTGCAACTTTTAAAAAGTATTTCAGAGCAAGATCTGAAGTCGCTTTAGGATTTGATGATTTATAAAAAGCTTTTTGAACATCATCATTGCTGTAATAGCACATTTGAGTTACTTTTTTCCAGTTATCCTGTGTGAAACCGGAATTCCATGCTTCATATGTCTTATTGTTCTTGCCAACGAAATTTACTTCACCATTATCATCCCCAACGCATAATGCAGAAACAATAGTAGTGTTTGATGTTGTACCATTAATAGTAAAACTAGGATCAGCCTTAACCCAATAAGATACCCTGTAAGAGGTATTTGGTTGGATTGGAAGGTTCCTGAATTTCATAGCACGCTGAGAAGCAGTTGCAGTTAAAAGTGCATTATTCAACATCAAAGAGTAATTACCAGTATGTGACATACTGTTAATTGAGTCGCGGGTATCACTAGGTAAGAAACCTCTGTACTCAAGATTACCAACAGGCAATGCATGAGAAGGGTACTCGAAACCATAGTAGAAAACCTCCTGAGACATCACTGACAGACTGGCTATCAGTAACGCAAACATAAGTAAGAGTTTTTTCATAGTTTTAATTAATTAAGTGAGTACTGGTTAAAAAAATATCTGTTTTTATTATTTTAATGGCAAATACCATTTGTTTTTGTCTAATAATTTGTTGTACAACTCCTGATTCAAAGTACCATTTCTGGACGCTACCTTACCTGCCAGGAAGCTGTTATCGTTTCTTCTCATTGAAAATCTCATAAGATCATAAAAACGATATCCTTCGAAACTTGTCTCCAACGCCATCTCATCACAAATCAGGTTTTCAACATATTTTATACTATCTTCTTTAGAGGCAAGTGCAGGTATTACATAATACTTATTGGCATGTGTATCGCCTGAACCTCTCGAGTGTAAACCGATAGTGTTTTCTTCCATGAAATAACTTTTATTCCAATTCAGGAATCTGTTTCCTGAAGCAGCCACAACCTCTAATGAATCAGCATATTTCTTAATCTTAGCTTCAGTCAGACCATACTTCAATTCAGTAAATGCAATTGTAGGATAACCTGCCCTGTTAATCGCTTCTGCCATTCTTAAATATACTAAAGTTTTACGATATAAATTTACATTTCTTGAGAATTTACTTATACTTTGATAAACAGAATTATATTTATCAGAATATGAGCTGCTTACGGTACCGGTAGTCCTTATAGCCTGAAGTCTTAAATCTCCTATAAAGCCCTGTTCCTGCAAGCTTCTTTCAGTAGGTGCAAATATTGTATCATAAGTCATATTTGCCTGGTTGTTATAGACGATACAATTCACCTGACTTTTTGATAACTGTGAATATGCATTAGAAACAGTAGCCTGGAAATACATATAATTCTTTTCAGTTGAATTAAAAATATTACGCAAGTCACTTACTAAACCATTGAAAGAACTTGTTTCCATTGGAATCAGAGTAATTATTTCTGATGACAAATATGTTACAGTTGACGAAGAAGATCCAAATATTGATCCATAACTGTTCATATACATATCAAACGTATTTGTTGCACGATACCATGCAATAGAAGCAGTTGTCATCGGTTTTGGATTATTTTCGTCTGCAAGAAAATCATGATAATAGTTTGCAGCTTCTGAATATCTTCCTGCCCACAAGCACATATCTCCAAGTAGTAGTCTTACCGGTATGAAAAAATTTGTTGAAGGCATCGCGCCGATCGCACCATAAGTAGGATATTCTGTATCAATAAAAGGTAGCAAATCATCTATAAAATAATTACTGATAAAGCTAATATCTTTTTTCTCATACTCAGTTTGAGTCTGCTTTTCGGTCAAAATTGGTTCTGTAATAAATGGAACAGATCCATAGATCTGAGCTAACTGTAAATATGTCCATGCTCTGAAAGCTTTAACTACAGCATATTCTTTAATAAAAATAGGGTTATTACGCTTTCTTAATGAAGTATCAGCATTAGCAATAAAATAATTGCAATTATTTATAACAGCATAATAGTCCTGAGGAGCATTATATATATTTTCAGTTCCTGCAGTGAAATTGGCGATATCCTGCAACTCGGTGCTTGCGCTGAAAGTTGTAGAAACCAAATCACCTCTCATCTCACCCAACAAAACTGTTTTGTCAGCTAGTTTCTGCATCTGACTTATTATACCAATTACAGAATAAACAGTATCTGTAGGAGAATCAAGTTTATTGTCCTCTACAAACAACACTTGTTCAGAGTCTGTATCGAACATATCCTGACAGCCGGCAAGACCAGTCAAAGTAAGAATACCGGCAGCTAAATATATGGCGAATTTCTTTTTCATTTGTCGTTATTTTTATATCACAAAGGATAATTCATATTAGATATTAATCTTAATTCCTAAAGCAAAGTTTCTTCCCTGTGGTAAAAGACCTCTGTCAATACCCTGTAAAAGAATATTATTACTTGATGAATTTTCAGGATCACCTCCTAAGTATTTTG
Source organism: uncultured Bacteroidales bacterium (assembly GCA_964502355.1). Classification (GTDB taxonomy): domain Bacteria; phylum Bacteroidota; class Bacteroidia; order Bacteroidales; family UBA1402; genus UBA8389. The sequence goes on from CAZCWK010000001.1 coordinate 26,303, forward strand.
TGAAAGTAATCAGGTTATTTGCTGAACCCCAGAATGTCAAACCCTGTAAATATGTTGACCTTATGGGGATATTGTAACTTAATGTCACTGTTTTCAGTCTTAAATATGAACCATCTTCTATCCATCTGTCAGAAAAACGACTGTTACCCATCGGATCTTCAAATGTTATTACAGGTATATCAGTTATCTGACCTTCAGTTGTCCAGCGATTATTCATAGCTGTTGTCTGATTGTAGAATGATTTTCCACCTTCCAGTATCATTCTCTGGTAATTATAAATATCATTACCAACCGAATAATTGAATACTGTGCTTAAAGTCAGATTTTTAATACTGATGTTCGCAAAAATATTACCAAACAAATCCGGATTTGGATTGCCAATAACCACTTTATCTTGTTCGTTTACTTCAGCATCATTTGTGGTTTCAAAATTCATATCCCCTGCTTTAAAATATTTCTTGTCACCATTTTTAAGGACAATATATTTTCCGTCAGCCTTAGCCTGATCAGTTGTTGAATAAACACCATTTGTTTTATAACCATAAAATTCTCCGAGTGGCGCACCAACCTTCGTAAGTACAGCACCACTATACATTTCAGTAACATAGGAATCTACACCTTCAGGAAGGCTTTTCACCTTGTTGCTGTAATGTGCAACACTGGCTCCAACCTCCATTTTAACAGCTTTAGTGTTTAAAACCCTGTATTTAAATGAAAAATCCGAACCGCTGTTTGCTAATGAACCGTCATTACTCCAGATACGATCAATACCTCCAACATATTTCAATTTTTTCATACTTAACAGATTATCTGTAGTAGCATCGAAATAATTAAATGACACATTAAGAGTATTGTTAAACAAATTTGCATCAACACCGGCAGTAAGACGTTTTGTAGTTTCCCATTGCAGTGAAGAATTACCAATATTTGATAAAACCAATCCACCGGCGCTGTTAAGTATTCTTGTAGCTCCAAAATAACTTCTTGAAGCCAGACAATCCAAATCATCATTACCTGATATATCAAAACCGGCATTGACTTTAACAAAGTTCACTATATCGTTAGGTTTAAACCATGGCTCTGAAGTCATTACCCATGCTGCCTGAATTGATGGAAACAAGCCCCATGATACACCAAACAGTTTAAGTCCACCTTCAATTTCTTTTCCAAACCTGGATGATGCTTCTGCACTCAAACCACCATACAGGAAATACTTTTCCTTATAATTATAATCTGCCAATGCATAATATGTAAGCGACACATTATTGTCATCTGTACCAGTTACAGTTTTATAACTCAGGTTATTATTGATATTAGGAGTTTTATCGTTACCTGTGTTGTAACCTTGTATCATATTAAGAGAATAACTGTCTTTAAACAATCTTGCACCACCAAAAACATGTAATTTATGTGCTTTGATATTCTTTGTCCAGTCCAGACGGGTATCACTTGAAAAGATGTTACTATGTGAAGCCATAGCTTTAGCAACATTCTGAACAGTCGCAACGTCTTCGATTATCAGCGAAGGCATACCCCTGAGAGGAGTATAATAGTTTGCATCAGTGTTTGTCAGAGTATAACTGAAATGTTCTCTCAATGTAAGATTTCTCTTGATCTTGAATATTGGTGTTATAGCAAGATTTATCATTCGGTTTCCAAATCTGTTTTTATTTTTACCCTCACCGTAATACAACAAAGAAGAAGGATTTGCCAGAGAAACATCTGTTCCAAGAACTTCATCGAGATAATCATCAGCATCTGATAAAAAGTCAGATTGTTTACCATAAATATCAAATTGATTAGGACTGAGGAATGGAGCTTTAATCAATCCCAGAAGACCAACAGAAGTTACTGTTGTGTTTTCAATATTGTTTTTTACACCATCATCTCTCAAATTACGGTTAACATCACTATATGAAGCATCAAAACGAACATCAATTTTATCTGAAAGATTAATGTCAGAATTAAGACGTAAATTAAACCTGGATAGTTCAGAGTTTTTCAATGTGCTGTTTCCATTAGCATATCCTACTGAAAGATTATAGCTTGCAATTTCATCACCTCCCTGTACATTAATTCCGTAAGATTGCGAAAACGCCTGCTGATAAACTTGTTTTGACCAGTCAGTATTATTATTGAATTTATTATAATAATAATATTCAGGGTCAGATTTAAGAAACTTAAATTCAGTAAGCTTTGTACCTGTAGAACCTAATAATTCAGAAGCATAATACCTGTAATCGGTCGCATCCATCATAGGAGGCAGATTAGGAATCATTTCAAAATTTCCGGATAAATCTACATCAATTTTGGTGGCCATACTCTTGTTTCTTTTTGTTTCAATCAACAAAACTCCGTTTCCACCTTTAGCTCCGTATAAAGCTGTACCATTTTTTACGACTGATACATTCTCAATATCATTAACGTTAATATTAGAAAGCAGGTTATTATAGAAACCTTCGTGGACAGAACCACGGCTGTATTGCATATCGAGTATCACACCATCAACAACCACAAGTGGTTGAGTATTTGCAAAAAGAGAATTTAAACCATTCATCAACATGAAATTACCAACTCCCTGTTGACCAGATCTGACTATTGCTCTTATATCTCCGCCAAGATTTGTTTGTATTTGCCTGTCAATACTTAAATCAGCGTTCATATTATTAACAGAAGCAGTTTTTTCTTTTGATGCTTTAATCTGCTTAGAGTAAATATCAGAGAACTGATCTGAAAACATCTTAATCTTTACAGTATTGGTTTTTGTATCAATCGGATTCATCACCAGACTGTATCCTTCAGCTACAGCTGTAAGAGATGTTACATATTCAGGAACATCAAGTTTGAAAGAACCGTCTTCTGATGTCATTGATGAATACAAATTATTATTGTAAGCCTGAACACGAATACCTACCAGCGGTTCTCCTGTTGATGCATCAATTACAACTCCTGAGACATTCCTTTTTCCAACTTTCGCCTCTTTACTTTTATTCTGCTCAATTTTAAGTGTATTTTGTCCGGTTGAAGCAAATGCAAACATCGACAAGATTACTACACTCAATAATTTAAAATCAAGATTATTTTTTATTTTACTTTTCATCTTCATCATTTTTAATCTTGTCTGGGTTTCAAATACAAACAATCAATGTACATCTCATGTGAATACCTTGTCATTTCTTTTGGAGTGACCACGCTCTGTAATCTCAAAGTAACCTTTACTTTTTCCTGTCCGTAATTACAAACCGGGAAAGTCAAAGTCGTTAAGGTTATAGTATCAATTGCTGTCGGTTTATTTTCAAAAAATGACAGTGTCTGCCCTTCCTTTCCTCTGCAGGTTACACTCGTATTACTTCCATTGGGTAATTCATAAGTGACTGCGGCAGAAAATTTATTCGGTTTAACATCAGTAGTCTGAGCATCATAAACTGTTTTTGGCAACATCACTACACAAACATCGTATTTACCAGAAAGTGTATTCTTAATATTAAAAGTTATATCAGGTTTATCAGAATTTTTGATAGGAAACAAATCCAGATATCCACCACCTGATATATAATTCGCATACTTCTGACGTTGATTAAATTTAAATCTTGTCTTATCAAGTGTATTTATGTTTTTTTCTGTTTCTGCTTCTACAGTTATAGGAGTAAAAAATACACTGGTAATGTTTAATGGCCATTGATCAACTTTATACATAATACCATTGCTGGTTTTTACTGTATTCGCATTTGACAAAATACCGTTTTCAGCAAAAGGTTTGTAAAAGACATGGAATTTAGGCTGATAATAATAATACTGAGTTGAGATAAGTGAGTCCTGTGGAGAATTCTGCAAATTCCAGTTAAATATCAGGTCCTTCATCATGGAGTAGTTTGTCCAGAATTTTTTAAGTGAATCCGCTTTTGCAGCGCTTCCAAAATTGTAATATTTTGAAATTTTCGCATAAGCATTTTCTATTCCTGCTTTTGAAGGTACAATCATTCGATACAAACTATCTTCAGAATTAAGATATCCCATACTCCTGAAAAGAGAATTCTTTTCAATCATAACTGAATCCACATACACAGTAACACCTTCATCATTTATTCCCGCTGAAACACTGGCGTTTTCGTCAAGAGAATCTTTTTGATATGTCATCAGAAACTTTCCCATAATCTCAAACTCCGGCATATTAGTCAGCGCTTCATAAATATTCATTAAAAATGGAAGAGTACCATTCATTAAATGGATAATACCATTTTTAGCAACAATATTTGACTTTCCTTCTACAAAGCCTACACCTCCCAGTGTATTGTTTTCAAAATACAGATACTTTGTATTCAGCATCTTAGCTTTTACACTGGCATTGTTATAGAATGAGTAGGGAGTTCTGGATAAATGACTTTGTACAAACCATTTTGCAACCTGTTCATTACCCTTTGTCGAAACACATAAAGCCAGCAATGAATCTTTATTGAATGACCCGTTAACAGGTGCAAATACAGTAAAAAACTGTTGATCCATAAGATCGGAATAAGAAACAGATGTTATCTTGTGTCCATTCATGACCTTAACACTATCCAATACCTGAACAAAGTCGCTTATTGTCTGTTCTTTCCTTAACTTATCTATCAGTGTTTCATCGGAAGTCACGTTCAGATTGGCCGCATAATGTTCATCCCATTTGTCATCAGTGCAGGCATAAAACATTACCAATACACTTAATGCAAGCAGACATTTTTTAATTACTCCGGACAAATGCATATTCATATTTTTGATATTATATTTTATAATTAATGGGTATCTTCTCCTTCTGGATTGGCATAAACACTTTTCGGACATAATTCCAGATAGTCAAACGGGAACAAGCCGTCAGGATTGTCGATTACAGATTTGAAACGGATATAATGAGTTTTTCCTTCTTCCAGATATTCATTCGCAATTACGACTCGCACTGAATTCCAGAATACTCTGTGTGTTTCAGTTTTACCATTTCCTGTATACCATGAATCCATACCTTTCATAAATCCACGATTTTTCATATCCTTATCATTACGCATGTTTTCTTCTTCATCTTCAGTATCTGCTTTCGCGCCAATAATAGGATTGTCAAACTTTGAAATACGCATATCAATCGGTATTCCACTTGCCTTATTGTCAAAATAAATCTGAACGATACCGCGGTCTGTTCCCATATTCATACCCAAACGTATTTCATACTGTCCTTGTGGTACAGGTGGAATCTTAACTGAAAAATCATATTGTCCCAGGAAGTCTAAAGCATCACATTGATAACTAGGCGACCATAACGGGTCTATTCTGAGTCCAAGTTGCGTTTGTTCGGTGAAAATAAAATTTTTAACATATCCCGGTTTGTATCTGGTCGCAATAGACATCTCTACTTTAGGCTTTGTCCTTCCCCTTCCTGAATTGTTCATAAAATCCGGAGACAGAGTAGTTGCATCAATCCTCATCCTGGTATTCAAAGCATCAATTGCAGTTGCATCAAGAACAAGAAGAGCATCAACATAATGGTAAACACCATTCAGAGCACTTTGGTCAATAGACCCAGCTTCAGCGGGTTGTAAAACTCTTACACCTCTTACAGCAGCCTGATAAGGATCCGCAGCATTCCTGTCTGCAGCTGCTCCTTCATTAACACGCCTTCTGTTTATATAAAGTTCACCTTCTCTACCATATTGAAACTTCATTATCGTAAAAGGACACATCGTTTCATAAAAATCCTGAGGATCGAGAAAATCATATATAGGTTGTACGTTACGTATAGCACTGCCCACAGTCCAGTCATCGTAGTTACCAAGCCTGTCAAACAAGTGATAAGCGACAAACCTGTAAAGGACATTGGTTGAATCAGTATATTTATCATCATACTTATATTTACCGTAAGGATCATAAATAGCCAGTTCTTTACTCTTGAGCTTTTTAATAAGATCATTTACATTATTTATACCCTTCCTTCTGTAAATTTTGTTTTGTTCAACAAAAGCAGTAAAACCAAATTTTCTCTTCGTTGGAAAATCTGCAGGCCTGTCCCGGCTTCCTGTATTATAAATCAGTCTCAGATCAGTTGAATCAGCTCCGACATGATAGGTTTCATCAATGTAAGCTTCCATTTTTTTATCAAGACCTGTTAGTTGTAAAGCCTGAACAAAAATTGAAATTGTAGAGTCTTCAGCCATAAGTTGAGGAAGGAACATATTACTTGGTGTAACAACATTGCTCAATGTATGTACAACTCCGTTTGCAACTGAGTCATCCCTTATTAATAGTTCAGACGTCTTATTTATGAAATAACTAATAGTCTTGGCTCCATTATAAGTACTGGAATCAGATGAAAAAACCAGATATCTGTCAAGAAAATTTGTACTCGGTAATGCACCATCCTGAAGATCAGTAGTGAAATAAGCACCTTTCAACAGGTGAGTTCTGGCAATAGTGTCACATTCAGCATTTGTTAAATCATCCACAGAACTAAGATTCTTAGTTTTCAGGTAGTTAGAAACAGCTTCGTTTGTGGGTGCAAAACAAGTGTATTCACCATAAGTTGACAACAAATCAAAAAGATGAGCTCTGTCAAGTATCTTAACATAATCACTGTATTTATCTTCACGTTTCTTCAAATAATCCGCTACAGTTTCACCGGTAAAGGTATAGTAACTATCTACAGTAGGATCATTGTCAACACAACTAACCCAGGCTAACTGACTCATTACAATTATCAGCAGCAGAACAGGCAGTTTTATCGTTTTAACTATTTTACTCATAGTACTAATATTATTCTGATTTTGTTGTTAACTTATCTGTGTTGTAAGCAGGATTTTGTACCAACTTAGTATTTATCTTTAATTCGTTTTCGCTGTATGGCCAGTATAAGCCATCAATAGAAGACAGTTTTATTTTTATCGCACTGGTATTAGATTTTTGTTTTTTAATGACATGTTCGATAAGTTTATTGTTATTACCATCTCTTCTTGCCATTCTTAACAAGTCAAACCATCGCTTACCTTCAAACATCAGCTCTCTCTGACGTTCAATTAGGACTAAATCTTCCATATTAGCAACTGAACCCGAATAATCACTGAATTTTAAAGTATCTGATGTAAGTTTTGTGTAGTTGTTAGCTCTGCCATATACAGCTGAAACCAATTTAAAAGCAGACTGATAATATGGATCCATTACAACTTTAGTATCATCTCCGGTTTTTAACTTAGATTTACCAAACTGTATTTCAGCTTCAGCTTTCATTAACATAATATCGGTAAGCCTGTATATTATCCAGTTAGCATAATTACCTTGCCTGGAACTATATGACACAACAGGATCAGTAGTATTAGTAGAATATGGCGTATTAAACTGAACCATAGCAGTTACATACTTTCTTATAGAATACAACGTGCTGTTTTTTGCAGTATAAGCAAGATATCTGCAATCAGTATTTTTAAATACTTTGTTTGCACCAGTTGCTACATTTTCAACAAGGAATGGAGTTGCACTATAATAGCCACTCGTACTGCTGGAACCACCATAATAATTACTAATGAAAGTGTTTTGTACAGGTTGATCCTGTTCAAAATTCAATTCAAAAATGCTTTCAAAGGAATACTTTTCACCAAAAATTCTTGTAGCTGCATTTCCAGATGTGGCACTACCTGTAGACTGATGTTCTGAAATCAAAGGACAATCATGGAAAAGTTCAATATCAAGATTATTACCATTTAAAGTAAATAATTCATTATACTGTGCTTTTTTATAATCCATTATTATATCGCAGTACCTGATACAATTGGAATAATCTCCTTTCCACAAATACATATCGGCCAAAAGGGCATAAATACCATTTCTTGTAAAACGTGTTGTTGTTGTTACTTCATTCGGAAATTTTCTCATTGCATCTTCCTTTACTGTTTCCAAATCAGCTATAAGAAAATTCATTATTTCACTTTCGGATGTTGCCGGTACAACAAAATCCTGATTATCATCAATCGAAGGTTCTGTAACAAATGGTACATCTCTGAAAGCTCTTACCAGATAGAAATAACATAAAGCCCTTATCGCTTTTGCTTCAGCAATATTTGATCTCATTTCGGAAATCGTATAATTCGGATCCTTCTGATTAACGATCGGAGCATAATACATTACAGTATTACATCGATTTATTACCGTATAAAAACAAGCCCAGTTTGCATACTTTGTTGTTGTCTGGATATTTTCTTTTAATATCTCAGTTTCTTCATTTTGTGTACCTGAACCGGCTGAAATATTATCAGAACGAATTTCCCCGTATATAGCCATACGACTAATACAATCAGCGCTTTCCAAACCCGCATAACAGGAATTCAGCACACTTGATATGTCATTTTCCTCAGTATAAAAACTTTCCAGAACAATATCGTTCAACGGCAGAACATCAAAAAAATCGCTGCAGGAACCAAATCCGAAAATTACACCTAAAGACAATGCAATATTTTTAATTAACTTTTTCATATCTTATTTCTTATTTTTCAGATTAAAATGAAGCGGTTAAACCTGCTGTAAATGATTTTGAGCGGGGAGTCTGGGCGTTATCGGTTGATATACCGTAACTTCCATAACCAACTTCAGGGTCAGTACCTGAATAATTTGTCAGCATAAACAGATTATTCAAACTCAGATTGAATGTAAGCTGGTTGAAACCAAAACGTTTCAACACTTTTTGATCAAGTGAATATGAGAACTGAGTATAATTTAACCTCAGGAACGTTCCGTCTTCAACAAAGCGGTCACTACCCAGCCAGTTACGACCGTAATTGTAAAGGGCTCTCGGGATTGTGGTTTCATCACCTTCAACACGCCATCTCCAGCATACAGACATGCTTTGGTTATTGTTTGAATACATATTTTCAGCATTCATACGTGCTTTGTTTACAACTTTGTTACCAGCCCTGAAATTAAACTGATTATTCATTGATAACCTTCCATAAGTTAAACGGAATCCAAATCCTCCGGTAATTTTCGGAAGTGAACTTCCCAGATAAACTATATCAAGTTCATTAATATTACCATCGTTGTTTTGATCCTTATATTTTGCATCTCCACCCTGAAATTCATATGCAGCACCCGTGCCGTAACAGAAATACATAGGTTTTGGCTTGCCATTATTCATAAAAATAACTTCTCCTTTTGCATTTTTGACTACAGGAGCGTTAGGTCCGCTAACTCCCTTAATTTCTTCTTCTGAATAGTCTGTGTATTGGTAAACACCTTCTGATACAAATCCATAAATCGAACCAAGTGCATTGTTTAACTGAGCACGTGTCAGATAAGAACCGTTGTTTCTGTTAAAATCCCCGTTCATACTATTCAGTATGACCTCACTCATGCTTGTAATCTGATTTCTGTTGTTAGCAAAAGTCAGGTTGAAATCAACTCCAAATTTTCTGCTTTTGATAAGTTTTGAAGATTGGAGGTTGAATTCCCAACCTTTATTCTCCATACTACCCGTATTCTGATAATTAAGTGAACTGTAACCTGACGATGTTGGAATAGAACGGTTACTCATCAACAAATCAGTAGTATTGTTGTAATAGACGTTCACATCTCCATTTATCTTATCCTCAAATAATCCATAGTCGAAACCAATATTCCATTTTTCTACCTGCTCCCATTTGAGATTACTCAAGCGAATGTTACTTGGTGTAATTGATGGATTATCATTGTAAGATGAAGTTGAAGAATATTTACTGAAAAACAAATATTCGCTTCCGGGTTGGTTTCCGACAATACCCCATGAAGGTCTGATAGACAACATTGATAACCATGGAATTTTTTTCATGAATTTTTCGTCTGAAATATTCCATCGAACTGAAAGTGCAGGAAATACGCCCCATCTTCTTGCAGGTCCGAATTTAGTAGTTGCATCTATTCGGGTAGTAAAGTCAAAAACATATTTACCTTTAAATGCATAGTGCATTGATGTAGTATAATACATACTCCTCCATTCTCCAACACTAGTCGAAAAACCACTTATTGTTCCGGGAACTGTTGTTGAAGGAATGTTAGGTAATCCATATGCACTGTTTGATTGACCGTTAGACTTACCCTGTGTAATCTGTCCTCTCAAAAGCATAAGAAATGAGTGGTCTCTATTTTCAAATACAGGGTTGAAAGTTAAAGTATGCTGGGTTGTAACAGCCTGTTGTTTATTGGAAGATGCATTCTTTACATTGGTAATAGAAGATGACCATCCGCTGGTTGTCAATATTGACGGAAAGAATGACTCATCATAGCTGTTAAAAATATTGAAATTAACTTTTCCTTCGTAAGTCAGCTTGGTTTCATCGTTGTTCATACCAAGCAGGTTGTAACGCAACTCGAATTCAGGTTGAATATTTATGGTTGATGAATTATTTTTTGCATATTCAGCCAAGGCAAGTGGATTTACCAGTTTTTTCTGATCATTTAATGCAGAGGATGCTGTTGAAAGCATCTGGTAGTATTCACCAGTCGGATTACCTTCTGAATCTTCTTCATAAATCGCTAGGTTAGGCATTTTCTGATAAGCAATAGATAAGAGATCACCATGCCCCTTATTATCAGCGTCAACATAGTTATAATTCTTATGATTATCCGTATAAGTCATGTTGAAATTGGTAATAATCTTTATCCTGTCAGATACAAAATAGTCCAAAGCAACACGAGTTGTAAATCTGTCAAGTGACTGACCAATAATTGAACCAATTTCTTTATCATAACCGGCAGAAATGCGGAAATTAGCTTTTTCTCCACCTCCGGACAAAGAGACATTATGATTATGTCTTAAACCAATTTGTTTTACAGCATTCGGCCAATTTGTATTATTATTATACATCTCATATTCAGAGAATGTAGGCTCATAATTCAATTCAACAATATTTGAAGCCGCATCACTTAATCTCGGATTGAAATACTCTTCCTTAAGCAACATAGTATATTGGTCACCATCAAGCATCTTCATTCCTTCAGGTTGATAAGTCCCGGAAAGACGATATGAATATGTAACTCTGGTTTTACCTCTTGCACCACGTTTGGTTTTAATTTCAATAACACCGTTTGCACCCTGCGAGCCCCAGATTGCTGTAGAGGCAGCATCTTTCATAACAGTAATACTTGAAATATCTTCAGGATTAATGTTAAGAAGTTGAGCAAATTTTTCATCATTTGCGGTATTGAAGTCGAAATTATCAGCCTGATCGGTTTCCCATACGTTTCCATCAACGACTATCAAAGGTTCAGAAGTAGAGTTAATTGAGGCAGCACCTCTCATACGCATACTTGTACCGGATCCAAGGTTACCTGAATTATATACGATATCCAAACCTGCGATACGACCCTGAAGAGCTTCATCAATAGTTGTTATACCAAGTCCTTCAAATTCACTTGCATCAATTTTTTGAGTAGCTCCGGATAATTCTCTCTGAGGAATTTTTAGACCTGAAGTCTCGGAAGTTTTTGTGTCTTTTATCACAACTTCCTGCAAAGTAGTGGATTCCACCATCTTTATCCTGTAAGTAGTACCTTTAACAGGTAATATCTGTGTACGATATCCTACATAAGTTACCTTAATTCTGTTCTTTGGATTTTGCAGACGGAAAGAAAAGTTTCCGTTTATATCAGCAACTGAATGGGCTACTATACGGTTTGCATCATCAATTTCTACAACATTAGCCATGCTTAACGGGCCTAAATTGTCGAAAACTGTTCCACTAATCATACTCCCTGCGGTCTGGGCTTTAATTATCCCTGACAGAAAAAGTATGGAGATCAACAATAATATTGTTTTTATATTTCTCATCTTGTCAATATTTGGCACTTTATACTTTTATTATTTAAACTGCTTGGTATCATACTGCAATGCACCATCAATCTGATGAATTACAATATTGGCAGAAGAAAATATTTTGGTCGCTCTCGATACATCAGCTGCGTCAAACTGATATTCACGTGCAATCAGATTACGCAGATTCGGGTCAGTTGTAACGTGACGTACATTACCAACCTTGTCTGTCAGTGTGATTGCATTATTACCGGATTTAACGTCTATTGAATAGAACACTTTTAATGCATTGTTGAGAACAGCGGTTTCAAAGTTTCCATTTAAAGTGTTTTTATCGGCAAAAACTGCATTATCCTGAATGTGATATTTCACAAAATTCCTTATTATCTCTGCTTTCTTTTCAGCTGCAATCGAGTCTGTTGCCATTAATCCGTCAACTTCATCCCAGGTAGGTAATTTCCCGCTAGCCTGAAGATCTTCAATAGCCTTGTTGGTTGGCACATATACAGTATAATGAAATTTACTGAAGAAATTTATGTTATGCTGGCTTGGATTCGAGTGATTATTCTGAAGATTAGTCAGAAATTGAGTACCATTCAATAACTCCATAAACTTGCTGAATTCTTCGTGTTCGGCCAAAACATCAAAAACAGATTTTTTAGTAGTCATTAAAGCTTCGTTATCAAGAATATATGTTTTACCATTACCCTGTGTATAAATTTTTCCAACTTTAAGATCGCGATTATTATCAAGCTGATAACTACCCGCAACATTCATATTGTTTTCACCTCCGCCGACATTGGACACTTTAATTTGTTCTCCACCTTTAGTCCTGTAATAAGTATTGCCATCTTCTACATTACCGATTACTGTATGAGATTCCAGAACATCTTCCAGTCTGTTAATAATCTGATCATACGTTGCCATACCAATTGAATCAAGGATCTGATCATTTACAGCATCATAACTCCATATTGAAGCTTTTACCTTTTGTTGTACAGAAACAGCTTCAGGATCATAATAGAATTTAAATATCTGAGTAGTTGATCTTCCGTATGAAACGGGATCAACATATTTTGTAAGCGCCTGATTTCTTGGGATAAATAAGCTGTAGTATGTTTCTCTTGCGTTCAGGTATGCGTCATACTGAAGTCTTTCGATTGCCCAGTAGGCAATATTCATAGACTGGTCTACCAATGCAGGAAATGATACGGATATATATGCAGTCGGGCTGAAAACTTTATTTGTAAGATAAATTGCACCGTTGCAACCCAGATATACACTATCAACATCATCAATAGTGATTCCCATAGGATTGGTTGCATCATCAAGAATTGATTCAAACTTGCTTGGTACAGAACTCTTAAATGAGTTAAGCATATTGACATTAATCAATTTAGCAATAACATTATCAGGTACTTTTTCCCATGCACCATAATAATCTTTAAGAATACGCCCAATGCCGTTATTCCAGTAATTATCCATAGCAGCATTTGAAGGCACCATCATAACTGACATATCCTGTTGTAATGCTATTGCAGAAGATGTTGAAGTCGCAGTAGCAGGAAAGTAACTATTCCATCCCGGATCGAATTTTAAAATACCATTTACAGCCTTGTTATCCGGAGTCAAATTTAAAGCAGTACCACCATAAGACCTGTTTGAAAAATAACGCTTCAGATAAACGCTGTCAACGCTGGTTTTAAACAATCGGTTATACTCCTTAGTCGCATCTGCATTATAATACGGAGCACAGTAACGTTCAAGTAGTTTACTGTATTTGGAAGTAGTTTCCTTAGTTCTGATAACTTCAGCCATATTTCTCAAAGGAAGCATTACTTCCTCCATCTGATTTACAAAACCATTGGAGCATTTAATGTTCTTTCCTATCACATTAATTCCATTGATAGTTGCATCACCAGGCTGTCTTTGAGAAGAATAGTTATTTAAAAAATCAACATCATCATTTGTGATATTATTATTTGCCAGCTGCTTTTCAAGAAAATGCACCATAGGTTGTACAGTCATATCTTTCATGCAAACAATACTTTTACCTGTATTTTTAAATCTTGCCCAGTATTTGGAGTCAGGCATTTCAGATGGTTGTAATACAGGCACAGAGTCATAAACCGTCAAAGCTGTTGTTCTGCGCATACAATTACCTTCAGTAGGTCCTTCAGTACTTGACAGCGTATTTAACTGATACGAATTGTTAATCATAGCACCTCTAAGTAATAACTTCTTCTGAGCTAATGATAAAGCATCATAGCTGTGTACACCCCAATCATTTTGACTAAAGAATTTGTCATAAGCTTCATCGTCTGTTACGAATAAAGTCTTGCTACCGGTCTTAGCCAATACATTTTTGTAATCCAGATCTTCTATGAGTTTGGTAGTGTAATTAAAATGACCATCATTACTGAGGTTATCATAAATACTCGTACCCAACCATCCGGGTGACACATCTTCAAGGTTGACAGTGTCCTTGCAACCATTTGCAGTAAAGAGTATTATAACCGACAGGAAAACAAGAAGCATATTCACCCTGCCTATTATAAATCCATTTTTTTTCTTCATAATTTCACTATACAAATTTTAGTTATCATTACTTTACTTTAATAAATTCACTTTCCGGAGGACCCAAATAAGAATACTTAAGACCTCCACAATCTACTACAATTTTTTCAAGTACAATACCTGAATTAAGCGGTGCAAAAATCAAATTATGAGTTTTGTCAGCTGTAACAGGTAAATTAAGAGTCGTTGTTTTTATATTAATTCTGTTTCTTTGCCAGTTTGAAATCTGCCATTCAGAAACACCACCATTTACATTTACTTTTACAGGTACTTCACTGTCAAAAGATATATTGTAAAACAAACCGTCACTTCCGTCAAAATTCAGAGTTGGTGCCAGAAATACATGAACTTTTACTTGTTTTACATCTGAATTTATCTTCATTTTATAAACAAGTTTTGACCCGGAGGGATCAACAGTTGTTGGTAATGTAGTAACAGCAGACAATGTTTTGCCAAAATGTGGTAAAACTTTCCATTCTAAACCATTGGCAGGATTACAACCAAAATAATGTTCAGCTTCAATTGAAACCACACTATCAGGGCTTTCTTCAAAAATATAAGAATCTTTAGCCTGTAATGAAAAATTACAGATCAAAAGGCAAAAAAGCAATGCTAATCCCTTACCTCTCAAGTCCATATTTTTTATTGTCACTGCTTTCACTGTATATATATTACCTTAGGCATTATATCTCTTCTTGGTTCATTCCAGCTGGTATAACCAATGTGAACCTGATCCATCATATGATTCCATTTGCCATTGGCAATAGTACTATTGTAATACTTCATCAGAGATGCATCTTTTTCAAATAATTCTTTTGCTTTATCAGCCCACGCATTTGCGGATTTATCATTTTTTGCAGCCAGTGATTTGTTCATCGCGACAGCAAAATACATTTCATACAAATTTGCACAAGCTTTAACCGGGAAACGAATCAACTGATCATAAGCATCCCTGTATTCAGTTTTAATACTTTCAAATTGTCTATCGGCAGAAACCTCAAGATTTTTATAATCGTCAAGTACATTTTTAAATTCATTATAGTTTACAAGACTATATGTTGCATCATTAAGCATCTCCGGTGTTACCCTGGCATTGAATTTTGAATATGTATTCAGGATTCTGGCAGCTTCTTCAGCATTTTCATCTCCAAACTGTTCCTCACAAAATGAAACCGTATGATTATAAAGATTGTCAGGATTAAAACGACGAGGATTCCATGCCATATCCATCCAGAAAGTGATTGGATATTCCATTGGTTTCAGATCTCCTACATTTACAATCCAGATTTTATCCACATTCCTTTCATAAGCAAGATTCATCTGTTCCCATACACGCTGGATCTGGGTTACATTAAGCCACTTGCTGTTTCTCGGACCACCTACATAATCGAAATGGTAATAAATACCGTAACCACCTTTACGGGGTTTGGCATCAATGGATGGTAAACGTCTCAGATTACCCCAGTTATCATCAGAATACAACAAAGTAACATCATCAGGTACAGTCATACCCTGATCATAATAATCCTGAACTTCTTTGTAAAGTGCCCAGACCTGAGGAAGAGCATCTTCGCCTTTACCGGTTACTTCAGAAATAAGCTTTCTTTGTTGCTTTACAATATTTTCCAGTAATGATATATTGGTTTCTTTTCCCATAGGTTCATCTCCATCACCTCTCATACCAACAGTTACAACATCTTCGGTATTCATCATCCTTTTTATTCCCTTTTTCCAGAAAGAAAGTAAAGTATCCGGATTAGTATTGAAATTCCATGGTCCTGATCCATATCTGTGCCATTCCTTTTGTGCCCTTGCACAAGGCTCATGGTGAGATGTTCCCATAATTATTCCCATTTCATCAGCTAAGGGACCATTTTTAAGATCATCATCATAAAATGCATTGTTCCACATTGCAGGCCACAGGAAATTACCTTTAAGTCTTAATATAAGCTCAAATACTTTTTCATAAAATGCACTGTTGTAATCGCCGTAGGTATTTTTAACCCAATTTGAAAGAGATGGAGCTTCATCATTTAAAAATATGCCTCTGTATTTAACAGCAGGCTCACCATCAGTATATGTCCCTTTTTTTACAAATATTTTTGAATGCTTTTTTACCGGTACATCTGCCCAGTAATACCATGGAGAAACTCCCATTTGTCTGGACAACTCATAAATACCATAAATTGTGCCTCTCTTATCGCTGCCTGCAATAACCAGAACGGTTTCTTTAAGTTTGAGAGGTTTATCAATAAGCTTTATTATAAATTTTTCTCTTTTACCACAGATTTCGGATTCAGAGATAAGACCTTCTTTCACCAGCTTCTTAACGTATTTGCTGTTATCAGCAGATCCTACAATAATCTTTACATTTTTCTTTGCCTTGTTTATCAGCATTGGAGATTTCCCTGTAATCTTATTAAAATCCTCTTTCAGATTATTGACAGCCCTGATTACACCCTTATAATCTTTCTCATCATAAAGCAGACCGAAATCGCTGACATTTTCATCAACAATCACAAAATCTCCATCATTAAAACTGACGAATTTTTCAGAAGCAAAAACTGAAGTAAAAGATGAAACGGCAAAAGAAAACGACAATAAAAAAACAAGCCGATAACAAAGAATGTTATCGTAAAACTTCAATGCAGGAATGAATACTGAAGCTAGCGTGTTTTTAATATTTGACAAATAATTGTCTTCTTTTCTCATGGTATTTTCTTGAAACTCCAAAAATAAATTTGTTGTCGTATCGCTACAAAACGACAAACAAATGTATTAATGAATACCTCATCAACTTTAAAATCTGGTATCAAATACTTGCAATTATGATACAACGTATATTTTTGATACATTAAAAATGATTTCATCGTCTAAAACGGCGATTATGCTACAACGTAAAAGATTATAGTAAAACAATATTTATCTATAATGAGACCTGAGTTTCGATTAAATCTAATCGTATTTCTAAAGTGAATATCAGTAAAATCAGACATAAGACAAACTCAATGACCCGACTGAATTTCAACAATTCCACTATCCAGACCTATAGATTCAGCTTTTATGATAATTTTCCCTGATACTCTTTTTTTAGCTTTCACGATTACAAGACACAATCCATTAAAAATATTCTTTTCAGAAGATGCAAAAGAAGTCATATCTGAGGGATCACCATTATCAGTCGAAACAATCTCACCAGGACCTTCTACAGAAAATGATATACTCCTGCCAGATTCCGGAACAGTGTTTCCATCTTTATCAACTACCCTTACAGTTATAAAAGATAAATCCTTATCATCAGATTTTATAGAAATCCTGTCTGCAGTCAAATCAAGATTAACGGGATTACCTGAAGTCATAATACTGTCTTCAGCCCATTTTTTGTCTCCTTTATAAGTAATCACTTTTATAGATCCCGGAGCATAAATAATATCATCCCACCTTAACCTATATTCATAAGGAGCTTTTTTCTTTTTACCCTTCGAGATACCGTTAACAAATAATTCGGCTTCATCACCAGAAGTAAAAACATGAACAGGAGTTACTTCTCCTATTCTGTCAGGCCATGTCCAGTGAGGCAGGATATGAGCCATCGGGAAATCCGGTCTCCAATAAGACTGATACAAATAAAACCTGTCTTTTTTGAAACCGGCAATATCAATTATCCCGCAATATGAACTTCTGGAATTATAATATGGGGTGGGTTCACCAAGATGATCCCATCCGGTCCAGACAAATCCGCCGGATACATAAGGATGTTTGTCCAGAGTCAAAAAAACTTTATCAGGTGAAGCTCCAAAATCTACAGAATATAACTCATAGGCACTAACATGCTGACGTTTTGAGTCTCCACCCTGTCCGTCTCTGATCGGGCTGCTTATTTCAGTAGTAACAGGAAATAAATATTCTCCTCTGCTGCTCAACGTAGATGCATTTTCACTACTTAATATCATTTTATCGGGATATTTTTGATGAAATGCCGGAAAAAGCGGAGGTGTTGTGATACCTTTCAAACCAGAGTAAAGTCCGCCATTTCTTATACCCTCTCCCTGATAATTTAAAGAAATCAAATCTCCTACTGCGGGCAGAGGCATATAAGGCTTAGCATAGTTCATCGAAAAAGTTGCAGGTCTTGTTGAGTCTTCTTCTTTAACAATATTATAAAGATCCTTTGCTAAAGCAGCTCCTTCTATATCTGTGTATTGTTCTCCAACTTCATTACCATAACTCCAGGCAAACACCGATGGATGGTTTCTGTCTCTTCTGATTAAAGCACGCAAATCCTGTTCATGCCAATCCGGAAATATAAGATGAGAATCATGAGGAGTCTTTTTTCTTTCCCAGATATCAAATATCTCATCCAATACGAGGAAACCCATACTGTCAGTCATATCTAGCAATTCAGGAGTTGGAGGATTATGAGACATTCTTATTGTATTGCAACCTGCCTCTTGTAACATTTCAAGTTGCCTCAACGATGCTCTTTCATTGTATGCAGCACCCAATGATCCTAAATCATGATGTTGATTTGCTCCTTTAATTTTTATTTTTTGCCCATTTACTAAAAGACCTTGCTCAGGATCAAATTTTAAATCCCGTATTCCGAACTTAGTCTCATATCTGTCAACTACTTTACCTTTTATCAGGATTTCTGTTACGGCTGTATATAAATTTGGTTTCTGCTCAGGTCGGGGTCCCCATAGTTTAGGATTATTTATATCAAAACAACATTCATATGATTTCACCGTGTCTTTTGGGACAATGATCTTTGACAGGACGAATTCTGATACAATTGAATTTGATTTATCACCCGTTTCATTTAACTCAAATATTTTTGTTGAAACAGTTATAACCTGATTTCTTCGGGTAAAATTATCAATACTGACTTTAAAATCCATTACAGCTTTTTCAGCAGAAATCTTTTTAGCTGAAATAAAAGTTCCCCAATTAGAAACTCTTATATTGCTGGTTTTGGTCAACCACACATTTCTGTAAATTCCTGCACCTGTATACCAACGCGAAGAATTACCAGGATTATCAAGTCTAATTGAAAGTTGATTGGTTTCACCATATTTTATGTATGGAGTAAGGTCAAGCCGCCATGAAGAATACCCAAAAGGCCAGCCACCGATAAGATTGCCGTTAAGCCAGACCATCGCATAAGACATCGCTCCGTCAACTTCAAGGAAAATCGATTTTCCTTTATCTGATGAAGGAATATCAACTTTCTTTCTGTACCAGCCAACACCATGTACAGGCAATCTTCCCATGCCACCGCCAACAGGAACATTATCTCCTTTATAGAAAGAGGATTTTATGGCCCAGTCATGAGGAAGATCTATTTTTGTCCAGTTTTCATCGTTGAAATCAGCTTTTACAAAAGGAAAATCTTCACCGGGATTTCCTTCAGGTCTTTTATATCTTTTTGATGGATCTTTAATAAATGCGTTACCGGAGGGAAGTATCCATGGTTTCAACACATTTGATTTAGCTTCTGCTTCAACCATTTCAGTTGGTTTTGAATCTGCAGGCATGTCATCCCTGACATTCTTAATTTCAGGACGAACGTCATATATAAGATCATCAGCTTTTAATGAATCC
>CAZCWK010000001.1:46293-95268 GCA_964502355.1 uncultured Bacteroidales bacterium
AATTTCCAGTCATCGTTTAAAAGTATTTTTTCTCTTACAACATTATTGCCTGCAAATAAGCAGGTTGCAAAAACAGGCATAAATAACACAATGAGAATATGTTTCTTCCCCATGATTACCATTACTCAAATAGTTCTTTTCTTGTACTGCAGGTTCCGTTATCATAAATGGTTTTAACAATTACAACCCCTTTTTCGGGTGTTTTCAATTGAATTCCCTGTAAATTATAAAAGTGAACCGACTTTACAGATTTTGTACCAATATTATTTAAAGTTTCCTGTAAATCAGTAATTATTTGTGGTGTAAGTTGAATATTCCCAAATACTGCTTCACTATAAATACCACTCGAATTTGAACTACTGAATGGTATTGCCCATTTCAGGAGATAGTTTCCGGCAGATGTCACTTCAAAATTAACCGTATCAGTATTAACGTCATTCAAATCAACCGACCATCCGGAAATACCGTCAATCTTAGTTGTAAGTTGCAGATTTTTAGTCGCAACAGATTTTGAGGTCGATTTGTTAATAATACTCATCGTTAATGCAGGTTGTGCTTTCCAACCGGTAGCTGAATATACAAGGCTGTATTTACCTTTATTCAGGTATAGAAGTTTATTCGTAAACTGACCATAAGTGGCACTACCCGGATTATTTGATGATGATCTTATATAAACACCGGCAGGTATTACGCTTTCAGGTCTGAAAAAAAACAGTCTGGATCCGGAATAATATGTCCCCGGGTTTCTTATACCACCATCAAGCTGAGCCTGCCAGCCATCAGGAAAGACGCTATATCCGCCAAAATCAGTGAATTTATCGGAAAAAATCAGGGAATCTGTCGGATAAGTTTGCGGAGTATCCCTTTCTGATTTCTTTGGAAAAATAATAGTTGAAATGCTGCTTGCTGCAACAGTTACAACAGGCGAGCTTGTTTCATCAACACTTCCAATTGAATTTACCATATTCTTGCTGACAGTAGTCAGTATAGTTCTGTAGTCAGTTACTTTAAAAGGTAAATCCAATGTCAGATCATAACCTGAATTTGATTCATTTATCAACATTACAACTATACTGTCTCCGGTGACAGACTGATATGCAGTTGAAAATAAGCCATGTTCAGGATCATTCAGTTTGTGCATTATGCGTGTTTTTCCTGTAACATATTTCGCATAATGACTCAAAGCATAACCTCTCTTTGTTATTTCACCGTCAATTGTCCCGAACGCACCATCACCCAACATCCCATAATACCTTTTTGAGGCATAATGAATCCATGCGTTCATATTTGCCATCATAGATGAGTTAACTGCCTTTACAAAAGGAAAGACATCAGACCAGTTTATATTCAGTTTATCTTTTTCCTGATTATCATTTATCAGAAACTCCGTCATCCAGATTTTCTTTCCTTTTTTCCGGGCCAGAGGATAATCCAGATTTGCCAGCGAACCATACAAATGCCCACCCAGAATATAAAGTTTAGAAGCAGCAATACTATCATTTAAAATAGAGTCACTCAACTCACGACGAAACGCCAGTGATTCAGGAGCCATAATCTTACATGGAATAGAATCAGCATATTGCCTTAGAAATTTTATAAACTCTGCTGACGTCCATAATGTACCATCATATTTCGGATCAAAGTCCGGTTCGTTCTGAATTGATATTGCTTCAAGATTGATGCCATTGTTTTTCATAAAAACTACATAGTTTTTAAGGAATTTAGCAAAATCACCATATTTTGACTCTAGCACATGGCCACTAACAGTTGACTTACTAGTTTTATACTCGGCAGGACCTGACCATGGTGAAGCAAAAATAATTGCACCATTATCTCTGGCTTTTTTCAAAGTAGGCAACAACGCAGACCAACTGGACGGATTAGAGTAAACAATAGCTCTCATTATGTTATAACCCATTTGCTGAGAACTCTTGCCCCAAAGTTTATCAATTTCAGCAGAACTCATACTAACGCCCCATGAAGGAGAGAAACCAAAACCTCCGAACCCATCAACCTTCTGAAATTTTACTCTACTGTCAATCTGCAACAGAGCCGTACTCTTCGCAAAAAGACTATAAGACACAACAAAAAATGAAATTAAAACCAAAAATATTTTTCTTGACAACATATCCTTAAAACAATAAATATAAACAACTTATAAATGAACAATTCTCAGCACTTTTTGTCTTCCATCAACAGACAATTTGCATATATATGTACCCTGTCTTAAATCAGAACCATCTAATACAATTTCGTGACTACCCGATTGCTGATTTTCACTAACCAAAGAAATAATTTTCCTACCTGACAAGTCATAAATTTCAACCTTAACAAAAGAACTATGAGGTATATTGTAATAAATATTTGTTGTGGTTGTAAATGGATTAGGGTAGTTGGCCAGCTTAATATCAGATAAAAGATCTGTGGACCCGATTGAATTAATTGTCGTATCCTTAAATGTAAACAATTTCTCATTCAGAGCACTCCAAACATTATCAGATAAAGTTCTTGCTTTCAGGCAAAAACTATTTTCGGGAATTATTTGAGAAACGTATTTTTTAGCACTTTTTGATATTGCCTCAACACCGTTTTGGTACATATCGACCGGATCTTTACCATCAACAGTATAATATATCTTACCGGAAGAAGACGCAATTGTAATTATATCACCTTTATAAATATCACCGGAATTTATTGCATTACCATTTACTTTAAAGACCGGAGCATCTACAGACGGAAACAATCCTGCCTTTTTCATTTGATCCACAAACTCATCGGTTCTTTTTGGAAAATATTCTTCTCTCATATATTTCGCTCTTGCGTCATAAAAAGTTTCTTTCCGGCACAGATCACCTACTCCCTGTACAGGATGTACATCTTTTCTGTAATCTCCCCAACGGGCGGATTCTGCATAAAGAGAATTATCGATCACATCAGCAAGCGATTTCCAGGTAGATGCTGCTACCTCAGGAGTAAGTGCTCCCCCATTAAAGCATGATCTCTGCACCCTATCTGCTATTTCCCTTTTAAACAATGGGTTATATTTCAGATTCTGATAAATATAAGTAGGGCATTTTTTATTAGATAATGAAGTATTATTTGAGCCAAGAGTTTTAATTATATGCTCTGAATCCCAACACATCATTTTGAAACCGGATTGAGGATCCACACGGTTTCTTACTGCAATCCAGTTATGATGGTCCCAGTCTGAGTTTGCCCCATAGAAATTCATCAACATATAATCGATGAAATCATCAACATCCAGCAAAGCCTGAACAGATAAATCATCGGATCCGTCAAAATTCTTAGCTGTAATTAATCTGTAAGTCATAGAATCAGTCGGATGATTCTTTATAGTATCCGATAAACTCAGTAACTTATTCCAGGCAGTTATATTACCGTCAGTAGCAGAAACCCCGGAACCTTCTTCCTCTTTTATAACATCCCAATCTTCACTTTTCCCGCCTAAATATTGAGCCAGGTAATCATCATTTATTCTTTCATTTGGATTGTACAAGCCCCAATACATGCCATTTAAAAATAAATGAGCATAATTTGAATTACTCGAAAAATGGCCCATAGCTGATTTAGTCCTTTTAGCCCATGCATCTCTGGTATAAATAGCTTGCTTACGTTCGGTTTCAGACTGATGTATCCATGTGTTGCCAAAACCGGCACGAAGGAAAAAAGAATTTATATCCTGAGCCTGATCCTTTCCAAATAACGGATAATAAAGCTTATTTGGACCATAATCATCCTGGAAATCCAGTCTGAATGAATGCTTAGGACTCTTTTCAGGTAATCTGCTATGCCCACCATGTAACGACAAACCACAATCCGCCTGCAATGAAACATTGCTGGCAGCATGAAAATATTCAAATGACGCAGGTCTTTCCCAGTCAAGACCGGTATTATCACCAACAGGAGGAGCAGTAAAAATATAAATACCACCTGAATCGGGATCAGCAACTGTATTAAAAAGAAACTTCTTATCAGTAACGATTGAAACTATCGGTATTTCATAAATAGCTTTCTTGATTTTATCCTTATATAAATTCTCAGCAAGAAGTTCGGGATCCATTTCATAATCAGCCTTAGCCCTTCCCGACATTTGAGCATATTTGCCCCATTCCGAAGGATAACCTGTTGGATTATTTGGTTGCCTGTAAATGCTCATCAAAAAAATATAAGATCTTGTTGAAACCGGACTTTCCTTAACCATATAAGGATTATCTCCTTTAGGTACAGCAACAGCTCTGACAATTGTGGTTTTATCAACTAAGACCTCACCTGTATATAATTTACCATTATTGACTGTAGGTTTGCTGCCGTCAGTAGTGTAATAAATTGAGGCAAAATCTACCGGATTAGTCATAGAAAGATTAAAAGATCTCTCAAAAATACCATGATCCATATTTAAAACCGGAGCCGGTAAAGATGCCAAAGAGTTTATATTATTTGCCAGACCCGGAGTTGGGATTTTAAAATTTGCCCAACTTCCACCAAATAAGCCGGCTGATTGATTGTCTGACATTGACAAAAACGGAGCAAGTTCATCAACAACATTCCCCTCATTATCTATCAATGCAAGATACTCTCCATCACCACTCAGCTTAAAATTAGTATGAAGCTGAATATTCTTAAAAGCTCTGTCTTTTTCAGAAGCAAAAACAATTAAATATGACTTGGCATTTATAACCACTTCAGGAAACACCCACCTTTTATCGGTTTTTCTGCTGTCTGTCAAGGCCCATCCCTCCAGTGAAACCGGTTCTGAAGAAGAATTATACAACTCAATCCAGTCTGAACACTGACCATCGACATCAGTCAGACCTGCTTTGTTTGAAGCAACTATTTCATTAATATACACAGATTTAGCTGATAAATCTGTATTGATAATAAACAATGCCAATAAAAACAAGGCACATTTAATAGAACATCTGTGTTTTACAATCCCGGTAATAATCATTTATAAAATCGTTTTTCATGGTCTTAATAAAGACGGCTATATTAATCTGACAAATTTACTTTTTTAAAGAAGACCAAAGAATGCAGCAGGTTACAATTGTTATTCATTTTGAAACAAAACCACCAAATCAACTCTAAGTCAAAAGCAGATTTTGCCATATGCCGAATAAAAAGTACTTTTGCACTAACAAAAGAGGATAAATAAGGCTTTAATGAAGAGAACTTTTGGTATAACAATTCACAAAGAGGGCAAAAAGATATTAGTTTTGCTGTTTGTTGCATTGGTTACTCTTAACCTGATTATTTGGATAATACTCGGTCATTTACCATTTCTGATTTTTCTTATATTATCTTCTCTCCTTTTCCTTTTCGTAACGAATTTCTTCAGAAGCCCAAAAAGGCTAAGCAAACCTGACCATAAAGATATTATGGCGCCCGCAGATGGCAAAGTTGTGGTAATTGAAAAATCCGTGAGTGACCCTATGCTAAAGGATGGATGTATACAGATTTCTATTTTCATGTCTATAATAAATGTACACGCCAACTGGTACCCGATTGAAGGCAAAGTAACACATTACAGTCATCAGAATGGCAACTTTAAGGCTGCCTGGTTACCTAAAGCCAGTATTGAAAATGAAAGGTCAACTGTTTTAATAAGATCCAATCTTAATGGTAAGACCATATTAATCAGACAAATTGCAGGCGCCTTGGCCAGAAGGATAGTCACCTATGCATATACAGGCAAAAAAGTTCATTTCAATGAACATCTTGGATTCATCAAATTCGGTTCGAGAGTTGATATTTTTCTTCCTGCTGATTCAGTTGAAATACTTGTTAAACAAGGAGACAAGACTACAGGAAACAAGTCCGTCATCGCAAGATGGAAATAGGATAATAAAAACCTGAAAAATGAAAGGTAAAAATATACCAAATACAATCACATCTCTGAATCTGGCATCAGGTTGTGCAGCAGCCATTTTTGCTGTTCAGGCTGATTATAAAACAGCAGCATACCTGATACTTCTTTCTGCAGTTTTTGACTTTTTTGACGGATTTGCCGCCAGGTTACTTAAAGCATATTCACCCATAGGAAAAGAACTTGACTCGCTTGCTGACGTTGTAAGCTTCGGTGTGGCACCGGGTTTGATGATATACAGTAAAATAAGTGAGACCGGTCAACTTGCCGGTTATCCGCAATGGCTGGCCTGGTTTGCACTACTAATACCTGTTTTTTCAGCACTAAGACTGGCAAAATTCAATATAGACGAGAGACAAACAGGATCATTTCTGGGTCTGCCCACTCCGGCTAATGCTTTATTCTGGGCATTTGGTATCGCTTTTGCCTTACCAGGTGCGATAAGATTTCAATATCTGCCATTCTTTCTTATTCTGGGAGTGATTGTATTTTCTGCATTACTGGTTTCAGAGATACCTATGTTTTCGCTGAAATTCAAAAACATGAGTTTCGGGGAGAACAAAATACAATTCATATTTTTATTTTGCTGTCTTTTGCTTTTAATAATATTTGGCATGTCGGGTATATCGGCATGTATAATGCTTTATATACTTCTTTCTGCTTTTAACAGTCTTTTTGTTAATAATAAATAACAAATCATATTGTACATGGAATTTATAGTTTCCATAATATTTCTTTATCTTATCTTTCGCCTGGTTTTATGGATAGGAAAATTCTTTCTTTTAAGATCTGCCAAAAAACATGGTTTCAACACAGAAAACAATGAAAATGATGAAACCGACAGGACTCAAAAACAGAAAAAAAAGAAAGTTTTCAACCAGAGTGATGGTGAATATGTTGATTTTGAAGAAGTCAATAAAAATGATAAGCAGATTTGAAAAAATCAAGGTTTTTGGATGACTGCATCATATATAGTCTTTATTTGATAACAATTCATTTAATATACAAGAGGTAAAGTAATCTATAAACAATATGGCAAAAAGAGCCCTGTTTCTAATGTCTTCATTGCTGTTTGCAACAGCAATATTCGCGCAGAAAGTCACAATCAGTGGTTATATCACCGATAAGAGCTCCAGCGAATCCCTGATAAGTGCATCCATGTACGAAACAACCTCAGGTAAAGGCACAGTCAGCAACACATCCGGTTTTTACTCACTAACCTTACCCGCAGGCGAGATAAATATAAGGTACACTTATGTAGGTTACAAACCCGAGTACAGAAAACTGACAGTAAGAAAAGACACCATGATTAACGTGTCAATGTCCGGTTCAACTGAATTGAATGAAATAACGCTCTACAGCGCAAGAGAAACCGGAGTCAAAGGATCACAGATGGGAGCTGTGGAAATCCCTGCAGGTCAGATAAAAAGCATCCCTACCCTTTTCGGTGAAACCGATGTCATCAAAGCACTCCAATTACTACCAGGTGTTCAGGGAGGTACAGAAGGTTCAGCCGGACTTTATGTTAGAGGAGGAGGCCCTGACGAAAACCTTTTATTACTTGATGGGATACCTGTTTATAATGTCAACCATATGTTCGGTTTCTTTTCGGTATTCAATGCTGATGCCGTAAAAAATGTAACACTTTACAAAGGTAATTTTCCTGCCAGATTCGGAGGAAGACTTTCATCAGTAGTAGATATAGTAACAAACGACGGAAATGACCAGAAGATTCACGGCAATTTCAGTGTCGGACTTATCTCATCAAAATTTAATCTTGAAGGCCCGATCATCAAAGGAAAAACCACGTTCAACATATCTTTTAGAAGGACTTATGCTGATATACTGGCGCAACCAATCATAAAACTTGCACTTAAAGAAGGAGATGCAAATGACAATGCAAATGCAGGTTATTATTTCTATGATTTTAATGCAAAAATCAGTCACAAGATATCAGACAATGACAGACTTCATCTCAGTTTTTATTCGGGAGACGATGCCATCTATCTTGGTTATAAAAACAAAAGTATTTCAGGAGGAAATATTACAGAAAGCCAGAAAATTAAAGTTGACTGGGATTGGGGAAACCTGATTACGGCACTCAGATGGAATCATATCATTAACAGCAAATTATTTCTGAATACAACTGCCTCATATACAAGATACAGATTTGATATGGGTATCGGTACATACATGGAAGGCAAAACCATCAATCCTCCAAGTTCCTACAAAGAAGAAATTGAGATGGGTTATAAATCCGGAATCGAAGATTACTCTGTGAAAGCCGATTTCGAATACACACCCAGCCCTGCTCACGATATAAAATTTGGTGCTAATTATACTTATCATACTTTCAGACCAGGAGTATTTGTGGCAAAGATGAGCATGAGTGAATCAAATACAGCTAACATCGATACTACATTCGGTGACAAGAATGTAATGTCACATGAAACAATGCTCTATGCCGAAGACAACATGAATATCGGACCATTCATCAAAGCAAACGTAGGTCTGCATTATTCAACATTCTTTGTTCAGGATCAATTTTACCACTCACTCCAGCCAAGGCTTAGCATGAGGTTTCTGATAAGTGATAAACTTTCAGCAAAAGCAGGCTATGCAGCTATGAGCCAGTATATACACCTGTTGTCAAATAACAGCATCAGCCTTCCAACCGACCTTTGGGTCCCGGTGACAAAAAGAATTACTCCCATGAAATCACATCAGGTTTCAGCAGGTTTGTTTTACAATCTTATGGATAAACTGGACCTTTCACTTGAAACATATTACAAGACAATGGATAACCTCATCGAATATAAGGATGGAGCCACTTTCCTGGGTTCAACAACAGGATGGGAAGACAAAGTCTGCATGGGTAGAGGCTGGGCATATGGTGTAGAATTCCTTGCGCAAAAATCATTTGGCAAGACTACAGGCTGGCTGGGTTACACATGGTCAAAATCAGAAAGACAGTTTAACAAACCCGGTCAGGAACTAAATGATGGAAATGTTTTTCCTGCCAAATATGACAGAAGACATGATGTAAGTCTTACGATGACTCACAAATTCAGCGATAAATTTGACCTTTCAGGAACCTGGGTTTACAGCACAGGTAACTGTGGAACACTGGCATTACAAAATTACATAGGTCAGTCAATACCTTTTAACAATTACGGATACTATTATAACGTTCTTGATAATGTCAGCAGCCGCAATAATTACAGGTATGCGCCCTATCACAGAATGGATCTTGGAGTGAATTTCCATAAACAAAAGAAACATGGTATAAGAACATGGAATATCAGCGTTTACAATGCTTATAACCAATTGAATCCATTTATTGTATACCCTTCTTCTTCGGGCTCTTTCGACGCATCAACCGGGCAATGGACATATAAGAAATCACTTAAACAATTGTCCATTTTCCCGATTATACCATCAATCAGTTATAGTTACAAATTCTAAAATCCTCCAAATATGCAACCGATTAAAATCCTTACAGGCATTATAGCCTTATTTATTTTGGTTTCCTGCGAAAAGGATATAGAATTCCCCGGTGAAACCACAAAGCCACAGCTGGTAGTTAACTCCCTTGCAACTACTGACAGTATTCTCACGATAATAATAACTAAAAGCAAATTCTTTCTTGAAGATGAAGGTCCTTTTGAAACAGTTTCCAATGCAACGGTCAGTATTAAAGTAAATGGAACATCTATGACCAATGTCGTAAACAGAGGTGGCGGGCTTTATACATGCAATTACATACCCAAGCCGGCAGACCTTATCAGGATAGATGTAAAAGCACCCGGTATGGACGACGTATATTCAGAACAGGAAATCCCGGAAACTGTGGAAATAGTTGGTATTGATACAACGCGAAAAATCTATGACGAATTACCTATGTATGGAGGAGGTTATTATACAGAATCTCAATACGTTTATGACACTGTTGGTTATTACAGGATACATGAGTTTGATGTAAAACTGAGATTTAAGGACAAACCTGATGTAAATAATTATTACAGACTTGCCCTCAGAATAAAAAACATAATTAATGATAGTACTTATTATGAAGAATTCAGTTATTTCGATTTCTATGATATTGTATCCGGAAAATCCACAACCAATGATGAAACTGATTTTCTTGATTTAGGTTATTCTAACAACGATTACAATATATTCTCTGACGAGCTTTTTGACGGTGAGATATATCCTTTGAAATTCAGATTTGGTATAACAAAAACCAGAATGTTGCCTGGTTATGAGGAAGGTGGAAATAAGTCTGTCAGAGATTTTTCAAATGTAAGGAAGTTTGAAGTCTATGTTGAGCTTCAGTCAATTAGTAAAAGTTATTATTTGTACATGAAGACTATCTCAAACTATTCTACTGATAACTTTTTCTCAGAACCTGTTCAGATACATAACAATATCAAAGGAGGTATTGGAATTTTTGGCAGCTACACTAAAAACATGGCCCGTTTTGACATTATTCCTTAGAAATCATCTTTTTGATTTGAAGAAATCTGTCATGAGAGATGAGCATTCATCCTGCATGATGCCACTTAACACAGTAGTTTTCGGATGCAAAACATCCGGTGCAAATCTTGTATAACCTCTCTTTTCATCAGAAGCACCGTAAACCAGAGATGAAATTTGTGCCCATCCAAGTGCAGCTGCGCACATACTGCAAGGCTCAAGCGTAACATAAAAAGTGCAATCTGTAAGGTACTTTCCACCCAAAGCAGAAGCTGCAGAAGTTATTGCCTGCATTTCTGCATGAGCAGTAACATCATTAAGGGTTTCAGTGAGATTGTATCCCCTTGCAATAATCCGGTCTCTGCATACGACTACCACCCCTACCGGTATTTCACCTTTATCGTAAGCCGTTTTGGCTTCAGACAAAGCAAGTTTCATATAATGCTCGTGTGTATTCACCTCATCTCCTTTTCACCAAACAACGTAGGATAATCCTCAGTAAGTCTGTTGAGTACGACCTTCATTACAGATTCACGTAAAAATCTTGAACGATTTGTAATCTTATATTTGGTAAGGTATTTTTGCAGTGCCTGATATTCCGGATCATTAAGAGAAAAAGTCACGGTATTCTCCCTGAGCATACTTGGCTTTTTTTCCAAACCATTGGAATTATTATTGGAAGTTGTTTTTTTCATCAAACAGACCTGCTGAATTTGTAAATATCAAAGTAGACAGCAAAATAACAACAAATATTTTACAATAAAAACAGAAATCTTACTTTTGTCATTAAACTAAATCATGGCTATACACAACATAACAGGCAGAAAAGGAGAAGAAGCGGCAGCTCAGTTCCTTAAAGACAAGGGTTACGAAATCCTTGAAAGAAACTGGCATTCCTCCCATTTTGAACTTGACATAATCGCAAACCATCAGGATTGGCTTGTTATTGTTGAAGTTAAAACAAGGAGTGGCGAAATCCGGGCATTACCGGAAGAAGCTGTTGACAGAAAAAAGATGAGAAGAATTATAAATGCAGCACATCATTACATTCTTCTTAATAAATTGAACTTTCCTGTGCGCTTTGATGTTATATCCGTGATTTTCAATCCTGAAGAAACCAGGATTGAGCATTTTGAAGATGCATTTCTGGCTATGGATATTTAAAAGAAAAAAATGAATAAACTTGATTTCATTGATACAGTAGGCTCTACTAATGCATATCTGGAAGATAAATATTCTGAGAATATTCCTGATACCGGTTATGCCATTGCTACGTTCAATCAAACTGACGGCAGAGGCCAGAGAGGTAATGTCTGGATAGTTGAGCCGGATACGAATATCTGCTACAGCTATATTTTCAGACCTGAGGCAATCGTAGCTCATGACCAGTTTATAATAAGTCAGGCTGTTTCTTTGGCGGTCAAATCAATACTTGACAAATACAGTGCAGATATCACGATAAAATGGCCTAACGATATTATGTGGAAGGATAAAAAAATAGCAGGAATCCTGATTGAAAACAATATTGCCGGTAAACATATAAATTACTCGATAGTCGGCATCGGTATAAATATCAATCAGGGCTGTTTTTCACAGGATTTACCGTACGCGGTTTCACTTTCACAAATTACCGGCAAAAAATACGATTTGATAAAAGTTACAGAAGAATTAAATGCTGCCATATACAATGCGCTGGCAAACTTCAGCTCTGAAAGTTTTGAAACCATACAGCGTTATTACCTTAACAACCTCTACAGAAGAGATGGTTTTCACAGATACAGAGATCATCAGGGATGTTTCTATGCAAGAATTCGTGGTATTGAAGCTGCCGGCAACCTGATACTTGAAATGGAAAATCAGACTGTCAAATCATATGCTTTTAAAGAAGTCGTTTTTGATCTTTGACAGCTCATCAGAAAAGTATGAAGACTAGTAATTAACCCAATACAGTTATACAAGCCACAATATTTTACCTGCCCGGTTTGATCTTCTTCCCTTTTTTATCCACAAGTTTGATTACTCCTATCCTAAGTTTGTAATCATAAATAAAGTCAAGTGATTTCTTCATATATTCATTCCTGCTCATTTTGTAAGCTCTTTCAAGATAGGGCTCAGACTTTGTAAGATAATCCGCATAAAAACTTTTAAGCAAATCCATATGCAAGGCCATTTGCATTCTTGAAGGATCCTTCACGGAATTATATTTAGAATCCTCAGCGTCAATTGCTTCTTTTCCTTTCAGGAGATAATAATTACCCAGCCATACATTTGAATCAAAATCAGTACTATCCAATAAAACAATTTGTTTATGGACAGACTCCGCTGCTGAAAGTTTTTCTGCTGAAACCAAATCTGCAGCTGTCTTTTGCAAATCAGCTATGCTTTGACTTTTTATTGGTTTCGACAATAAAACAAACAGTATTAAGAATACAGGTTTTACAAATCTTCTCATAGCTTAACCAGTTAATAATTAAAATGCGATCGCAGTGACAGACAAAAATAATGCATAATTGACAAATAGATATTCCTGCATGGTTAAATGTGGTAAAAAATGCTATTTTTGCAAATGTTAAAACACCAGAATTATAATGAAACCTTACAAACGTATATTACTCAAACTCAGCGGAGAATCTCTGATGGGTGATAAAGCATCCGGAATTGATGAAAAAAGACTGGGCGAATATGCTCTTCAGATTAAAGAAGCAGCAGCTCTGGGAATACAGATTGGAATAGTAATAGGCGGTGGAAACATTTTCAGAGGACTCAGCGGAGCCTCAAAAGGTTTCGACAGGGTTAAAGGTGATCAAATGGGTATGCTTGCCACCTGCATTAACGGGTTAGCACTTTGCTCAGCATTACAGGCTGAAGGAGTCAAATCCAAACTCCTTACAGCCATCAGAATGGAGCCAGTGGGAGAATTCTTCACAAAAGACAGGGCTCTTGAATACTTAAATTCGGGTCATGTAGTCATATTCTCCGGAGGTACAGGATGCCCGTATTTTACAACTGATACAGGATCCTCTCTCAGGGGTATAGAGATTGAAGCTGATGCCATGCTTAAAGGAACCAGAGTAGACGGTATATATACAGCTGATCCCGAGAAACACCCTGACGCTGTGAAATTTGACGATATAACCTATGATGAAATATATCGTCTGGGTTTAAAAATAATGGACCTGACTGCTACTACCATGTGCAAGGAAAACAACCTGCCAATAGTTGTTTTTGACATGGATACCCCCGGCAATTTGCTTAAGGTACTTAAAGGTGAAAAAATCGGAACATACGTACACAATTAAATAAATCTGAATTATATGAACGAAGAACTTCAAATGATCCTGGATCTGACAGATGAAAGCATGATTCATTCAGCAAACCATCTTGAAGAAGCATTGGTACATATCCGTGCAGGTAAAGCCAACATCAGGATACTCGACTCAGTCCGTGTAAACTATTACGGAAGCAGCGTCCCAGTATCAAATGTAGCTAATGTCAGCACCCCTGATGCAAAGACGATTGCCATTCAACCATGGGAAAAAAATATGATTAAGGAGATTGAAAAAGCCATTCTTAATTCTGATGTTGGTATCACTCCTGACAACAATGGTGAAATTATCCGTCTTGGAATACCTCCATTAACTGAAGAAAGACGTAAATCTTTGGTAAAACAAGTACATGTTGAAGGTGAAGATGCCCGAATAAGCGTTAGAAATGCAAGACGTGATGCTATTGAATCAGTCAAGAAACTTGTCAAAAATGGTTTATCCGAAGATATCGGCAAGGATAGTGAAGCTGAAATTCAGAAGAAACACGACAAAGTTATGAAACGCCTTGACGAGATAATCGCTGCAAAGGAAAAGGAAATCATGACTGTCTGATCATAAAAAAACTCAAAAACATAATATGAAGGGACTGGTCGTCAGGACTACAGGCAGCTCATTTCTGGTTAAAACAGAAAATGGAAATTTGATAGAATGTATCGTCAAAGGCAATTTTCGTTTAAAGGGCATTAAAAGCACAAATACTGTAGTAGTAGGTGACCGTGTTGTTGTCGAAGACACAACAGAGGATAAAGCTTACATTACTGCGATCATAGACAGGACAAACTACATAGTCCGTAAGCCGACAAACCTTTCAAAGCAGCTGCACATAATTGCTGCAAATATTGACCAGGCTCTGCTTATAATAACTCTGAAGTCGCCGGAAACCAGTACTACTTTTATAGACAGGTTTCTGGCTACTGCAGAAGCATATCGCATACCCGTCCATATTCTTATTAACAAGGCCGACTTATATGAAGAAACCGATCTGGAATATATGGACGGATTAGTTAAACTATACGATTCTATCGGTTACCCCTGCACAATTCTTTCTGCAAAAAAAGGCCTGGGCATAGATACCCTCCGGCAAATTATTAAAGGCAAAATCTGCCTTCTTTCCGGCAACTCAGGTGTCGGGAAATCCACAATTTTAAACACTCTGGATCCCAGATATAATGCCAGAACCGGACTTGTGTCGAACTCTCATCATAAAGGTATGCATACCACAACATTCTCAGAGATGTATGATCTGGGTGATGAAACCTATCTTATTGACACTCCGGGCATTAAAGGTTTCGGCACGATTGATATGAAACAGGAAGAGGTCGGGCACTACTTCCCTGAAATATTCAAACATTTAAAAGAATGCCGTTTTAACAACTGCACTCATACACACGAACCGGGATGTGCAGTACTCAAAGCTAAAGAAAACCATTACATTAGCGAATCAAGGTACGCCAGCTACCTTAGCATCCTGAACGACGAAGAAGAAGAGAGATACAGGTAAAACTTTAATTACACTTTTCACGCCACTGTTTAGGGCTGCAATTCATTTCCTGTGCAAACGCTCTTGAGAATACCGACGATGAACTGAAACCTGACATTTCTGCAATCTTTGTAATGCTTAAATCAGGACGCGAAAGAAGCAAATGTTTACTTTCCGCAATACGGTATCGCATTACAAACTGATAAAAAGTCTCTTCGTAACCTTCATTAAATAATCTTGATAGATAAGACCTGTTAAGTGGCAGTATCTCCATAATATCAGTCAGTTTGAAATCTTTACGGAGATAGGGTTTCTCTGATATCATCCATTGTTCCAGCTTTTCTTTGTATTCAGTCAGTTTTTCAGTATAATGAGACCTGACTTCAGATTCGGTTTCAGCTTGAGGATCCGTTTCTTTGTGATTTTCAACAGCAAAGGTATCATTATATATTTTAACGGATTCTACTTTCTCAGCCTCGGCGTCGTTCAAACCTTCTTTAAAGTAACCTTCTGGATAAGGATTCTTTTGAAAAATGACATGATAGAAACCATAAAGAAAAAATAGCAGAAAGATTATCCTGTGCATTAATCCTGTTCTGGGCTCATTGCTAAGCATAACAAAGATGTACGACAGAGTAATAATAAAATATCCAAACAAATAATCATTTAGCCAGGATATCTTGATATCCTTCAATACTGCATAATTATTATTACAATATTGTTCGTAATTTTTGTGATATCTGAGTAATAATAATAATCCCAGTACCGGATAAATCAAAACCAATGTGCGTAACCATGTACAGGAAATCAGCGAACATATTGCAATCAATACTACTACCGGCAAAAAAAGAAGAACTGCACGCAAAAACGTGAGCCAGCCTGGTCTGAGTACTTCAATAGGATATAAAAGGAATATATATGCATATGTTGAACCATAAATCAGCAGAGTAGTCGAAAGGTATTTGTATTCAAAAGCCACAGTACTACCGGTCTTAAAACCTTTTATTAATGAAACCACTCCAATCATTCCACATACAAACATTATAAAGGCATACATCAACTTCGCTCTCCCCCCATCAGCTCTAGACCTTATTATTAATAATAATGTCCCTGAAATACAGAAAAAGGTTAGCATTGGTCTTATGGTCTTGTTTAACTCATTGAAAAGCTCAAACGAAATCTTCATCAGAAAGTAATGCCCGATAAACACCAATAATAAAATCAGACTGTAGATAATAATCCTTACTGAGTCTTTAAACAACTTTAATTTTTCAGCTTCTTGATACATGGTATTATTTTGAGACTGCAAATGTACATTTAATCTTTTTATAAAGAAACATTGAAATAAGTACTCCCAGCTACATTATTTTTACTCTGTGCAAAATCTTTTTTACTCCGTGCAAAATCAGAATTTGCCGGTGGAAGTATTGAGCTTTAATTTCGCACTAACGGAAATCCTTTATTTAAATTCTTTAATCATTTAAAATTTAAATCATGACTAAAAAAATCTTTTTAACGCTTGTGTTGATAATGACAAGCTGTGGATTAATCACTATTGAAGCCAAAGACATCATTTCAAAAGGCGAAAAAGTAATAAATCTTGGCATAGGTATAGGTACTTATAATGGTGGTAACGGATACAAAAGTGGCTTACCTCCCATTTCTGTATCATATGAACAAGGCATAATAGATGGACTTCTTGATGGAAAAGCATCAATCGGAGTTGGAGGTTACCTGGGATACAGTACAAACAAATGGGAATCTGCCTGGCCAACACCAACAGGTAATGAAGTTTTCGGCTACAAGTACAGCTACTTTACTCTTGGTGCACGTGGTGCATTCCACTATCAGTTGATAGACAAATTCGATACATATGCAGGTATTATGCTTGGATATAGTGCAGTGGGAAGCAAATACTACGGTTATGACCTTGGAGCTTTTACTCCGGCTGCAACAGGAGTAAGTGGTTTGGGATATTCCGCATTTATTGGTGCAAGATATCAGGTATCAGACAAACTTGCAGCATTTGCTGAGCTTGGTTACGGTATTTCTGTATTACAATTAGGTATTTCATTCGGTATCTAATCAGAGATATTCTATTTAATATTTGGGTTGTTCATTAATCTGGACAACCCTTTTTTTGTACTAAACTTTACACTTAAGGCAGTTTATCAGGATTCTGCAATCATTAAAATGAATACTGTTTGTATATATATTCCATTCAGTAAGCGTATTTGTATTTATACTCATAAAATCTTTGTTTTTTTTGGTGGCTTTATAATTATATCTATATTTGCGGCTTCAAAATAACATATTGTCAGTTTTTTTCATATTTATGCAATATATTTTACATTTAATAGATATAATTAGCCACTTTATGCTGGTATAATTTACCTTTTGATTTCATTTTGAACCTCAATAAACAAAACTTAAAATTATGAAGAACCCGATTTCAAAACTTGCAGCTTTAATGGTTTGCCTGATAATACCTGCAGTTTCAGTTTTTGCACAAACAACAGAAAGTGCAGGTATTAATTCAATTCTTGAAGTTGAACAATATGGCAGAGCAATACATATAATGGCAATGCTACTGATTGGTTTTGGTTTCCTGATGGTGTTTGTCAAAAACTACGGACTTTCAGCTTTAACGGCAACCTTCCTTTTGGTTAGTACAGCAATTCCAACTTATATGGCATTTAAAGGCCTCGGGATATTTGAAGAAAAAGGTGAAATTGAACAGTTTGTTTTGGCAGAATTTAGTGCTGCAAGTCTTTTAATTGCAGCAGGTGCAATATTGGGAAGAATTAAAATGTATCAATACATCGTTTTGGCTTTTCTTTTCATCCCATTTTATATGTTTAATGAACTTGTTGTAGTTGACGATATATTCGGATTTGTGGGTAAAGTAGCTGATACAGGTGGGTCAATTGTAATCCATGCATTCGGTGCGATATTCGGAGTTTCGGCTGCTATATCACTTACCACAAAAAAACACAGGGAAACCCCTGTTGAAGCAGACCATACAAGTGACAGATTTTCACTTTTGGGCAGCATGGTTTTATGGGTATTCTGGCCAAGCTTTTGCGGAGCTCTCGTTCCCTCAGAAGCCATACCTTATACAGTTGTAAATGTATTCCTTGCTCTTTGCGGCTCGACATTGGCAACGTATATATCCTCTGTGACAATTCGCGGTAAAATCAATGCTGCAGACATAGCAAATGCAGCCCTTGCAGGAGGTGTTGCCATAGGCTCAACCTGCGACTATGCTACACACGGAGAAGCCATGATTATTGGTATTGTTGCCGGCGCCATATCAACTATCGGATTTGCGATCATTCAGAAACACGAAGAAAAACTGCTTAATATAATTGACACATGTGGAGTCTCAAATCTTCACGGTATCCCGGGTTTACTGGGAGGATTGGCAGCAATACTTGTCGTTGACGGAATTAATGCCGGAGATCAGTTGAAAGGTATTTTGGTTACTATTTTATTAGCTATTATCGGCGGCTTTTTCACAGGCAAAATCGTTTCTTTATTCGGCTTACACAAAGAAGCATACGAGGATGCTGTGGAATTTGAATAAATGCCCTAATTAACTTTTTAAAAAACAAAGCTGACCTAAATAAATTCAGCGTGCTGAGTTTGATATTTTTATGCTTAAGTTTGGTGTTTCAGCGTGCTGAAACAGTTAGTTTAATCTTTAAATCGATTAACTTAATCAAGCTAACAAAGAGCTTTCAGAAAAAGCTATATCTTAAGTTGAAAGTAAAATGTGAGATATTGATATGGCTTGAAAATGAAGTGGGTGTCTTTAAAATTAAAGACACCCACTTCATTTAGATTAATTGTTGTTTTAACTCATATGGCAGACAGGCTTCAATTGCTTGAAGAAGTCATTGCCTTTGTCATCAACAAGGATGAAAGCCGGGAAGTTTTCAACTTTAATTTTCCAGATTGCTTCCATACCAAGTTCCGGGTATTCTACACATTCAATGCTCTTGATATTATCCTGAGCTAAAATAGCTGCAGGACCACCAATAGAACCAAGATAAAAACCTCCATACTTCTGGCAAGCATCAGTAACCTGCTGAGAGCGGTTGCCCTTAGCCAGCATAATCATGCTGCCACCTTTGCTTTGGAAAAGGTCAACATAACTATCCATACGACCGGCAGTCGTCGGGCCCATCGAACCACAAGCGAATCCTTCAGGAGTTTTTGCAGGACCAGCATAATAAATCGGGTGATCCTTTATGTATTGCGGCAAATCTTCGCCGGCATCAAGTCTTTCTTTAAGTTTGGCGTGTGCAATGTCACGGCCGACAATGATAGTACCGTTAAGAGACAAACGTGTTGCAACAGGATATTTGGTCAGTTCTTTTAAGACCTCAGACATTGGCTGATCAAGATCGATACGGACAACATTACCTTCACCTGCATTTCTCAATGCTTCAGGGATGTATTTGCCGGGATTATCTTCCATCTTTTCAACCCAGATACCATCTTTATTAATTTTAGCTTTAATATTACGGTCAGCAGAACATGAAACCGCCATAGCAACAGGACAAGAAGCTCCATGACGTGGCAAGCGGATTATCCTTACATCGTGAGCAAGGTATTTACCACCGAACTGAGCACCAAGACCAATGCATTGAGCAGATCTCAGCATCTTATTTTCAAGCTCAACATCGCGGAAAGCCTGACCCCATTCATTGCCTTCAGTCGGCAATTCATCATAATATTTTGTAGAAGCCAGTTTTACAGTTTTTACTGTCTGGTCTGCAGAAGTACCACCGATAACAAAAGCAATATGATATGGAGGACATGCTGCTGTACCAAGAGATTTCATCTTTTCAATCAGGAAATTCTCCAGCGTTGTCGGATTCAGCAAAGCTTTGGTTTCCTGATAGAGATAAGTTTTGTTTTGAGAGCCCCCTCCTTTTGCAATAAACAAGAACTTGTATTCAGCTCCGTGACCTGCCATGATATCTATCTGAGCCGGCAGATTGCAGCCTGAATTTTTTTCCTTGTACATATCAAGAGGAATGGTCTGTGAATAACGCAGATTTTCTTCTGTATACGTTTTGTAAATGCCCAGTGACAGGGCTTCTTCATCTGTACCGTCTGTCCAGACCTGGTTACCTTTTTTAGCAAAAACTGTAGCTGTACCTGTATCCTGGCAAAAAGGAAGTATTCCTTTTGCTGAAACCTCAGCATTGCGCAGCATGGTTAAAGCAACAAATTTATCGTTTTCTGTAGCTTCAGGATCATCGAGAATAGCAGCAACCTGCTTCTGATGAGCGGGGCGTAAAAGGAACGAAACATCCCTCATTGCCGTATTTGCCAAAAGCGTCATACCCTCGGGTGAAACCTTAAGAACTTCTTTACCTTCAAACTCTGCGACTGAAACATGTTCTTTTGTCAGCAGATAATATTCTGTATTGTCCTTTCCTACCGGAAATGGATCCTGATAATGAAATGGAGGAACTGCCATGATAAAAATAATTTAGAATTATGATGCAAATATACAAAATTGGCATGACTGAACTTTTTAAAAAGCTATATTTGTTACGATTAAAGCCTCATAAACCATGCTGATTATTATATCTCCCGCAAAGATTCAAAATTTCAAACAAGAGAAAATTACCATGGGACACACTATGCCCGATTTTCTTGATGAAGCTGAAGACCTTGTCAATCAGGTACGTAAGCTATCGGTTTCAGCTCTGGCAGAATTGTTGGGTATAAATACTAAACTTGCCATGACCAATGCTGAGCGTTTTGCTACATGGCACAGACCTTTTACGCCTGAAAATGCCAAACAGGCTGTTCTGGTTTTTAACGGTGAAGTATTTCACGGTCTGGACGTAAGATCACTTCAAAGCAATCAGCTCGCCTGCTTACAAGACCATTTAAGGATATTCTCAGGGCTTTATGGTATACTACGCCCATTTGATTTGATACAACCCTACAGACTTGACGTAAGCGACAAATTAAGTAATGATTCAGGTGAAGACCTTTACGGCTACTGGAAGCAAAAGGTAACTTCAAAAATCAATGAAGCTTTAGAAAACTCAGGAAACCCCGAAACATTACTAAACCTGACCTCGGGCGAATACATTAAATGCCTTGACAGAAAATCCATTAAAGCCAGAATCATTGATGTGGATTTTTACGAAGAAAACCCTGACGGTTATAAAACCATTGTTGTCTATACTAAAAAGGCAAGAGGAATGATGACCAGATTTGTCATCGAAAACGAAATCGATGACCCGGAATACCTCAAGGCATTCGATTATGAGGGTTATTATTACAACCGCAATTTATCCAAAAAAGACAAGTTGATATTTACGAGATAATTTACAAAAAGATTGAATCTCCACGACTAAGCAGCCAGGGATCTTCAGTTCAGTATAAGTATATAAGCTTTGTGGTTAACATCAAAAATCTTCGGATTCATCATATTTCTGAAAAAGAAAATCATTGTAGGGAAACCTTGTTACATGGATTTCTTTAACTCTTTCATAAACAATACTTTTGAAAGTCTCCATATTATCCAGATTCTTTGCAGAGATAAAAAAACAGTTGTTTTGCATCTTTGACATCCAGGTGTTTTGCAACTCCTCTAAAGTGATGTTTTCCCGGGTCAAAGGAGTCAGGTCATCCTCATCCTTCTGAACATGCTGGTATGCATCAATCTTGTTAAAGACAAGTATTGTCGGTTTATTCCGGGATTCAAGCTCATCAAGAGTCTTATTTACCACTTCTATCTGTTCTTCAAAACCCGGGTGAGAAATATCTACTATATGCAAAAGCAGGTCTGCTTCACGGACTTCATCCAGCGTAGATTTGAAAGATTCTACCAGATCATGAGGCAGCTTACGTATGAAACCGACAGTATCAGTAAGCAGAAAAGGCAGATTGTCTATAATAACCTTTCTAACTGTAGTATCAAGCGTAGCAAACAGCTTGTTTTCAGCAAATACTTCTGATTTGCTCAGGACGTTCATCAGTGTAGAT
The DNA here is from genome assembly GCA_964502355.1 of uncultured Bacteroidales bacterium. Classification (GTDB taxonomy): domain Bacteria; phylum Bacteroidota; class Bacteroidia; order Bacteroidales; family UBA1402; genus UBA8389. Next base: position 68,480 of record CAZCWK010000001.1, read on the forward strand.
TTGCCGACATTGGTATAACCAACCAAAGCTACACGAACCATTTTACCACGGTTCTTCCTTTGAGTCGCTTTCTGTTTGTCAATAATTTTGAGATCTTCCTTAAGTTTTGCTATTTTGTCAAGGATAATCCTTCGGTCGGTTTCAATCTGAGCTTCACCGGGCCCACGCATACCGATACCACCACGTTGTCTCTCAAGGTGTGTCCACATTCCTGTAAGTCTTGGCAGCAGATACTTGTATTGAGCAAGCTCGACCTGAGTTTTCGCATGCGCCGTCTGTGCACGTTTCGCAAAAATATCCAGTATCAGATTGGTACGGTCAAGTATTTTAATCTTAAGCTCGTTTTCAAGGTTTCTGACTTGTTTAGCTGACAATTCATCATCAAATATTGCCATATCTATTTCATTATCCACCACATAGGTTTTAATCTCAGCAAGTTTGCCAGTACCTACAAATGTCTTTGGATTTGCAAAATCAACTCTTTGCAAAAATGTCTTTACGGGAGTCGCTCCGGCTGTATCAGCAAGGAAAGCCAGTTCCTCCAGATATTCCTTTGCTTTCTGTTCAGGTTGCTTATCAGTAATCAAACCCACAAGTACAGTCTTCTCTGACTTTTCATTTAGCATAGCAGTCTCAATCATAAACCTTTAATAAATTTGCTGTAAAGATAGAACATTTTTACAGTTTGATGGTTATTTGTTTTAAAGTACATTTCTCGTTTATTTGCACACTGGTTAACAATTATAATTATATGGAAGCAGGTATATTTTTTTGGATTGGTTTTATTGCATTTGTAATAATAATGCTTGTATTAGATTTGTTTGTTTTTCATAAGAAGAATAAAACCCCGTCTATAAAGAGTTCTCTAAAATTAAGTGCATTCTGGATAGGTCTTGCACTACTGTTTAATATCGGCGTATTAATATTCTTTGGCAAAGAAAGTGCTTTGGATTTTTTTACTGCATATCTTATTGAAGAGTCCTTAAGTATTGATAATTTATTTGTATTCATTTTGATCTTCGGTTTTTTTAAGATCGAATCCAAATTTCAGCACAAAGTTTTATTTTGGGGCATAATTGGAGCTATCGTTATGAGAGCTGTATTTATTTTTGCCGGTGTTGCTCTTATTAACAATTTCGATTGGATAATGTACATTTTTGGCGGATTTCTCGTTTATACCGGCATCCATATGTTTGTAAACAGAAATAAAGAATCAGACTTTGACCCCAACAAAAATTTCCTGATTAAAGCATTCCGTAAGATGATGCCTGTCACTGATGATATGTCCAAACCTGATTTCTTCGTGAAAATTAACGGCAAAACTTTTGCTACAACTTTTTTCATTGCTCTTCTGTTTATTGAAGCATCAGATCTGGTCTTTGCAGTCGATTCAATACCTGCTGTACTTTCAGTAACAAATGATGTTTTCATCGTTTATACGTCAAACATCTTTGCTATCCTGGGTTTAAGATCACTATATTTCGCCTTAAACGGCATAATGCAATACTTCCGGTTTTTAAAGCTGGCACTATCGGGTATTCTTACATTTATAGGTTTTAAAATGTGTTTTAATAAGCTGGCGGAAGAATTAGGTTATCATTTACACATTTCAAATTATATGTCCTTATCTGTCATTGTAATCTTGCTTACAGTTTCAATTGTATCGTCTGTTTTGATTAAAGAGAAAAAAGATTAATTACTCATTTAAAAATATCTGTAACCGATAACTTCTTAACTTTACCGAATTGCTCGAGTTTCTTTACATCTTCTGAGCTCAGATTACCAACGATGCCGATTGAGACAGGTTTCCCTTTAAGATTAGCTTCATAGAAAGCCTTTAAATCATCAAAATTCATATCTTTTATGACTGGCAACATGTATTTTGCAGGATCAACATCATAACCTAAAAGCTTGTATGAATTATATACCTGACTGGAATTTCTGAAGTTCGTTTTATCTGACAAAAGAGATTTGTAAAGATAATCCTTAATGGTATTCATCCTTTCGGGTACCAAAGGCATATCATTTAACAATTTCGAATACAATGTCAGAGCATCTATAGTCTTATCATTTTGTGTCCCGACACTACCAAAGAAATATGATTCAGAATCTTTCTTTAATGGTTTAAAGAAATTACCTGATGCGTGATATGCCATTGAATTTTTCTCTCTGATTTCATTTATTACCAGACCTCCGAAACCTCCACCAAAATACTGGTTAAAAACAGTAAGTCCGGCAGACTTCTCAGGTGAAAACTGAGGTCCGTTAATATAAATCAGTATTTCACTTTGTCGTAAATCCTTGTTTTGAATATAATAAACTGTATTCTCAGTTATTTTCTGCAATGCTTTGTCTTTTGGAGAGTCACTGGCAATTTCACCGACTTTAAGCGGCAGATTTGCACTAAGTATTTCTTTTACTTCGTCAAAAGGTAGAGCTCCTGCATAGTGAATTTCAGCTTCGTAACCTGTAGACTTTTGGAAAGTACTTTTAAGCTCTGCAAAATCAGAATTTATGATTTCTTCTTCCTTTAATCTGTCTATGTATTCGGAGCCTGTGCCGTACATCATATATTCACTCATTGCCTCTTTTACGACATCAGTATTTTCATTCTCGGTATAACGGCTCTGCAATAGTTGACTCTTGACATTTCTGATCTGCTTTTCATCCGGTTTCGGCATCAGTATTTGCCTTGTTATAAGATTACATATGTCCTTCAGATTTTTGTCTACCCCTGAAATTCTTACATATAAATAATCATCATCAGAATAATAACTACAGTTAGAATTCAAAATACTCAACTCTCTTTTAAATTCCTGAGCACTAAGTGCATCCATTACACCAGCACTATTCATCAACATCGCAGACAAACCAAGTTTAGGAAAAACACGCTCTCCTACTCCATATTTTAAAGTAAGCGAGAAATAATCATTCACATTATTATGTCTGTAATATAGTTTTGAAAGATCATTTATCTTCGCAACTTTTACATCATCAAAATTTTCAAAGTTTTCTTTTACATCTCCTACCGCGATGGTTTCAAACCAGGTCTTATAGTCTGAAACCTTTCCTAAAGTTGACTCAACCGGTTTATTTTTATCAGCTACCGGCAACTTCTCATTCTGTTTTGATTTTCCCTCAACTATTGAAATTGCCAGTTTGTCATCATTAAAGTATTTTTTAGCCAGCAGATTGATTTCATCGACTGTAATACTTTGTACGATCGAATCATATTTAAGTACAGTGTTTAAATCAACATCACATACAAAAGCGCTGGAAAGTATATTACCGACTGATTGCGACGATTCGAAGCTCATATCATTTCTCCTGCAAATATTGTCTTTAACTGATTGCAGCAGCCAGCTTTCATAATCTCCGGATTTTAATCTGTTTATTATGTCAGTCATCATTTTCTCGACTGATTTATTGGATTCATATCTTCTTTGTCCCATATCGTATGCCGGAATACCCGTAATCAGTATCCTGCCACCAGATGATAAAGAAATCTGCGAGGCTGTGGAATACATTAAATCTCCATCCAGAGACAACTTATCCAGCAAACCTGTCTTATTGCTATTTGAAAGTAATTCAATGCAAACCTGAAGTTTCAATTTATCTTCATGGTTTTCAGGTACTCCATTATATGTTAAAACCATTTCAGGATAATCTCCCAGAGAAATAGAAACCGATTTATAACCTTTTAAATCGGGAAGTACAGACGGAGCTGTTATACTCTCACTCCCGGGCTGAAGCCTTGAGAATTTCCTTGAAATTGTCTTTAAAATATCTTCAGCCTTTACGTTACCAACAATGATCAAAGCCATATTTTCCGGCACATAATATTTACGGTAAAACTCGATTAACTTACTCAGCTGGGGATTCTTAAGATGATCTCCATAACCTATAATCGGTCGTCCGTATGGATGGTTTTCAAATATTGTAGCAAATATTTTGTCAGACAACTGCGATGATTTACTGTCTGAATACATGTTATATTCTTCATAAACATTTTCCAGCTCTGCCTGGAAAGTTCTGAATACAGGATTTATAAATCTACATGAATAAATCTCTAACCATTTTTCAAGTTGAAAAGCAGGAAAAGTATTATAATAAAGAGTTCTGTCAAAAGATGTTCCGGCATTAAGACCGGTACCTCCAATCGATTCAATCAAAGTTGAAAACTCATTCGAGATACTAATTGAAGATTCTTCTACAGACAGATCATTTATTTCTCTATCAAGTTGCGATCTTTTAACAGGATCTTCAGTTAATGCCCTTTCATCATATTTTGCAATAATGTTCTCATACAACTGCTTTTCCTTTGTCCAGTCAAGAGCACCTATCCTCTCAGTCCCTTTAAACATCACATGTTCAAGATAATGAGCAAGACCTGTATACTTCTCAGGGTCATTTGCCGAACCTGTTTTGACAGCTATAGATCCGAAAACTTCAGTTTTAGTTGAATCTTCCCAAATCAAAACGGTGAAACCGTTTTTTAATCTTACACTCTTCAATCCATCTGAAAAAGCAGACTGGCAAATCAAAAATGATACAATTACAATTACTAAAGAAACCTTTTTCATATAATATTTATTATTTTTTACACAGAAGTCATATAGAACGTCGCATACCAAACCCGGCATATACCTGAAATCTCAACAAAGTATGTTCACTCCATTGTTTAAATTTACACTTTAATCTTTACTTAAAATCTGTTTCAAAATAAAGGAATATATCAATATTAAACAAATAAAAAATACAATCTTATATAAACATAAGAAACTTTGTTAATACATTTAACAATAAGGCACAAAAAAAGGCGCCGTTAAGCGCCTTTTTTAAATATATTACTCTGTAAACTTATTGAAGAAGTTTAGTAATTGTATAAGACACTGCCATTATTAAGTAATGCCCTGCCAACTACAGACTACTAATAAATTACTGCAGTTCTGTTATCTGATAGGTTGACAGTTTCCATCCCCAACCAGATCCTGAAGCAAGTCCCCAGAATATAGGGAATGTAAACGTCTTAGTTGTTGAATCATATGACAACTTACCTCCTCCTTTGGTTACGGTTTGGTCACTTACGAAGAATGCATATACATAACTACTATTATCTGCCATATAATAACCGGTATTATATCCTTTAGCCAGATATTTTGCCAATTTTGGGCCACTGCCATCCTTGAGTACTATAGTTTGTGCTCCATCCCATTCAAAAAGGAAATCATCGCCTGTTCCGTCAAATAAACCTTTCATACGATAGACTTCTAAAGACGAAGAATACTCTAATACTTTTTCCTGCGCTGATACTGTATTCCAGAAAAGATCTGTGTATATACCCTTTGCGAAAGGCATAAAATCTTCTTTCATTACATTCAAAGCAATTACAGGATAAACATCACTTACAGCGTAAGGATCTGTCTGATTGACATCAGAAATTGAAATTGAGAATAGATATTCCTTCATTAGCTCAATTTCGCCCAATGTTATCTGTATAGTTTCAATTGAATCACCAGCAGCAAATGTAACCGTCTCAGGACCTTTAAAGAAATCAGCATAAGTATTTGAATACTTCAAATCTAAAGTCAAAGCATCTTTCACAACTTTTCTTGCAATTTGCACGTCAATGGTTTCAGCATCAATAGCGACAATCACTTTACTCTCCTGCTTTGGGAAATATACCTTATTGCTTGATGGATTGAATTCAGGCGATGGTTCACGTGTAATTTCTTCGCTACACGAAACCAATATCATTAACACAAATGATAATGCTGCTAAAATATTTAATTTTTTCATATTTAAAATCTATTTATGTTTTCTACTAGTCCGTAAGTCCATCAAGAAGTGTAGCGCCATCACCTGATTTCGGTTGAGTTCCACCTTCATTTTGTATAATACCTGCATTGTTTGTTATTTCTCTCTGAACAAAACGCAGCAACAGCCATGGATCATTTGCAGGAATGTTAAACCTGTAATCTTCAGGAACATTGGTAACTTCACCCGGATGAAATCTTACTACATTTCTGTTAAGTCTCATAACATCAGCCATAGCAAAACCTTCACCCCAAAGTTCAACACGACGTTGGAGCCATACTTCGTTTTCAAAATCAGCTAAAGAACCGGCAACAGACGCATATGAAGGGTCACGATATGTTTTAACAAAATCCTGTAAAACCTGTTTGCCTTCAGCAAGTTTACCACTTTTTGCAAGAGCTTCAGCTTTGATAAGTATCATTTCCTCAGCACGCATCAGACACCAGTCTCCATCATTTACTGCTTCACCAACGCCCGAACGCTGGCCGAATTTAACGTTTGCATATGCAGCCATCGCTACTTTAACATCAGGAATGACAGCATTAACAATTTCCTGTCCTTTGTATGTTATGTTATTAGCATAATCAGTCCAGGTAAGAGTTTCAATGTTTGGAGAATATTTATTCTCGTTCAACCACCAGCTTTTCCTAACGTCAGTTGCTGGTATCTTATCATAGAGAAGTTTGTTAATAGATCTCCAGATACCGCCATAAGGAACATATGCATTTCCGGAGAAAGAACCAATTTGTGATGGCCATGTTGCTAGATCCTGACCTGCAAGTTCAGCAGGAATAAGAACTGCCCAAATCCAGTTATGATCATTAGCTTCATTGAAACCCGGAACCTGAATTTCAGTTATATCATAAGGAGTATAACCTGCAAGAGCTTTTTCAGCATCAGCAGCTGCTTTCTCCCATTCTTCCATATAAAGATAAGCACGCGCACGAAGTCCATAAGCAACATTCTGATCTATCAAACCTTTATTGCCTCTCTGGAATCCTTCAAGGTCAGCAATAGCATCATCAAGATCCTTTAAAATATTTTCATATAATACTTTTAAAGAAACACGAGGATTATTACGAGGATCTACACCTTCTATATTAAGCGGTACAGATGGTTTGTCTTCATTTCCCTTATATTTAAACTGGAAATAAGGAGCAAGTGACAAGTAAGAGAAAGCACGCATAGCTTTAGCCTGACCTCTTTTAGCTTTAAGTTCAGCAAGATCAGTACTATCAGGTATCATTGCCAGTACACCTTTGGTTGCATAAATAATTTTGTAAAACAAACCAAAACGAATCTGAGGATTAGCGTATGTAGGAGTTCTGTCAGAAAATTCATTAGCTACAGAGAACCAGTCATAACCAGATACAATATTAGTCATATCACCGCTATTAAGATCCTGGCCTAAACAAACTGCCATATAACCCATATCGTCAGCACGTCCTGAACCAAAGTAAATATCAGGAGTACCAAGAAGTGAATACATACCATTTACAGCTGCATCAGATCTTGAAGGAATAGCCGCAACTGTTTCTATTATTTGTTCGTCGTCAACCGTACCACCTTCATAATGTGTATCAAGGTCAGTACAAGATGGTATTGCGAACAACGCGAATACTAAAAGTATTGATAGCGCAAAAAATTTTATTTTCATAATATTCATAATTTTACTTATCAAAATGTTAATGAAACTCCACCAGAAATCGAACGCATCTGGCTATAAACATAGTTTCCTGAAGTAGTAGAGATACCTAATCCTGAACCTTGAGCATTTTGAGTCTGACGAGGGTCAAATCCCTTTCTTGCGCTCCATAAGGCAAGATTGTCACCGGTTACATAAAAACGAAGTTTGCTTATCTGTAAGCTTTTCGTCAATTTGCTTGGTAAAGTATAGCCTAATGTGAGTGAATTCAATCCAATATAAGAAGTACTTACAAGGAAACGGTCGCTGTTCTGCTGATCAATATCATCTGCAGTATTAATACGAGGTATATTAGTATTTGTATTATCCGGTGTCCACGCATTCAGAATATCATAATGCCAGTTTCTACCACTTTGTTTACCTGTATGCATTAACTCCTGATATGTACCATCATAAGCCTTACCACCTAATTGGTAAGCGAATTGTACACCAAAATCAAATCCGTATGCATCAAGATTTGTTCCGAAACCACCGTATGCGTCAAAACTTGCATCACCTAAATCAGACTGTTTAGCATCTGCATAATTAGCAGTTGTAGTCATGTCACCATTATCAGGATCGGTATAATAAAGAGATACTCCCGTAATTGGATCAACTCCTGCATACCTTACAAGAAAAATCTGATTCAAAGAGCCACCCTCTTTAAGTATTGAGCTGTTTTGAGCTATGCCTTTGTATGTTGAATATTGTACATATTCAGGTAACTTTTTGATTTTAGCATCGATGAATGTAATATTACCATATACTGACCATTCAACATTCCTGTTTTTGATAATCTTATAATTTAGCTCTGCTTCAACACCTTTGTTAACAACAGATCCAACATTTTGTGGTTCACTTAAATAACCCACATGCGGAGGCATTGGAATAGAGTAAAGCATGTCAGAATTCAAACGGCTGAAATATTCAACACTACCGCCTAATCTTTCTTTAAACAACAGGAATTCTGCACCAACATTAAACAATTGCTGTGATTCCCACTTAAGGTTTTTATTACCCTTACTGCTCAAAACCTGGTTGTATTGACCGGTTGTGCTGTTATAGGAAATATTGTACAAGTCACGGAAAGCATAATAGTTCCTCAACTGGTCATTACCCTGAGTACCGAAGCTGGATTTAATTTTAAGCTCCTGTAACCATTCATTGGTTGCATCCATAAAATCTTCTCTGCTTATCATCCAGGCAGCACCCACACTACCAAATGTACCCCAACGTTGCTCAGGAGCAAAACGTGAAGAACCTTCATGACGTACAGTAGCATTAAAGAAATACTTGGAACCAAAATCATATTGTAGACGTCCGAAGAAACCTGCTGTAGCATAATGTTCGCTGTTTGATTTAACACGTGAACTTGCTGGATCAGCACCGTAAGCATTGCTTAATTCTCCGATAAACGGATCATATAAATGGTCATTGCTTCCTGATAAGTTCTGGAGCAATAATGTATAGTTTTCAAAACCAGCCAATGCTTCAAAATTATGCAAACCAAATGATTTCTTATAATTTGCAATATACTGCTGGTTCATTGTAACGTAACGTTGATGTGAAACACTTACAGAACCTTCTGTCGAAGGACTTCCGTAAAATGGATTACTCAAACTATTGCTACGGTCATTAGCTACAGAAGGATTAATCCTTGCAGTAAAAGAAAATCCGGAGAAAGGAGTAAACAATAAATAGAAATTGCTGTTCACATAATCTGTATAATCGTGATTCTGGTCAATCAAAAGGTTGATTGCATGGTTTCCTTTTGGTGCATTACCAGGGCGAAGGAAGTCGGTGCTGTTACCAGTATCATAAACGTTATATCCATTAGCATCCACTTTTTTACTTCCGTCAGCATTTCTGACAAAGAAAGGATAAATCGGAGCCATAAGGTTGGCATTTGAGAATACATTACCGGAACTACCCCAGGATGTCTGGTATCCCGGATTCTGATAATCTGAATAACCATAAGTGATATTCGCTCCGGCTTTCAACCATGTCTTAATCTGTGAATCAACATTTGATCTTAAAGTATAACGTTTGAAACCTGAACCGCTGATAAGACCTGGATCATCAAGGAAACCACCTGATATGTAGTAATTTGTTTTTTCGTTACTACCTGAAATCTGTACATTATATTCCTGACGAAGATTGTTTCTTTTTATTGTTTCGTCTTCCCAGTTGTCTGGTGTATAGTAATAATCACCTTGTTTATAGCCCAAAGTAGCTTTAGGATTCAATTTAAAGTTGTTACCGATGAAACGTTCGCCTGCAGGAACTGTATAAACCTGATAACCCGCACCTGTCTGGCTGAAAATATTCGCATCAGCATAAGCGTAAGCATCACTTGCAGAATTACCAGAATTCGTACGTGAATTGTATAATGCCTTATATAAGGTTTCATAATACATTGCAGGGTCAGTCATAACATCATAATTAGGTACTGCACGACTGCTGTTACCCCATTTTGCATCAACACTTACAGTTGCTGTACCGCCACTGGCTGCACCTTTTTTAGTTGTAATCAAAACTACACCATTAGCACCACGTGCACCATAAATAGCAGTTGCAGCAGCATCTTTTAATATTGACATAGATTCAATATCATGAGCGTCAAGAAGATTTAAAGCACTTGTATTGTATTGTGCTCCATCAACAACATAAAGAGGTGTTGTACCTCCATTGATAGAACCGACACCACGGATTCTTATAGTTGCACTGGTACCAGGTTGTCCACTACCATTAACTACCTGTACACCCGGAGCAGCTCCCTGCAATGCGTTAGTAATGTTGGATGTAGAACGGGCAGTGAGTTGTTTATTATCAACTGTGGAAGCTGAACCAACGAACTGTGCTCTTTTTGCAGTTCCGTAAGCAATGACAATCATCTCATCAAGTTCAGAACTTGAACTTTCAAGTTGAATTACCATATTTGCTTTACCCTCAACTTCCTGAGTTTTCATACCAATGTATGAAACAACAAGAGTCTTAGAATTGGCGGGTAAATTCAGGGTAAAGAAACCATCCATATTGGTTATTGTACCAACCCCGGAAGCTCCTTTGACACTGATTGAAGCACCTATCACAGGCTGTCCGTCTTCAGCGGAAAGAACTTTTCCTGAAGCAGTCCTGGATTGAGCGTTAACCAAACCTATACTTGCCACTAGAAGGCAAGCCAATAAAAATGTCAGTTTTCTCATAATTAAACATTTAATTTGTTCATTCTCGATTTATTTGTAACGTTTTAAACAGCATTTAACGCATTTTAACCATATACAAATATAAACACTTTTTGATATCATTTAACAGATAATAATTCAATCTTAAAATGTGTAGAATAAACACTTAACTAAGCTAAGAACTGCATTTATGAATAATTATGCGTTAAAATACACTTTTAGCAATCGCTTTATTGTTTGATTATTAACTATTTACCATATTTAATAATTAAACAATAATGATATTTGTCATACAGAAATATTTTTGGTTTTATATAAACGCAGCAAACAACAATAAATATTTTTAATAGACATTTAATATTTATTTATTATATCACCATGTGAAAAGGATAAAATTTTAGTTAAAATGCAAAAAAAATGCACCAAATCAGGCATAAATGCTGACTTGGTGCAATGTGAGCTTATAAAAACCAAATAATGGATTTGAAATTATCAGTTGACTTCTATAACCAAATAATGAGAAATCTCCCAGAATTTATCAGGATTTGTAATCTTTAAAACTAAAAAATCATCAACCTTTTCAAATTCGTAACTACTTACAGGATGATTCGTAAGTAATTTGGCTTTTTTGGAGTAAAGTGAAATTTCATTTAATGTTCTTGCATCAGCTTCCAGGAAATAATCTTTATTGAAACCTTCTTCAAGAAGTCCGTTTCTTGTATAAATATCCTGTTCTTTAAGTTCCTTTTTGGTACCAAATACAAACCAGACCTTATTCATTCTGTCAGATTGCTGAACAATTTTGTCTTCTCTGTCAGCTACCGTTCCCTTTAACACTGAAACGGTATCATTCAGAGATAAAACAAGATTGTCAAGTTCCTGAATTCTGATATCCTTTAAAGCAAGTTGTTCCTGTAATTGGGTAATTGTACCGGCATGTTCATCAATCTTCTTGTTAAGTCTTTCAATCAGCCTTTTCATCTCCAGAGAAGCAGTCTTACTCTTTGAGAGTTGTTTCTGAAGATTAGAAATCTGATTTTTGTTTTCAAGCAAGGTATTACTGATTAAGTCTATGTCCTGAACAATTCTATCCATACCATCATCAGTTATTTGCTCCTGAGTAGTCTGGAAAGTGACATAATTTTCGGCTTCTTTAATCTTATCAAAGTTTTCTTCTATAAGATTCATCACAGCCATCATCTGTTTAAGCTCAGCCGTCTTTTTTTGTTCCTCGAGTAAAAGGGAGTCTCTCTCCTGCTCAAGACCCTTGTACGCGTTGGATTTATAATTACATCCAGCAAAAGCAACCAACATAATCATAAAAGATATCAACATTCCGACAAATAGAATTTGATTCTTATGCCCAGAAAAATAAATCCGTTTCATCTTTATTAAATTTTTAATCATTTTTATTTTTAAACTTCAACCATTAAATACATTGAACAGCTATTTATCCTGATTTTTATTTTTTTTATCCGATTTACCGGATACAACAATAACAAATTCACCTCTTGGTTCATTTTGAGTAAAATACTCAGCCACTTCAATCAAAGTACCCCTTACTGTTTGCTCAAATAACTTGCTTATTTCTCTTGAAACCGAAACCTTTCTATCAGTCCCGCAAAATTCAGACAACTGCGATAATGTTTTTACAACCCTGTAAGGTGATTCGTAAATCACGAATGTTTCTTCAAGATCAGATAATATTTCGAGTCTGGTTTTCCGACCTTTTTTCTGAGGAAGAAAACCTTCAAAATAGAACTTATCATTTGGCAAACCGGACACTACCAATGCAGGAACAAATGCTGTTGCCCCCGGCAGACATTCCACGTCTACTCCATCTGAAATACATTGACGTACAAGCAGGAAACCGGGATCAGAAATGCCGGGGGTTCCTGCATCAGAAACCAATGCAATATTAAGCCCCGATTTAATCTTTTGAGATATCTGACCAACAGTCTGATGTTCGTTAAATTTATGATGAGACTGCATAGGTGTCGAAATACCAAAGTGCTTAAAAATATGTGATGTGGTCCGGGTATCTTCCGCAACAACCATATCACATGTTTTCAGGGTATTAAGAGCCCTGAAAGTAATATCTTCCAGATTACCGACAGGTGTTGGAACTATATATAGTTTGGCCATAATAATCAGGATCTCTTTTTTATAAACATTCTTCCGAGCATTTCAATAAACTCATCGTAAGCATCCGACTTCTCACTTTCAGGATATGCTTCTTTGAAATATCCTATTGCTTCATCTCTTGATCCCATACCATTGATAACAATCAGACACTCATTCATTTTAGATGAGTCGTTTCCAAAAAATTCTCTTTGAAACCTGAATCTGTCGTTCAGTGTAAGCATTCTGTTCAGGTCGACTAACCTTTTGGTTTCAATAGTGTCATTCAAAACAGGCTGAACAGATTTAGTATCATTTAATGAAACAACATGATTATCAATATTGTTGTTTGAAGTAACTACAGATTTGAATTCTTTTGAATCTTCCGGATAAACAATTTCTGATGATTTAAATGGATGGGGTTCTTCAACCTGAACGTTACTTATTATCTCTTCAACAGGCTGATTATTGATAAACTCATCTGTAAGCTGATCGTGACTGACAATTTCAGATGACCCTCCGATAAGAAGGGAAATTGAATCGATATGATTATCCATCAGTTCAAAAAGTTCCTGAGGAAAGTCCTTAACTTTCGACAAGCCTTTTACTAATAACTTCAGTTCCCTGATTTCCCTTTCCAGCTGTTTACCGGCATTCATACACCGTAGTTTTGAGTTGCAAAATTAATAAATATCACAGCGATAGCAAAAATTCTTCCATATCTTTAATTATAAAGCCTCTTGGAATATTTAAATGATTGGATAACATTGCAAAAACAAAAATCTTATCTTTTTTTCTATAGTATCCGGCATAACAGGTTACACCCTGCATGGTTCCACTTTTAACTCTTACTTTTCCTGCCAGTTGTGATCCTTTTAAGAATGAAGCAACAGATCCCTGAAGCCCCGCCATAGGCAAAGATTTTTCAAACATATCTCCATATCGGGAATCTGACAATTGAATATCCAGCAATCTGGTCAGAAATGCGGAGGATATTCTGTCCAAAGGAGACAAACCACAAGCATCCAGCATCACAATTGCATTCATATCTAAACCTTTTTTATCCCAAAAATCTCTGATTACAGACAATCCATTTTTTGAAGTGGCAGGATAAGGATACTTTGAAAGTGCAATATGCCTTAGTAAATACTCAGCATAAACATTATCACTTTTTTCATTGGTCTTTGATATGATATCAAGTAATCTTTCAGATGATTGTGTATGAATTAATACGGATTTTAAGTTTTTGTCAGGTAAAGATTTTTCAGTATAGGTTTTTCCGTTAACCTGAATACCGGCTTTTATGAGCTCTTGTTTAAATAAATCAGCCAGGAATGAAGATGGATCAGGTATATCTCCTCTGATTGAAAAAGCATCTCTGTTACAGGGTATTGTTCCTGTTACGAATCTTTCATTCTGAAATGGCACACCGTAAATGTATGCACTATCCTTATTGTTATCAGCTGCTTCTAGTCTGTTTTCAATTTTAAGTCCGGGGATTTCAGGTTTCACAGAAATAATTTCAGGTTTAGATCCGTGGTTACCTGAACGAAATGTAAGTTGAAAGCTGTTGTCAAATACTCCTAAACCATAAACGCCGGCTGCATAATAATTACCTATATCTTCCCATATCCAGTATGGTGAAATTGGCTCATTATCAAAGATTCCTGAATATGCGACTATATCACCATTTATCTTTTTAATTCCGGCCTTTTTAATCTTGTCAATCCAGGTATAAATAAAGGATTGCTGATCTTTATTGAAGTGCCTTGAGCCAAGTGTAGGATCTCCGCCACCTATCAGTATAAGATTGCCATTGAGCGTACCGTCAATCAACTTGCCTGAATATTCAATATTTGTTTTAAACTTATAATCAGGTCCGAGGATTTCAAGTGCTGTTGCTGTTGTAACAAGTTTCAAAACAGATGCTGGCGCTACAGCAACATCTTTATTATATGATGTAACTATTTTTCCTGTACTATGATCGATAACACAAATGCTGTTGACAGAATTACTGTATTTTTTTTGACCAAAAACAGATAAAGTATTTGAAGCTTCAGACCGGATGGAAATTAAAATAATTAACAGCCACAATAATCGTTTCATTGATACAGTTTTTTACAAAAGTAATTACTTTTGCTTTCAAACGTACAAAAACATGAACAACACTTCAAGAAAGCCTTTCACACTTGACAGAATAGTCAGAATAATAATAGGACTTGTTATCCTTATTAGTGCCGGATTACTTGTTAAAAGTATCAGTTCGGTTTTGCTGCCATTCCTTATAGCGTGGCTTCTGGCATATCTTCTCTATCCGTTAATGAGATTCTTTCAATATAAACTAAAGCTTAGAAACAGAATATTATCTATTGCTGCCACATTGATTACTTTTTTTGGAGCTGTTTTTCTCGCGTTGTTTATTTTAGTGCCTCCTATGATTGACCAAACACAGAAGGCTTTCAGCATAATACAGAAGATGATACAGGAATCCAGTTTCGGCTTTGAAATACCTCCTGCAATAATTGAAAAAATTCAACTATTCATAAATAACTTCTCATTTGAAACCATAAATGTAAGAGATATTGAAAGTGTTCTAAGAGAAGTCTTACCTCATGCCTGGAATGTTGTATCCGGCGCCGGGAGTATTGTAATGAATCTATTTGTTGTCTTTATGGTTTTCCTTTATCTGGTTTTCATTCTTAAGGATTATGAATATATATCTGAAAACTGGATTGGCTTGATACCAAAACACTACAGACCTTTTGTTATACAAGTGGGTGAGGACCTTAAAATTGGGATGAGTAAATATTTCAGAGGTCAGGCTCTTATAGCTTTAATTGTAAGTATTCTTTTTGCAACCGGTTTCACCATAATTAACCTGCCTTTGGGTATAGTTTTAGGTTTGCTTGCCGGTATAATGAATATGGTACCCTATTTACAAACTGTCACAATTATACCTGCCATATTATTGGGAGCAATAAAAGCGTCTGAATACGATCAGAATTTTCTGCTGGTCGCGATGTCAGTTTTGGCTGTTTATGCCTTCATACAGGTCATTGAAGATTTGTTTCTCACTCCAAAGATTATGGGTAACGTAACAGGATTAAATCCGGCAGTAATTTTATTGTCTCTTTCTGTTTGGGGCTCGTTGCTTGGTTTCGCCGGTATGATTCTTGCACTTCCTATGACCACATTGCTTATCTCATATTATAAAAGATTCGTCATAAAGGAAGGCTTTTTCGAGAAACTGATACTTGATACAGAAATTGAAGATTCCGGTACAGAGCCGATTAATGATAATAAGAAGGTCGAGGATGAAGATGAAACTATTGACTCCTGATTACTTAGTCAAAGTAATATTATAAGTTGATTTTTTGGTCCCTTCATTTACAAGAATAACCAGTTTGTCAGCCTTATCGATATTTTTAATACTTGAAAGCCTGACAGATGTAAATGCAATTGAAGTCTTTTTTGCAGGATCACTTTTTGCATTGTGACCAAACTGCAGATGGATTATAGTTTTCCCGTTGTAATACTCGGTTTCCTGTTGCACCATATAAATACTATGCTTGATATTCAAATCACTTCGCCCATAAGCGAATTCAAGATTAATGTAACCACCACCTAACCATGGATTAGAACTCAACCACAAGGGATCATTAATATTTACAACCAATTCATTAGGACCAAGTACATCCAGCACGGGAATACGTTGTATATCATAGACCTTTACAGAATTTGAATTTTGCAATTTTTCAACAATGTTGTAAGTAACAAGTACACGATCATCGTTTATAAAACCACCAAGCACATCCGACGAAACCGGATCGAGGATAACGCCCTCATCATTAAGCAAATACCCTTGTTGACCTGTTCTTACAACACATAATTCAGAATTAATAGTTGTTTCGACCTTTTGATTATCCATAGCTGAATCACAGGATACAAAAAGCAGGCATAAAAAACTAACTAATAATGAAATATGGGGGTGTATTTGTTTCATTTCGTACTTCTTATTTTACCTGACTTTCATTATGCCGGTCCTGGAAACCGCATTAATTGAAGCATCCAAACCTCCCGGCAGTGAAACCGGATGGTATATTAAATCATATTGTTGATTTGAAAGACTAGATTCATTCCAGCTCAATCTTATCCTCATAGAATCAGCATATGGAAATTCCTGAACTAACGGAGCTAAAGGGAAACTGTTAAGTCTCATATTATAAAATCCTGTGTTAACAGCCTGAGCATTATGAATGAGGCTGACTATTATAGTCGGAAACTTTGAATCCTGTTGATTATCTTCCTCGTGTTTGCTCCTTAACAAGACCATGGAGTTTGCAGATGTTAAAGGAGAATACGTATATACTACTGAATTAAACCAATCTCCTGACAAGTATATCCTGTAAGAATAAAAGAAAGGCTGACTCATAAAATGGTTAGCAGTATCAGAAAGTATTGTAGTAAAGTCTTTTACTTCAACCTTGCTATATTCAACTACCTTGATATTATATTCATTTGGTTTATGATTAGTTGTATCTTCAAACTGAAATCTTATAAAAAACCTGTCGCCGGGTTTAAATATCTTTCCTGTATCTGAAGTTATATTCAAAGTATTGCTTAAGGTTGTGTTGTAATCTGTAATAAAAACAGGTTTAGCATCACCTGATTTGACATTAACAATCGCTTCAGAATACAAAACAGGTTCTTCTTCATCACCCCAGTTAATACATGAAGTCATTAAAATTGCGGGGATTAAGACAAAAAGAAACAGATAAAACCTTTTCATTGGATTATTCATTTTTTTCAAAGATGGTCTGTCGGAAAATTCAAATAACAGATTCAGCTTTTAATTTGTTTTTCAATGGATTAGAGTACATTTCAAGCATCTTCTTTCTCAAAAAGTTTTCATCTTTATTTTCAAGATCAATCTTTTCAAGTTGTTGTTCGAGATAATTTACAAAGCTCTCCTTTTCTCTTGCAGAATAGCTGTTTGAGAAAGTATCCAAACCATCCAGCATGTCGGCAGCGATATAATTGCCGGGATACAAATGATAATTTGTATGTATCCTGATATCTATAAGATTGGCAATCTTGTCAAACAATTCATTCTTATGCATGCTCTCGTCCATTTTGGTAATCTCTTCAGAAATACAGGGTGTAATCTTAAAAAAAACCCGTCCTTTAAAACCTGTAATCCCGGTCTGCATATTCATCAAATCGTCCTGTTGTGATTTTTTATGATCAGGATTATCTCTTTTAAGCTGCATCTCCTTAGCTTTCAGATAATCGCAGGGATCGTATTCATATGAAATTGATACCGGAACTATCTTCATAGATGCGAGATTGTCCAAAACGCTACTTTCGCCACCAAGATTTAACATTTTCAATATACTGAGCTGAGTTCTGTCATCAGAATCCTTAGCTCTGCCTTCTCTTTGAGCTAACCAGATTGATTGTTTTTTTTCATTTATAACATAATACATATATGATGACATTTCCATTGAAGCCACCATCTGCTGTCTCACCGTCAAATCTCTTTTCACGATGAAACTCTTGTTCAATCTGACGAGATCTTTTATCCAGGGATATATTAAAAGATTATCACCAATCGCAACTTCAAATGTATCCAGCCCTTTTTCAACCAGCAGGATATCAAGGAAAGCAGAATCAAGTACAATATCCCTGTGATTTGAAATAAATGTATATGAGCTTTTTTTGTCAAGATATTTATACCCGGACAAATCCAGAGATTTTGTAGTCCTGTTTGCAAGCTGTCTGACAGAATTATAGACAAAATCTTTCTGAAAATCATCAATT
Source organism: uncultured Bacteroidales bacterium (assembly GCA_964502355.1). Taxonomy (GTDB): domain Bacteria; phylum Bacteroidota; class Bacteroidia; order Bacteroidales; family UBA1402; genus UBA8389. The sequence continues at coordinate 87,107 of CAZCWK010000001.1, forward strand.
TTCCTGTAAGACCTTAGCTTAGCCATCAGATCTTCAGCACTTGCACCCGGTAAAATATAGCCCAGGTAATTACTAATCAGAGGATTATTTAATAATCTTTCAATTACTTCAGGCATTTCTTCATCCCTGTATGGTCTGATATCTTCAAACTTTAAGGTATCCATATTATAATACTTTTACTTTAAAAAATTATCTTCAATAACTTCCTGCATGACAAATGACATTTTCATTCCCGCTGAAGCTACCTGTTGTGGAATAAAACTAGTCTCAGTCATCCCCGGAGTAGTGTTGACTTCAAGCAAATATATTCCTTTTTCGGTAATTATGTAATCCACTCTGATAATTCCTTTGCAGCCAATTATATCATAAATCATAGATGTAATGGCCTGAATCCTGTCTCTGGTTTCATCCGGTATTCTTGCAGGAGTAATTTCCTGAACCTGACCCATGTATTTTGCCTCATAATCAAAGAATTCATTCTGGCTGACCACCTCAGTTACAGGCAAAACACGAGTCGCTGTCTTTGTTTTGTAACAGCCGCACGTTACTTCAGTACCTTTAAGGAAAGATTCCGCAATAACTTCATCCCCTTCTTTGAAAGCATTATCCAGCGCATTTTTGATTTCTTCTTTTTCTTTGACCTTTGATGTACCAAAACTTGATCCACCCACATTTGATTTGATAAAGCATGGCAAACCCAGTTTTGTAATAAGATCTTCTTCGGATATATATTGCCCTTTTCTGAGCATAACTGATTCAGCAGCAAGTACTCCAAATCCTTTTAAATACTGATTGCATGTAAATTTATTGAATGTAATTGCTGAAGCCAAAACGCCACAATTACTATAAGGGATACCTGTCATATCAAAATAACCTTGCAGCAATCCATCTTCACCCGGCGTACCGTGTATCGTTATCCACGCAAAATCAAATTTTATTTTAGTACTACCGGACATAAAACTGAAATCGTTTTTATCAACCATAACAGAATTTCCGGAATCAGGTTTTACAATCCAGCTGTCTTTACTTATTACCACAATCCATACGTCATAAATATCTTTATCAATGAATGAATAAAGTCCTTTGGCACTTTTGAGGGAGACTTCCATTTCTGAAGAATAACCTCCGCAAACAATAGCTATTTTACGTTTTTCCATTTTATTTATATTTCTTCTCTGTTAGAAATGTACGTTCTCCATTTTTCAATAAGTAATCTCATATCCTCGGGCAACTCGCTGTCAAAAAACATATCTTCCCCGGTCACAGGGTGTTTAAAACCTAAGGTTTTAGCATGTAATGCATGTCTGGGGCAAATATCAAAACAATTTTTGATAAACTGAGTATATTTTGTAAATCTTGTTCCTCTCAATATCTCATTACCTCCGTATGGTTCATCATTAAATAAGGGATGTCCTGTGTATTTCATATGGACTCTGATCTGGTGAGTTCTTCCTGTCTCAAGAATGCATTCTACAAGTGATACATATCCAAAACTCTCTATCAGATTATAATGTGTTACCGCCGGTTTGCCGGCACTCCCATCTGGAAAAACAGTCATTTGCTGTCTGTCTTTTGGATTGCGACCTACATTGCCGACTATCGTACCACTTGGTTTATCAAATGTACCCCAAACTAATGCAATATATTTTCTTTGTGAAGTCTTTTTAAAAAACTGCATTCCCAGATTTGATTTGGATTCAGGATTTTTGGCAATAACAAGCAAACCTGAAGTATTCTTATCTATGCGATGTACAAGACCCGGACGAGGATCATCAGTTGGAAATAAATTATTCTCTCTGAAATACCAGGCAAGTCCATTGACTAAAGTCCCTGAGAAATTGCCATGCCCCGGATGGACGACCATTCCCGCGGGTTTATTTACAACCATCACGGATTCGTCCTCATAGACTATATCAAGAGGGATTTCCTCTGGTATTAACTCTGTATATTGGGGAGGAGTTGAAACCTTAATAACGACTACGTCTCCCGGTTTCACCCTGTAATTTGATTTTACAGGTATTTCGTTTACAAAAACAAAACCGGCATCAGCAGCATCCTGTATGCGGGTTCTTGAGACGTTAGTTATCCTGTCAACAAGAAATTTGTCAACTCTTAGTAAAGTCTGACCGTGATCAGCAATAAATTTATATTTATCATAAAGTGCCTCACTCCCATTATCGGAAATGTCATCGATTTCCTCATCAGTAAAGATATTATCTTCCTGAAATTCTGTATCTTCTTTAAAATTGTCAAACATTATCCTTATTCAGAAATTTCAATGTCGTCTTCAGAAAAATCACTCTGATCTTCAATAAGTGAAACATCAGTAGTCATCCATAAATCTATCTTTTGTCCCATCGAAACCGGACTATCCTGTTTGGGGTCCTGCCTGTAAACCATGTAAGACTTTGCTTCTTCAGGATTTTTGGGAGTTTTATCAAAATGCAGGTCGCCCATATTAAGACTTTTTTGATGGACAATTTCAATAGCATCATCCATAGTCATGCCTATTAATGAAGGGGTCAAAATCTCACCCTTGGAGTCTCCCTGACCTACAACTAATGTTACCTGTGAGTTTCTGGGTAATTGAACTCCGGGAGGTATAATCCTGCCATTATATTTAACATCAAGTACAAGATCCCTGAACTCGGAAGGTACATATTCAACATCAGCGACATTAATACCTATTGCATTGAGAGTTGCCATAGCCTGACGTTGAGAGAAATCCATAACATCCGGCATCACTATTTTCTCGTCATTTGAGGCATTAATTGTAAGAAATATAAACCTGTTCAATTTCACTTTTGAACCCGGTGTAGGTTTCTGTTCAATTATTGTTCCGGGTAAACGTGACTTAACATGTAATGAATCAACTACTTTAAATCGTAAACCTTTTTTTTCAATAAAAACAGCAGCTTCTTCAACACTAAGACTGGTTATATCAGGTACAATTATCACTTCACTGTGATGAGTATACTTTTTAAGTCCTAATTGTACAGCAACAATAATTATAGCAAGTACAACTACAAATATGATTGCATTTTTTATAATCAAATTACTGTTTTTATTCATTGCCGATATTTTTATTAAGGTCAAAAATACTAAAAAACATCATCACGCCATGTCTGTAAACAAAAAAAGTAAAGATGATGGCATCTTTACTTTCAATTTTCTAGTATTGACAAAGGATCAACCCCTCAGGCGTTCTTCGTCTGATACTGTAAGTTTTTTGCGACCATTAGCACGACGGTTAGCAAGTACACGGCGACCGTTTGCTGTTGCCATTCTGGAACGAAAACCATGCTTATTGGCTCTTTTCCTGTTTGAAGGTTGAAATGTCCTTTTCATATGATAGTTTGTTAAATTTTATTTCTCCCAATAGATTGAAAACTTCACGTTTCGGCGTGCAAAAGTAAGACTATTTTTTCAAATCACAAATCTATTACAGATAATTTTTCTTCTAATATTCATAGTCTTTCCATTAAAATGTATCTGTATTATTAAAATTTGTAAGATTGAGCGAAAATACCGATATTTGCACCTCTTTTTTCGAACAATATAATTTCTCTGTTGCATAGCGACCGGGAAGGCTTTCACCGAAATTCAACAATTTAATTATCATATCAGTAAACAAAGAAAATGGCAACAACGGCAGACATTAAAAATGGAATGTGCATTGACATTGACGGACAATACTATTTTGTAGTAGAGTTTCTTCATGTGAAACCAGGTAAAGGAGCAGCTTTCGTACGTACAAAACTCAAAAACGTAGTAACAGGAAGAGTTCTTGAAAGGACATTCAATGCAGGAGTCAAACTTGATGAAGTCAGAATTGAACGCAGACCATACCAATATCTCTATCAGGATGATATGGGTTATAACTTTATGAATAACGAAACATACGAGCAGATATCTGTTCAAAAAAGTTGCATTAACGGTGTTGAATTCATGAAAGAAGGTGACACTCTTGAAGTAGTTGTCCATGCAGAATCAGAAACAGTGCTTTATGCTGATATGCCTACTCACGTAATACTGGAAATAACTTATACTGAGCCCGGACTTAAAGGTGATACAGCTACAAACACACTTAAACCTGCTACTGTAGAAACCGGTGCTACCGTACGTGTACCTTTATTCATCGAAGTAGGTGAAAAAATCAAGGTTGACACCCGTGACGGTTCATATGCTGAACGTGTAAGATAAAGTTCTATAATTTTATAAAAAAGTTCTTCATTATTTTTTTGAGGAACTTTTTTTATAGCCCTTATATTATTTTATTATTATATATTTGTATTTTTATTATTACCCTTAATGCTATGATTACAAAAACAACAACTCTGGAAATGAATGAATCTGAAATTGATAGTGAAACCAGATTCAGTATTAAAGAATGGGCTGAAGAAGACAGACCAAGAGAAAAGATGATTAATTACGGAGCATCAAGTCTGACAAATGCAGAGCTTCTTGCCATCCTGTTAGGTTCAGGATCAAGAACCGAAAACGCCCTTGATCTTGCAAAAAGAATACTTGTTTATGCTAACAACAACCTTAACGAGCTGGGTAAACTAAATATTGATACCTTGTGCAAAAACTTCTCCGGGATAGGGCCTGTAAAGGCAACAACTATAACTGCAGCTCTGGAAATCGGCAAAAGAAGAAGATCATCAGAGATAATAGCAAGAAAACAAATTAAAAACAGCAGGGATATCTTTGAACTTTTTCATGCAAAACTAACGGATCTGAATCATGAAGAATGCTGGCTGCTGTTAATGAATAATCAGCATAAGGTAATGGATACAGTCAGAATAAGTCATGGCGGAGTTTCCGAAACCACAGTCGATCCCAAGATTGTAATGAAACATGCACTGGATAAGCTTTCCTCATCTATAGCTATATGCCACAATCACCCTTCAGGCACACCATACCCCAGCAGTTGTGATGACAGAATAACCAAAAAATTAAAAACTGCCTGTGATAATCTCGATATTCAGTTTACTGACCATCTTATATTCGGAGAAAACATTTATTACAGTTATGCCGATGAGGGTAAACTGTAATCATGCTACAGTATACTAATACAAATTTGTTGATTAACAGAATTGAAGTATTTTTGTACAAAAGACAAATATGGAAAATAATTTTTTACTGATTGAGGAAAACATTGTAAAGATGCTCAGGACAGTCTATGATCCTGAAATTCCTGTCAATATATATGACCTTGGACTTATTTATAAAGTCGAGGTTCCTGCCGAAGGAGAAGTCATTATTGATATGACTTTGACTGCACCAAATTGCCCTGCGGCTGATTTCATTGTTGAAGATGTAAGAATGAAGGTGGAATCTGTAGAAGGAGTTAAAAACCTTACCATTAATCTGGTTTTTGAGCCAACATGGGATAAAGAAATGATGTCGGAAGAGGCTAAACTCGAACTTGGATTCCTATAATTAATACAGATGAGATCCTATTTTATTTCCGATACACATTTAGGCTCAAGGGCTTTCTCCAATGGACGTGATCTTGAAAAGAGACTGGTTAACTGGATGGACTCCATAAAGAATGACTGCGACAAGCTATTTATGCTTGGAGACATGATTGATTTTTGGTATGAATATAAACATGTTGTACCAAAAGGTTATGTGCGTTTTTTTGGTAAAATCGCCGAATTTACTGATTCCGGGATTCCGGTTTACTGGTTTACAGGAAATCATGACATTTGGTTGTATAGTTATGTTCAGGAAGAACTTGGAGTAGATGTTATCAAAGGCAATCTTGAAGTATCCTTACATGGCTATAATATATTCATGGGACATGGAGACGGATTAGGCGATCCCAATGTTACATTTCAATTCATAAGAAAAATATTCCACAACAAACTTTGTCAAAGTCTTTTTTCACTCTTAAATCCTTCAATTGGAATGTCTTTTGGCCTGAACTGGGCAAAGAGCAGCAGGTTAAAAAGGGGAACTGAACCCGAAAAATATAAAGGAGAAGACAAAGAACATCTGATACTATTCTCAAAGCAACATGCTGCTTATGCGGGAGATAATGCTCCTGACTTTTATATATTCGGTCACAGGCATATACTTCTTGATATGTACATTACAAAGAAAAGCAGACTAATAATATTGGGAGAATGGTTTCATCACTTTTCCTATGGCGTACTTGATGAGAAAGGGTTTGAACTTCTCTCTATTGAAGATTGAGGACTGAAATAAGTTGATATAAAATAAATGCTCCCCAATAAGTCTTTTCTGACTATTGAGGAGCACATTTTTTTATCCTTATCAAAGCTATTATATCAGTCTGATAGTATTGTAAGAGTATCTCTGGCTATCATAAGCTCTTCATCGGTTGGGACTACAATAACGGTTACTTTTGAATCATGAGCTGAAATAACCATTTCTTTGCCTCTCATCCCGATATTTTTGGATTCATCAAGCTTAATACCAAGAAATTTCATGTTTTCGCAAACTGCCGAACGTGTACCCCACTGGTTTTCACCGACCCCGCCGGTAAATACGAGAATATCAAGTCCTCCTAATGCAGCTGCATATGAACCTACATATTTTTTAATCCTGTAATTATACATCTCCATAGCCAGTATAGCTCTTTCATTTCCTGACTTAATAGCAGCCTCAAGCTCTCTCATATCTGAAGAAACACCTGATACACCTAAAACACCACTTCGTTTGTTAAGCAAGTCGCTTACATCATTAGCCCTGAGATTTTCTTTCTGAGAAATAAAAGTAAGCACTCCGGCATCAATTTCACCGGATCTGGTTCCCATCAATAACCCGTCAACAGGAGTCATGCCCATTGATGTGTCAATTGATTTGCCATTTTTAATAGCTGTTATGGATGCACCGTTACCGATATGCGCTGTTATTATCCTTTGATGCTCATAAGGCACTCCAAGTATTTCGCAAGCCCTCCTTGATACATACCTGTGACTGGTTCCATGAAAACCATACCTTCTTATACCGTATTTAGTATAATAGTCATAAGGCAAACCGTACATATAAGCTTTAGGAGGCATTGATTGATGAAAAGCCGTATCAAAAACAGCAACCTGAGGTATTCCAGGCATAATATTATTAACAGACTCTATGCCCATCAGATTGGAAGGATTATGCAAAGGAGCCAAATCTATACAATCTTTTATCTTGTTAATGACTTCCTGAGTAATCAGTACACTCTGATTAAATTTTTCACCACCATGTACTACTCTGTGTCCGACAGCATTAATCTCTTTTAATGATTTTATGCAACCATATTTCCCGCTGGTAATGATGTCCAGAATAAACTCAATACCAGTCTTGTGTTCAGGTATGTCTTTGTATATTGTTTCTTTTTTATCATCAACCAGAGTTAACTTCAGGAATGAACCCGGTAAGCCGATTTTCTCAATACCACCCTGGGCCATTTCGTGACCATCTTCCATATCAAACAACTTGTATTTAATGGAAGAACTGCCACAATTTAAAACCAAAATTTTCATAAGTTATTTTTTATCGGTTACCCAAAGCCTGGTTGGAAGTAATTAAAATCATATTATAAACATCATCAGGAGAGCAACCTCTTGATAAATCATTGATTGGAGCAGCCATACCCTGAAGTATAGGTCCTACAGCTTCAGCATTAGCAAAACGTTGTACTAACTTATAAGCTATGTTTCCGGTTTCGAGCGATGGGAATACCAGAACATTTGCCTTACCTGCAACTTCGCTGGATGGAGCTTTTTGGGCGGCAACAGACGGTACTATAGCCGCATCAGCCTGCAACTCGCCATCAATTATCAAATCAGGATCCATTTCCAAAGCTATTCTTGTAGCTTCAACTACTTTATCAACCATCTCGTGCTTAGCACTTCCCTTCGTTGAAAAACTCAACATAGCAACACGAGGTTCAAACCCTGCAAGACTTCTTGTCGTAGAGGCAGTAGTTACAGCTATTTGAGCTAGTTCCTGAGCATTGGGATTAGGTAAAACTGCACAATCTGCAAAAACCATGACACCATTTTCACCCCATTTGGTTTCTTTAAAAAACATCAGAAATGCTCCCGATACAACATTGATACCCGGTAAAGTCTTAACAATCTGTAATGCGGGTCTCAATACATTACCTGTGGTGTTTAAAGCACCTGCCACTTCCCCGTCAGCAT
>CAZCWK010000001.1:95278-189461 GCA_964502355.1 uncultured Bacteroidales bacterium
AATCATAAGACATGCCAGATACAACGGATCTTCTACAAATTTAGCAGCCTGCTCCGGAGTCATACCTTTACTTTTTCTCAAATCAAACAAAAGGTCAGCATATTTGTCCTTCTGTGGATTGTTTTTTGGATCGACTATTACTGCTTCAACAACATGTTTCAGATTGTTTTCATCAGAAATTTTTAATATTTGATCCTTATCGCCCAATAAAATAATTTTAGCAGCTTTAACAGCCAGTATTTTATCTGCAGCTTTCAGGGTCCTGATTTCAGTTCCCTCAGGTAAGACAATCCTTTGAGGTTTTGCCTGAGCTCTGGCAAGCATTCTTTGTAAGATATCCATAATATAGAGTAAGTTTTTTCGTGGCACAAAGATATAGCTTTTTGCAATATAGAGATAGCAAAATAGGGTAAAAAAAACGAATACTAAACAATTTTATGAATTAACAAATCTTACTGGCAAGATGTTCATTCATCACCCGGCTTTTTACCAGTCAAAAACCTTTCAAGGTCTTCAATAGTAAGCTTTCGCTTTATTTCTCCAAAATAAGCAACGCTTATAATTCCGGTTTCTTCTGATACAGCAATAGCCATACAGTCAGACACCTGAGATATGCCAAGTGCCGCTCTGTGCCTTAACCCAAGTTCTTTAGGAAGATTTTCATCATGAGAAACCGGCAAAATACAGGAAACAGCTTTAATCCTTTCGTCACTGATTATCATTGCTCCATCATGCAGAGGGCTGTTTTTGAAAAAAATATTTTGTATAAGCTGTCCGCTGATATTTGCATCAATATCTTCGCCGGTTTTAATATATTCATCAAGCCTGATTTTTTTTTCAATTACAATTAGCGCTCCTATCTTTTTTTTGGAAAGCTCCTGACAAGCCAAAACAATCTGCATAACCCAATGTTCGGAATCTTCTTTAGCATTTTTCTTTCTGAACAAAAAAGGTGAAATGGATTTCCATTTTTTCCTGGAACCCAGCATTACAAGAAATCTTCTGATTTCATTTTGAAACAACACGATAAGGGCTATTGCTCCAACACTGATAAATTTGTCCATGATGGCTCCCATCAGCTTCATCTCAAAAACATATGAAACGACCACCCATAATGCAACAAATGCAAGAACACCAAGAAAGATTGATAGCGCTCCCGAATCTTTCATTATTCTGAAAGTTCCATAAAGGAGTAAGGCGACCAACAGGATATCAATAATATCCTTTAACCCAAAAATCATTGGCATAATCCGGACTTTTTATATTGATCAAACAATCTGACACATTCCTTTGCTTCTCCAACATCATGAACCCTTAAAATACTTGCTCCATTCATCAGTGATATAGTATTCAATACGGATGTTCCGTTAAGACTTTCTTCAGGTGTTAAACCAAGACATCTGTAAATCATTGATTTTCTGGAAACACCGACAAGAATAGGCAAACCGAAAACAGATAAATCAGGTAAACGTCTCATGAGTTGATAATTATCTTCGAGGGTTTTTCCAAAACCAAAACCGGGATCAATTATTATATCATTTACACCTGCCATTCTTAGTTTTTTTATCTTAGCTGAAAAATACATGCAAATGTCTTTAAACAAATCATTATAATGAGGATTCACCTGCATCGTTTCTGGAGTACCCTGCATGTGCATAAGAATATAAGGCACCTGAAGTTCAGAAACAGTATTAAACATATCAGAATCCATTTCACCACCAGAAATATCATTTATAATATTTACATTAAAATCATTAACCACGCACCTTGCGACATTGGAACGAAAAGTGTCTACAGATATGATTACTTCGGGCCAGCGTTTTCTTATCAAATGCAATGACATTCTTAATCTGATTAATTCTTCTTCCTCAGAAACCAGTTCAATGCCGGGTCTGGTAGAACAAGCTCCAACATCAATTATATCAGCACCTTCGTCAATGAAATCTCCGACTCTCCTCAGAATTCCGTCTTCTGACATGTAACGACTGCTTGAAAAAAATGAATCTGGTGTAACATTGAGTATAGCCATAACTTTTGGCTCATTAAAATCCACCAGACTGCCATTTATATTGACATACATTTTTTTAGCCATAAATATAAAAAATTTCTACTACCGGAATAACCTGTTATATTGCCCGTTTTTCACAAAGTTAATTTGAAAATCTGTAATAATGACAAATGAATTTTTAAATCTTCAAAATCATGCATATTTTTGTTGTACGTGTATATGCATCCTGAAGGCTGCGTCATTTACGACCTTAGTGTAAAAAATAAAAAATAACGTATGAAAATCGAAGAACTTTACGACATTTTCCTGAAATGTCACAGTGTTACCACTGATAGCAGAAACTGTCCGGAAAATTCATTATTCTTTGCACTCAAGGGAGAATCCTTTAATGGCAATCTTTTTGCAAAACAGGCTTTAACTTCAGGTTGCAGTTATGCTGTAATTGATGAGCCTGCTTATAAATCTGATGACAGATATATCGTTGTTGAGGACTGTCTTAAAACATTACAGGATCTGGCACATTATCACAGATCAACAAGCGGCATTCCGATAATAGGTATTACCGGAACAAACGGTAAAACCACCACAAAAGAGTTGATGGCTCAGGTTTTAAACAAAAAATTCCAAACGCTCTATACTCAGGGCAACCTTAACAACCATATAGGAGTCCCCTTAACATTATTAAGATTAAAAAAAGAACACAGCCTTGCAATAATCGAAATGGGTGCCAATCATCCGGGTGAAATCCTTGAACTTGTGAAAATTGCTGATCCTGATTTAGGCTTGATAACAAATGTCGGAAAGGCACATCTTGAAGGTTTTGGATCATTTGAAGGTGTTATCAGGACCAAAGGTGAGTTATATGATTACCTTAGAGAAAAGGGGGGAAAAATCTTCATTAATATGGAAAATCCATATCTTACCAGCATTGCAAAAGGAATACCTCAGATTCAATATGCAACAAAAGAAGGTTATCCGGTTTTTGGTGAAGTAATATCATGTTCTCCTTTTCTGAACTTCAGGTGGTTTAGTGATTTTGGTAAAAAATCATATACAACAAAAACAAACCTTATTGGTTCTTATAATCTTGAAAATGCGATGGCTGCTGTTTGTGTAGGTCTTCACTTTGGCATTTCTCCTGAAAATATCAGTGAAGCCCTTCAGGAATATATACCAAGCAATAACAGATCTCAGTTGATGAAAACTGAACAGAACACACTAATCATTGATGCATACAACGCCAATCCTACCAGTATGGCAGCAGCATTAAAAAACTTCAGCCAATATGAAGCGCCAAAAAAAGCAGCTGTCCTTGGTAGCATGAAAGAGCTCGGTGAACTCAGTGAAGAAGAACACAAAATATTGACTTTCAATATTGCTGAACAAAATTTCGACCGCGTATTTTTAATTGGCAAGGAATTCAAAAAGACCAACACTGATTATCCGATATTTGAAGGTTCAGATTCATTTATCGAATATCTAAAAGTCCAACCTCTTGAAGGCTATACAATTTTAATAAAAGGCTCAAGAGGAAACCAACTCGAGTCAATAGTACCATATTTATAACAAGACTGACCAGGGAAAGTGAATTCCGGTTCGCGCATTGCCCACTACTCTGCTGCGGGGTTAGCATAAAATGAATTATCCATATACAGAATCAAAAATTCACCACTGCTTGCTGCGTTTAATCACTGATAATAAAAAAGGCCTTCATTACTGAAAGCCTTTTTTATTATTATATAAGAAATATTTTTATTTCATACCAAAGCTTACAAGATTTATGCTTTCATAAACACCACTTGTCAAACCAAGTACAATCATACCGATCAGACAAATTACCAATGAAAGTTTCATATAATTATCACTGGAGAATTTCTCGATGGGTGATTCATTTTCATTGATAAACATCGCCTTAACCACCAACAGATAATAATACAAAGACACAATCGTATTAATAAGCGCTATTCCAAGCAATATATACATATGTTGAGATGCTGCTGCTGTAAAGACGAAGAATTTACTGAAGAAACCTGCTGTCGGAGGAATACCACCAAGAGAGAACATGGCAATCATCATTATTAGAGCCAGTTTAGGATTCGTCTTATACAAACCATTATAATCATCCATTCCCACTTTACCAGTCTTGTTTTCAATTGCTATAATAACACCAAAAGCAGCCAGATTAGAGAAAATGTAAACCAGAATGTAATATAATGTTGAAGCCATACCCTGAGAAGTACCGGTCATAACCGAAAGAATGATGTAACCCGCCTGAGATATAGATGAGAATGCAAGAAATCTCTTAAGATTCTTCTGTCTCATTGCAAACAGGTTTCCAACGGTTATAGTAATTGCTACAATCCACCATAAAATCGTATGCCAGTCAAGAGATAAAGCGTTAAATACTCTGTAAAGGATAGTCATAATAGCAAAAACCGCAGCCCCCTTAGATATAGTTGACAGATATGCTGTCACAGATGTCGGTGCTCCCTGATAAACATCAGCAGTCCAGAAATGGAAAGGCACGAGTGAAATCTTAAAAAATAATCCAACCAGAACCATAATCATCCCCATTAAAATAAGAGGGGTAGATGTTAGTTGAGGTTTCAGGTCTGCATAATAAAGAGATCCCATACCACCGTAAAGCAATGATATACCAAATAAAAGTATTGCTGAAGAGAAAACAGCCGTGAAAATATATTTTGCCCCGGCTTCAGCTGAATTGTTTTTGTATTTGTCGAAAGCCACCATTGCTGCCATAGGAAGTGATGCAGTTTCCAGACCAATATAGAACAACAGGAAATTACCGGAGGATATCATCAGGTACATACCAAAAAGAGTTAGCAGAGTTAAAATATAAAACTCACCCCTCTTAAAGCTTGCTTCAGGTTTTGACAGCCAGCCGTTTGACTGCAGGAACACGAATAAAACTCCTATATTCAAAATATTCTTTATCATAGTTTCAGTTGCGCCTGAAACATACATACCTTGAAAAGAAGCTCCAAAATCATTTATAAGAAAACCGTAAACTGTATGAGCAAGAAATAGCAGACAACCTACAGGCTGAAAATATTTCTTTAGCTTTTCCGAAGCTGCCAGATCATAAATGATCAGAATGAGGAAAACCACAAGAAGTGACATCTCCTGTCTCATCATCAAATAGTTGCTTAAATTCATCATATAATTTGTATAATATTATCAATCAAAGGTCTAATCAAAAAGTCATTACCAAATAGCAAGATTAGTAAGACTTCCACCGATAATTTCGGAAATAAAGCTTGGGTACATACCTATACCAGCAATGCAAACAATTAAAATCACAACGGCTACTTTTTCGTACCAGACGGCATCGGTTAACTCAGCATGATGCTGATCCTGAAGTCCTCCATAAAGTATTTTTCCAACAACTCTCAAAATATAAACAGCTGTAATAACTATCGAAGACACGGCAACGATTGTGAATACTCTGTGGAACATATCATTATGTTGGAAAGAACCGACAAATATTGTCATTTCAGCAACAAAACCGCTGAAACCAGGTAAACCTAATGAAGCCAAACCGGCGATAACATAACATACGGATAAGAATGGTATTACTTTCATAAGACCTCCCATTTCGCGGATATCCCTTGTATGAGTTCTTCCATATATCATACCGATTAAAGCAAAGAAAAGAGCTGTCATCAAACCGTGAGATAACATTTGCATTACTGCACCATTTGTAGCGGTTTCATTGAGCATGAGAAGAGCAAAAAGAACAAGACCACAATGGCTCACAGATGAGTAAGCATTGATATATTTAAGGTCTTTCTGCATGATAGCACCAAAAGCACCATATACTACACTGATACCTGTAAGAATCAGAAATATAGGAGCCTGTTCATGCGCTGCTTCAGGCATCAAAGAAATAGCAATACGAAAACAACCATAACCACCAAGCTTCATCAAAACTCCGGCATGTAGCATTGATACAGCTGTAGGAGCTGAAGCATGACCATCAGGAGACCATGTATGGAACGGGAACATTGCGCCCAAAACACCAAATCCAACAAAAGTCAAAGGGAAGAAAATTCTCTGGGCTTCAATGGGAATATGATTTTTTGCAATTTCCAGAACATTAAATGTAAACTGACCTGTTCCGGCATCTGAATTGTAATAAATACCCAGAATACCTAAAATCATAAAAGCAGAACCACCCATAAGCATCAGGGTAAGCTTCATGGCTGAATACTCCTTGCGACCTGTGCCCCATACACCAATCAACAGGTACATAGGAATAAGTGCCACTTCGTAGAAAAGCACCATAGTGAAAAGGTCTACTGAAATGAAGAAACCATAAACACCTATAGCAAGAAGCGAAAACCACATGAAAAACTCTTTTGTCAGTGGAGCCATTTTCCATGATGCAAAAACACCAGTGAAAACAATGATTGAGGATAAAAGCAACATTGCAACAGTTACGCCATCCACTCCCACTGAATAATGAACATTTAAAGCCTGATACCACATGACATCGGCAGTAAACAACATATCAGCCGTGTTCCCAGCATTCCTTTCAGCTATGAACAAATAAAGGGTAGCAAAAGAAAGTGCTAAAAGCAATGATGCTCCGGTTACAGCCACCGTCCTGATAGCCTTCATACTTTTGCATGGAATGAATGCAAGAAGCATTAACAGAGGTATTGCAACAAATAATGAAAGAAAATTCATATTCTTTATCGTTTATCTATTATTACAAATTAGTCTATCAAATGAATACAACAAGTACAATTATAGCCAGGGTTCCAGCAATGAAAGCCCATGCATAATCCTGTATTTCCCCTGATTGTATAACCTTAATTTTTCTGGAAACGCTATTTGTCACAGTTGACATCATATTCATAAATCCATCAATAATATAGCGGTCAAACCAGGCAATAGGTCTTGATATCAGATTGAAAACAATTTTATGTGTTACAAACAACCAGATTTCATCAAACCAGAACTTATTATGTGAAGCCTTATATAAACCACTAATCTTAGCAGCAACAACATCAGGCTTGTCATTTGATTTGCGATACATTACTCTCGCTATTATTATACCGATTGCTCCGACAAGCACACTTAATGATGCTACCAATAAATCAATATGAGATTCAAAAGGTTTCATATCACTTGTAACTAATTTAGAGAAAGGTATAAAACCGGTTACACAAGTGAGTGTAGCAAGAAATATAAGAGGTATAGTCATATTCGCAGGAGCTTCGTGCGGAGTATGATGATAATTCTTATCATTTTCACCCCAGAAAATCCTGTAATAAAGACGGAACATATAAAAAGCGGTAAGACCTGCACAGAAATAAAGTATTCCGAATATTATCTTATCACCTTCAAATGCAGCAAGCAGGATTTCATCCTTACTGAAGAAACCTGAGAAAGGAGGAATACCCGCAATTGAAAGACAGGCAATAAGGAAAGTGATATTCGTAATCGGCATGAATTTCCTTAGTCCACCCATATCCTTCATCTCATTACTGTGAACAGCATGAATTACAGCACCTGCTCCGAGGAACAACAATGCCTTGAAGAATGCGTGTGTAAACAAATGGAACATAGAAGCCATATAACCAACACCTTCATGACCTCCGAAACCAGAAACCCCGAGAGCGGTAATCATGTAAGCAATCTGAGATATAGTCGAGAATGCTAGTACACGTTTGATATCTGTCTGAGTACAAGCGACTATCGCAGCGAATAAAGCAGTTATGGCACCTACATATCCGATAATATGCAGTACATCAGGTGCTCCAAGAACATAAACCGGAAACATTCTTGCTACAAGGAATACACCGGCAACAACCATTGTTGCTGCATGTATCAATGCAGAAACAGGAGTCGGACCTTCCATAGCATCCGGCAACCAGATGTGGAAAGGCAACATTGCTGATTTACCTGCACCACCTATAAATATCAGCATCATTGCCCAGGACAAAACAGATATCCCCATGAAAGAAAGACCAATTGGTTGAACCATCGCCGGTCCCGCTTGCCCGATTAAACTTTGGAAATCAAATGTACCAGTGAAATATGACAGAACAAGAATGCCAATCAGGAAAAACATGTCGGCAAACCTTGTTACGATAAATGCTTTCTTTGAAGCTGAAACAGCAGAAGGTTTGGTATAATAAAAACCAATAAGCGAATAAGATGAAACACCAACAAGCTCCCAAAAAATATACATCTGGAAAATATTTGTTGCTACAACTAATCCGAGCATTGAGAATGAGAACAAAGAAAGCAAAGCATAATAGCGTTGAAATCCTTTTTCACCTTTCATATAACCAAGACTGTAAATATGAACCATCAGAGATACGGTTGTAATTACAACCAGCATCATCACTGAAATCGGATCCAGCATAATGCCAAGATCGATATGCAACCTATCAGTCAGTTTTAACCATTCAAAATTAAATGCCGTAATGGTCTGGTAGACACCATCCACCTTACCAATCTGAAAAAAGTACTGGTAAGCCGTAAAGTACGAAACCAAAGTCATAACAGACAAACTCACAGCCCAGAACACCGGCAACAACCGGTTTCATCTTGTTACCGCCTAAACCGAGAACTAAAAACATCAATATCGGTAAGACTACTATAATTAATGTGTAACTCATCATCAGAATTTCATTTTATTAACCTCATCAGAATTGATGTTCTTCAGGTTGCGGTAAATATTAATGATTATTGCAATTGCTATAGCGGTTTCAGCAGCTGAAACACCAATGGCGAAAATGCTGAAAAACATACCATCCAGTTGACCGGGAAATAAATACCTGTTAAAAGCAGCAAAATTAATATCAGCTGCATTCAGCATTAGTTCAAGCGACATAAGGATTGTAAGCATGTTTCTGCGTGACAAAAAGCCGTAAACACCTGCAAAAAACATAATCGTGCTTAATGCCAGATAGGCTATCAATGGAATATTACTCATATCTTTTATTTTTTTCTTTGAACTATCGTTTTCTTGCAATCATAATAGCTCCCACAATACATGCGAGCAGCAAAATACTTATTGCTTCAAAAGGTAACAAATACTGATATTTATCCGTACCCATCATAGTATTACCTATCTGTTGCATTGTAGGTTCATGAAATACAGAAAGTTGAGAAACCTTGTATACATTTCTGATTATAATATGTGCACATATTGCCAATCCTGCAAGCGAAACCGCAGCAGCAGGCAAAACCTTTTTCCATCCCGGTCTTTTTGCCTTATCTCCGGCATGACTTGTAAGAAGAATTGAGAAAATGTACAGTACCATAATACCACCGGCATAAACAGAGATCTGAACACCGGCCAGAAACTGATAACCCATTATAAAATACAGACCGGCTGTCGCCAGCAATACAAACAGCAAGTATGTAGCTGCACGTAATATCCTTCTCGATACCACCGAGAAGATTGAAAATGCGACGATTACAATCGCCAGAACATAGAATATGATTTGTTCAGCCATATCTTTTATTGTTTATTTTTTTCTCTCATTTTTGAACCTTCATTGTTGAGTTGTTCAACAAGTTTGCCTCTTGTAAAGACAGAATTCTCAAAAGTGTTTCTAAACTCAATTGCATCAGACGGGCATGTGATTACGCACAGATTACAAAATGTACACATACCAAGGTCGTAAATATATTTATCCAGTACTTTCTTTGGTTTTCCGCCTTCTTCAGCAGGTTCCTGCATTTTAGAAATAACTTTAATTGTACCATTAGGACAATTCATCTGGCAAATACCGCAGGCAGTACAGGCATGCTCATTGTTTTCATCATGAGGCATTACAAGCTGACCTCTGAAACGTTCTGAAACTACAAGGGTAGCACGGTTTTCAGGATATTGCTCTGTTACTTTTTTAGTAAAAAACTCTTTTATCGTAACCGCCATTCCGGATAACAGAGAATATACTCCCGTGAAAATGCTTGCTATATAATTAATTAATGACTTCATTTTATTATTTATTCAGGATAATTAAAACAGCAATCCATAAATTACAAGGACAACCATAAGTAAAAGATTTACCATATTTATCGGCAGCAGATACTTCCATTCCAGATGCAAAAGCTGGTCAATACGCAAGCGCGGGAATGTCCATCTGACCCATAAGCTGAGGAACATCAGAGCAAAAGCTTTTCCGAAGAACCAGATTACAGATGGTATATAATCCATGACCTGATTAAATCCGTCGAGTCCCGAAATATGGAAAGGCATCCAGCCTCCTAAGAACATTGTAGTTGCAATAGAAGCAATAATAAACATGTTCAGATATTCAGCAAGATAGAAGAAACCAAACTGAAGACCTGAGTATTCAGTATGATATCCTGCAGTTAACTCTGATTCAGCCTCAGGTAAGTCAAAAGGGCCACGATTGGTTTCAGCGTGACCTGCAATAAGATATATTATAAATGCTATTACAGCAGGGATGTGTCCCTGGAAAAGATACCATGTATCAGCCTGATTAGCAACAATATCAGAAAACTGCATTGTTCCTGACAGTACAACAATTGTCATCAATGAAAGCCCGGCAGATAATTCATAACTTATCAACTGTGCACCACTACGCATGGCTCCGATCATTGAATACTTATTGTTACTTGCCCAACCGGCCATAAGTATACCAATAACTCCCAGAGATGAAACCGCGATTATATAAAATATACCAATATTAAAGTCAAAAGCCTGTAAGCCTCTTCCGAATGGAATAGCACCAAAAGCCAGAAAAGAAGCAACTAAAACAAAGAATGGTGCAAGATAAAACAGGAATTTGTCAGTATGGTTGATAGGAATAATTTCCTTAATCAACATCTTGAGCATATCCGCCACACTCTGAAATACACCCCATTTACCTACCCTGTTCGGACCAAGTCTGCACTGGAAAGCAGCACAAATCTTTCTTTCAAAGTATATAAGAACCAGGGCGATAATACAATATAATGCCAGTAGAAGGACCCCAACAACGACAAACTCAATCGCGAGCACCCAGAATTCCTGAAGATAAGTCCTCAGAAATTTGTCAGCCCATGAAGTCCATATTGAAAAATCAAACATATTTCAAATATTTATTATTTAACCTTATCTGTCTATATCCGGGATCACATAGTCCATAGATCCGCCAATCGTAATCAAGTCGGCAATTTTTGCTCCATGACATACAGTATCCATTATTGAAACCAAAGCCATAGAAGGAGAACGGAACTTAAGTCTGTAAGGAGTTTTATCACCCTTACTTAATATATAAACGCCGAATTCACCTCTGGCAGCTTCGATTCTCTGGAAATATTCTCCTTCAGGTAACTTTATAATAGCCTTTGTTTTAGCGCAATAATCACCTTCAGGTATCCTGTCAATCAGTTGTTCAATAATGTGCAGTGATTCCTCAATTTCGTCAAGGCGGTTCAGATAACGAGCCATTGAATCTCCTTCAGTACGTACAATTTCTTTGAAATCAACTTCATCGTATGCAGCATAAGGAGTAATTTTTCTCAAATCACAGTGGAAACCGGAAGCACGTCCAACAGGTCCGCTTACTGCATATGAAATCGCTGTTTCTTTTGAAAGTATACCGACACCGATCATCCTGTTTCTGGCAATCACATTACCGGTATAGAGCTGATGGTATTCTTTGAGATTCTTCCTCATATAAGGGATAAACTCTTTAACCTTTGAAACAAAATCAGGATGCAGGTCAGCCATTACGCCTCCTATAACATTATAATTCTGTATCAATCTTCCGCCTGTAGTTTGTTCAAATATATCAAGGATTTTCTCTCTGTCACGCATTCCGTAAATGAAAGCTGTCAGAGCACCCATATCCATACATATACAAGCCCATGAAAGCAGGTGTGAAGTTATTCTGGTCAATTCATCCATAATTGTACGAATGAATTCAGCTCTGCGAGGCACCTCGATTGAAGCCGCTTTTTCAACACACATACAAAGTGCATGTCTGTTTATATGAGCAGACAGGTAATCAAGCCTGTCAGTAAAATGAAGTATCTGTGGATAAGTCAGTGTTTCACTTAACTTTTCAATACCACGATGGATATATCCGCAGTTTACATCAATTTTATTAATTATTTCACCGTCAAGTACAGTTCTGAAGTGCAATACCCCGTGAGTAGCAGGATGCTGAGGTCCGATATTCAAAACATAATCATCATCCTTGAACAATTTAATCTTTTCCTCTTTAATACCATCTTCGCCTCTAACCCATTTTGATGAGTCCTCAGACATTTCATAGCTGGTAGTATTAACAGGATTTATGGTACGGCTTGGGTCATAATCTTTCCTGAACGGATATCCTTTCCATCTGTCTGTCAGGAAGAGATGACGCATATCGGGATGATCTATAAATTTGATTCCGAAAAATCCGAAAACTTCCCTTTCATTTAATAATGCTGTACCCCAGATATCAGATACTGTAGGCAACACGGGATTTTCACGATCATCAGTTGATGTCTTGATTACAACGCAGTTCTTTAAATCTTTTGAAGAACTCAGCAAATAAACTACACCAAGAGCATCACCGTAATCAACTCCTGTAAGCTGAATCAGGAAATCCATTTTTGCAGACTCTTCATTTTTGAGAGTCAATGCCAATGATCTCAGTTGTTCGGGTTTCACCGATATCGTGAGTATTTCTTTTTCTTCAATCAGGGCTTCAGGAAACTTAGCCCCTATGAGTTGTCTTATATTTTCCATCTATTCGTTTTCCTTTTTCTTTTCTTTGAATGCGAATCGTTCCAGTTTTACTTTACGCTGAAGCTGCATCATTCCATATAAAAGAGCTTCCGGTTTAGGTGGACAGCCCGGTACATAAACGTCAACAGGAATAACTTCCTCAACTCCTTTGACAACACAATAAGAGTTGCAGAAAGGTCCGCCTGAAATAGCACAACTACCCATAGCAATTACATACTTGGGTTCAGCCATCTGATCATAAAGACGTTTCAGGATTGGTGCCATCTTATCTACAATAGTTCCGGCAACAATGACCACATCAGCCTGACGTGGACTATTTCTGGTTACTTCAAAACCAAAACGCGCAAAGTCATAACGGGCAGCACCCACAGACATAAACTCAATACCGCAACAACTTGTAGCAAACGTAAGAGGCCAAAGTGAGTTGGATCGTCCCCAGTTGATAATATCATCAAGTACTCCGACCATAACGTTAACTCCGTTAGCTCTTAGTTCCTCAACATATTTTTCAAGGTATTCATTATCCTTAAACTCATCATTTTTAATACCCTTGATTTTAATGTTTTTTATTTCCATTCCAAAGCTCCTTTCCTCCAGGCATAAGCAAGACCCAGAACAAGAATCAATAAAAAGAAACCGATACTTATCAATCCCTGTATACCCAAACTACGTACAACCGTAGCCCATGGGAAAAGGAAAACAGTTTCAACATCAAACATCAGATAAAGAATAGCGAAGAGGTAATAACCTACCTTAAACTGCATCCAGGAAGTACCACGGGTTGGTATACCTGACTCATACGCCTCCCTTTTCTGAGGATTGTTTGATTTAGGCGATATCAGGATGGCAACACCAAGTCCTCCGATAACCAGTACAATACCGGTTATGAGTGTTACCAGAAAATATGCATAATTCATAATTGTGAATATATTTTTTGAACAGAATAAAACGAATCCGATCGTTGATGGTCAATCAATAAAAAAGCAAAAACAGACTGATTTTCTTTTGCTGAAAAGCAGTCTGTTTTTTATTATCGATCTTATTATGCTTTGCCTGCGCTGTCAAGCACATTAACAATTTTGTGCATGTACAGCTTTTTGAGAGACTCTCTGGCTGGTCCCAAATATTGACGAGGGTCAAATTTGGATGGATCTTTAGCGAAAAACTCACGAATAGCAGCTGTCATAGCAATACGGCCGTCTGAATCAATATTGATTTTACAAACAGCTGAAGTTGAAGCTTTACGAAGTTGTTCTTCAGGAATACCGATAGAATCCTTCATTTCACCACCATATTTATTAATAGTAGCAACCATATCCTGTGGAACAGAAGATGAACCGTGTAGTACGATTGGGAAACCCGGGATTTGTTTTTCGATTTCTTCCAAAATGTCAAAACGGAGTGGCGGTGGTATAAGGATACCATTTTCGTCACGTGTACATTGAGCAGGTGTAAACTTGTTAGCACCATGAGAAGTAGCAATAGAGATAGCAAGTGAATCAACACCTGTACGTGAAACGAAATCAACAACTTCTTCAGGTCTTGTATATGTGTGATGTTCAGCAGATACTTCATCTTCAACTCCTGCCAAAACACCTAATTCACCTTCGACTGTAACTCCATACTGGTGAGCATATTCCACTACTTTCTTTGTAAGCTCAATGTTTTCCTCATATGAATGATGTGATCCGTCTATCATTACTGAAGAGAATCCCATATCAATACATGACTTGCAAAGTTCAAAAGAATCACCGTGGTCAAGGTGAAGTACTATCTGAGGATTTGCCATTCCAAGTTCTTTAGCGTATTCTACAGCTCCCTGAGCCATATAACGCAATAAAGTTTGGTTAGCATATTTACGAGCGCCACTTGAAACCTGCAAAATAACCGGAGATTTGGTTTCAACAGCTGCCTGAACTATAGCCTGCATTTGTTCCATATTGTTAAAATTGAACGCAGGAATTGCATACTTTCCTTCAATGGCTTTCTTGAACATCTCTTTGGTGTTGACAAGGCCTAATTCTTTGTAGTTTACCATGTTTTATATCGTATAAAATTATTGAATCCGATCCTATTGAAATGCGCGGCAAAATTAGTCTTTTTTAATGAAAAAAATGTATGTTTTGAGATTTTTGAATAAATAATCAGAAAATATTTTGGATGTCACCGAAAATAACTAATTTTGCACGCCATTACAAATTTACCATCTGTATACAAAATAATTAACGACATAACAATTATGAAAAAAGACTTGCATCCTTCAAATTACCGTCCGGTTGTGTTCAAGGACATGTCAAACGGCGACACATTTGTATCCCGTTCATGCATCAACACAAAAGAGACGATAGAGCTTGACGGTGAAACACTTCCTGTGGTAAAACTTGAAATTTCTTCATCATCACATCCTTTCTACACCGGTAAATCCAAATTGGTAGATACAGCAGGACGTGTAGACAAGTTTATGAGCCGTTATGGCAACCGTGCAAAGAAATAATTCTTTACGAAACTCATATAAAAAAGCTCCGGATGATTTCGGAGCTTTTTTTTGTTACAGATTCGAAGATCCCGAACAGGTGTTAATCATTTTGCTCTGACCTAACTGCAGAGCATCGGGATACACGCTCCGGTATTTATATTTCAATATACCACTTCAACTTTTCAAGATCTTCAGGTTTAAACTCCCTAAAACCTGAAAGATCCTTCAGATCCCTGATACCTTTTCTGACTTTTCTCAACTCGACAATCACTTTTGCCTGATAAAAATCAATATAAGGATGAGATTTAAGGACTTCGAGCGAAGAAGTGTTGATGTTTAGTTTTTTTATAAGAGACTTATCAATCGTCATAGATTTTCTGATGCTTTCAATTGCCTCAGGATACACACCCCTGATTTCAGAAAGCTGGGAAAAGTCGTAATATCCACCCAGTTGATTACCATAACGCATTATCCTTGATGCCGTAGCTGATCCTATTCCTTTTAAAAGCTTGAGTGAAAAAGTATCAGTAGAATTAAGCTCAAATGAGACGGGATTCGCATCTTTAACCTCATCCTTATAATCTTTAAATTCCGGCGAACGCATCCCTTGCTGCGCTGCGGCCGTAAGTTTCGAAGATAAATTTTCGCCGGATTTCATTGTAACTGCCGTTTTGTACTCAGCATAATCCCTTCTTGCGGTTTCACCATATGAATAATTTTGCCTGCCGGCATCACTGTAAACCGAATTCGGTTGAGTCTGCGAAAGTTCTATTTTTATATAAGGTTGCAGCTTTAAATAAACATCTTCATTAAGACCATAAATCCTGGATAAATCTTCAGGTTTCCTGAAAGAACCACCTTTCCGCCTGTAATTAAGCATATTTTTAATAACATAAGGCCTGAGACCCATTTTTACCAGAGACATTGAATCAATTCTATTCGGATCAAAGTCAAATGGTTGAAGTGAAACCTTATTGTAATTACTATTTTTTTGACGGTTTCTGCCGGAACTTTCTGAATTAACAGATTCGTCAACAGGCAGATATTTCTCAGCCAAATCAACTATTGATGAATCCGCAACTGAAGATTTAACAGAGAATATCTTATTTGCATAAGGCATCCAGCTATCACTTGTCCAAATAAGGATCTGAAGTGTTATAACAAGTATTGTAAACGATGCATACGCGATTTTATCTTTCCTGTTCAGGTATAAAAAGTCTTTCCACATGTTAATATTATATTTACTTTTTGCAAATATAATATTTTATCAAATATTACTGTAACTGTAATAAATATATTTAACTTTGCGAAAATAATAGAGCTACACCATAATATGAAATACGGATTGCTTACCAGGTTTTGCAGATACCACTTTTTCTCAATCGTTTGTGGTATCATGATAATTGTTTTATGTACAATCAAATTACCTCCTCAGGATAATGATATTTCAATACCTAATTTTGACAAGTTTGTACATTTCATGATGTATCTGGCGCTAAGTCTTTCATTTATAACAGAGAGATTCCTTTCAGCAAAAAAGAAGCCAATCAGACCGGCACCTACATATTTATTCATTCTGGCGGTTTCATTTATTGTCGGAGGCCTGATAGAATTAGTTCAGGCATATCTGACATCATACAGATCAGGAGATATAATTGACCTCTTGTGTGACGTATGCGGATCACTTACAGCTATCCTTATAGTTTCAACATTCAGATACTTCAGGAGAAGAATAATTACAAAATAAAATCCGCGTCATCCACAATCGTTTTACAGGATCTTTTTATTCCTTCATGGTACTAAGCTGCCATAAATTCCTGTAATTCATTCTTATCAAAGGTGATAAAGCCATTTCACCAACAGGACCTATACACTTTCTCAAAGCAGATAACTCAGTAAGTTTATCCTTGACATCTTCCTCAATAATCGGGTCGAAACCGGATTCCTTAAGCATAATATTCCTTTTTGCCTTTATCGAAAGCTCCAGATAAAGCTTTATATAGCAATACATATCCAGAATCTGTTCAGGTTTAAAACGGTCTTTGATTGAAACAAGATATTCACCCGAACGGGTTGAAGAAAACTGCCCCTTATTTATCATACAAAGCAACTCAACCTCAGTACCAAATTCAATTTCAAGCCACTTATGCAAATGTTTATTATGACCGCTGATTATTATTAAAAACAAAACCGGGAGAAGAATAATAATTAAAAGAGTTTGAAGTACCGGATTGACAAAAAAATGATTGAATGCCGAGTGAATGATAACAATGACCAGATATGCAATAACAACAAATAATTGCTCATAAGAGTCTCTTGATTTTGCATTAAGCAACAAAATCGAAAATATCGAAGTACAACCTCCATGCATCAGAGAAGTACCCAGACCTCTGGTAATCCATATCAATAAATTATTTTCTTCAATACTATTCAGGTATACTATATTTTCAAATATCGAAAATCCCGCACCCACCGCAAAACCATATATTGCAGCATCAATCATAAACCCGGCTTTATTTTTCTTAAATATCCAGAGTACGAAAAGGGATTTCATAACTTCCTCCACTACCGGTGCCATATAAAATGAATATAGCCGGAATTCCAGCCCAAGCCGGGCTATCAGATAGCTATTTATAAAATATGACAATCCTGCACAAATTGCTCCCCACACTAACGAAAACAGTAGTATATTTTTCAATACAAGCTTAAAACTGTCAAGCAGATACAGAAAAAATATAAAAAACAATACCGGAGCAATGCAAATAATTAGTTTATATATTTCCACTTACAGCAGTTTTTTTCTTAAATAAAGATGTGGCTGTCTCTATGGCAACCAAAACTGATAAAAAGATAAGTATTATCGACACGTATGGTATCGAAGGATGCCCTTTACCAAGAACAAATCCTTTATAAATATCAATTGCCAATGACCAGTTTGCCATAACAAACATGAGAAGAGCTGGTAAAAATGAAGCTATCCATACCTTAGATCCCTTTTTTGAATTATACAGCCAGACAGTCACACCAATAAGAGCAAGTGACGCAAGCAATTGGTTTGAAGCCCCGAATGTTCCCCAAAAAGCTTTCCATGCAGGAATAACATTTCCACTTGCATCAGTAATAGTCTGAAAAATAAAAATTAAAGGGATACCTGCAGTAATCAAAGTACCAATAAGTCTGCCCTTTCTTGATTTCATACCGGTCAACTCCTGAAAAATATATCTTCCCAATCTCGTGCAAATATCCAGAGTATCATAAACAAAAGTTGTGAAAGCCATCAGACCAAATGTAATACCAAAAGTCGGTGAAATACCGATTAACTCCATGAAACGTCCTATCCCTGAAGCATAAATAAAATTAGGCGCTTTCTTTACCATTTCAGAATCTGAAGAAAGTATCATTACACAAGCAATTGAAACTACTGCAACCATTGCTTCAAGAAGCATGGTACCGTAACCAATCGGTTTCGCATCAGACTCCCTGCTTATTTGTTTACTGGTGGTGCCCGAAGATACCAATGCATGAAAACCAGAGCACGCTCCACAAGAAACCGTTATAAATAACACAGGAAACATCGGACTGCCGGATAATCCTGAATTGTTTATGAAAGCAGGGTATTGAATGTCATAACCTCCGAAAATGATTCCAATCGCTGCAACTATCAGAGAAGCATAAAGAAACAACCCACCGAGTGCACCTCTTGGCTGGAGCAAAAGCCACATCGGTAAAACAGAAGCTATTACACAATAAACGAGGATTATCAGAGACCATGCCTTTTGTGATACAACCGGGTCAGAAAAAGGAAGTGTAATAGGGAAATACTGTCCGGCCCAGATACAAACACCAACGATAGGCAGGAAAATCATCAATGCAATATTCTCTTTCAAACCAAACTTTCTTATCAGAACTCCCATAATCAAAGGAAGAAGCAGATACAATAATGATGATGATGCTATACCCCCGCAGCTAATCTGTTTACCGGATTCCAGAGGAACAAGACCAACAAAAGATGTAGCAGTTATGTCAGTAAATGCAATAATTACATATATTAAAGAAATCCAGATAAATAACATAAAAAGAAGCCAGGCTCTTTTTGAAACATTAACCCTGATTACTTCAGTAATCGATCTGGCTTTATGGCGCATGGAAGCAACCAGTGTACCCATATCATGGGTTCCTCCAACAAATATCGAGCCTAATATTACCCATAGTAAAGCAGGCATCCACCCGAACATAACACTTGCGATTATCGGACCATTAATAGGACCGGCAGCAGCAATAGCAGAAAAATGCTGACCCAGCAGCATACCTTTTTTAGCCGGTACATAATCCAGGCCATCTTTATACTTTACTGCAGGAGTCTCAATCTTATCATCCAGACCAAACACCTTTTTACTGAGAAATTTACCATAAGTAAAATAAGCAACCACGAAGAGGATGCCACAACCGATTATGACAAAAAGAATATTCACGGTAAGATTTATTAAATATTAGAAATAAGGGTAGAAAAAGTCAGAAGAAAATCATCAAACTAACTTATACAGAGTCAGGCAAAAATAAACCATCTTTCATTTCCAGCACTCTGTCCGTCAGAGTTGCAAGCTGGACGTCATGAGTAACTATTATAAAAGTCTGATTAAATTTCGCCCGAAGATCAAAAAACAGTTTGTGAAGTTCATCCTTATGCGCAGTATCAAGACTGCCTGATGGTTCGTCGGCAAGTATTACATCTGGTCTGTTAACCAGAGCGCGTGCAACAGCCACTCTTTGGTTTTCACCTCCCGACAGCTGGGAAGGTTTATGATTAAGTCTGTCGTCCAGATTCATGAAATTCAGGATTTCGCGGGCTTTTTCATTTGCAACCTTTTTTGAATCACCCGAAATCAAGGCCGGAATCATAACATTTTCCAAAGCCGTAAATTCAGGCAAAAGCTGATGAAACTGAAAGACGAAACCAATATGTTTATTTCTGAAAACAGCCTGTTCTTTTTCTTTCAATCTTGAAATATTTCTGTCGCCTATCAGGATTTCACCTGAATCAGCGCTGTCCAATGTGCCAAGCAACTGCAGAAGCGTCGTTTTACCAGCACCACTCGGACCAACCACAGCCACAATTTCACCTGCTTTCACATCCAGATCAACACCTTTCAACACATGCAAATCACCAAATGACTTGTGTATATTTCTTGCCTGAACCATATTTCAATCAATTAATCAGTTTATTTATAACGTAAGCAGACATGTGGCAGCCGAAAACAACCGGCATATATGAAACCGTGCCTACTGTAGATTTCTTATTTCTCTCATTATCAACTTCAATAACAGCCTCTCTGTTAGTTGGCTCAGTCGAAAAAACGACAGGCAATCCTTTCAGGATACCATTTAACTTAAGCTCCCTTCTTACAGTTTTTGCCAAAGGACACTGGAATGTTTTTGAGATATCAGTTTGCTTTATGCAACCGGGATCCGTTTTACCTCCGGCTCCCATTGCAGATATAACAGGAATATCGTTTTTGAGACAATACAACAGAAGTTTTATTTTAGGAGATAAAGTATCGATAGCATCAATAACAAAATCAAAATTCTCAGCACTCAGAATACTGTCAACGTTATCTTCAGACAAGTATTCATTTTTAAGGTTTAATATGACTGAAGGATTTATATCAAGGTAACGTTTACCTGCCACCTCAACTTTGCTTTTACCAAGAGTTGACCTGAGGGCAATCATTTGCCTGTTCAAATTGCTTTCATTAACAATATCACAGTCAATCAAAGTCAAATGCCCCACTCCTGCTCTGACAAGCATTTCCGCTACTGACGACCCGACTCCTCCCACACCGGCAATCAGGACATTGCTTTCTTTTAACTTATTAACGGATTCTTCGCCAATTAAAAGAGCCGTCCTGCTTCTCCATTCTTCTGTCATAAAAAATAAAATATGCTATATTTATTTTATTATCGCAAAGATATATAAATTATGAAACCGCTGTTTTATAAAACATTGATCACGAAACGTTTTTTTAATATTTTGCCGTCAGCCGAGTAAAATAATACCTGACAAATATATTTACCTGCTTTAACTATCTGCGCATTATCGTTTTTACCATTCCATGTAATGCTTTCTTCAGTCCCGATGTAACTGTTAGTTATTAAAGCTTTTACTTTTCTTCCGTTCATATCATAGATACCAATAGTCATAACTCCGCTTGTCTCCGGTTTCACTGTCATCAGGAAAGTATCGTCATTGCCATTATTATCAGGAGTAAACCATTTTTTTTCATAATAAACAATCTCACCGGCTTCAGGATTAATATTCTTAAATTGTGAGTTGATGAAACCGGGAGTGCCAAAACCTGAAGATTCAGAAGCCGACATCCATGATCCGGTTTCAGGCGAAGACAAATCTGGATTAATCTTTTCAAGTGAAACCCCTTCTGTATCCTTTAAAAGAGGATAATGCATATTATTATCGTAAGTAAACCCGTCAATAAAAATTCCATCACCATTCAAAAGCAAGACATTGCCCTTGTCATCGGGCATGGATGGCATTTTACTTACATCGAGCCCGTTGGAAGCATTAGCCTGACCTGATAACAGGAATACAGAATCAGACCTTTGAGAAACCAGCCAATAGGAACCAGGCATACAGGGCAATGATTTTTCAGATAAACGGCTGCCATCATTAAGGTTTCCCGACTCATCATAATTTGTAATCCACACATCTGAAAGATCTATACATTTGTCAGACCTGTTGACAATCTCAACGTAGTCAAAACCTTTTTCAGAAGGATTAAACATGACCTCATTTATGCTAAGACAAAAACTGTCTGCTTTTATCGGTAGTGAAATATTAAATAAAGTATCACGAACCTTAATACCTGAAATATCCTTCAAGCCCGAGATAGAGATACCGTAAACTTTGCTTTCAGACATATTATCACTAAATCTGATAATGTAATTTTTTAAATCCGGGGACGAACCTAAAACTTCTGTCACTATATTATCACCATTGACAAATCTGAAATATCTGTCATCTACATCATGTGAAATCATCTTGTTAAAACAAAACTCAAGAGACCTTTCATCTATCATATACATCCTTTGAAGTCTGGTCACGACAGTATCGGGATTAATATTATTAACAGAGTTGGCTTTGCCCGGAGTGCCTCCGTTAATATTGTCTGAGGCTTTCCAATTGAACGATAAGCCAGACAAATTATCAGTATCAATACATTCCAGACTCCAGCCGCCTTTGCTTTTAAACTTGTTTTTATACCATGATTCATCATAAGAAATAACAAAAACCAGATCATTTTTTGCGTCTCTTATTTGTACTATACTACCAGAATTATTCAATGCCGGAAATGAAGCCAACTCCATCTTATGAATATCATTATCAAATAATTGCCCTTCATTTTTCGGACAAACCAAAAGATAGCCCTTTGACACAATCTCAGTCGAAGTAAATGGATACAGCTTATCATTCACCTTCAACTTCCACCCCGCCAGATTTATCGCTTTATCAGACCGGTTATATAGCTCGATATACTCAGACTCAGGCATACCTGTCGATGGAGACGGATCAGGCATCAGCTCACTTATGACTATGTCGCCGTAGTTACCTGCCATGGAGAAACCATGCAGGAGGGCCAATAATGTTATCACAATTTTATTCACGCAGATAAAATATTTAAGTTTTTGCTTATCTTTGCAACCTATAACAGGTTAACATGATAAATGTACGGAAGAATTTCCGGATTATTATACATTTAATTAATTATTTATTTACAAAACAAATGAAAGTAGCTATTGTTGGTACAAGTGGTGCCGTAGGACAGGAGTTCCTGCGTGTGCTCGAGGAAAGGAATTTTCCTTTAGATGAGCTGGTGTTGTTCGGATCTTCCCGTAGTGCGGGAAAAACGTACACATTCCGTAGTAAACAGATTACCGTCAAAGAGCTTAAACACAACGATGACTTTAAAGGTATCGATATTGTTTTTGCTTCTGCAGGCGCCGGAACATCTAAAGAATTTGCCGAAACCATGACCAAACACGGAGCAGTAGTTATTGACAACTCAAGTGCATTCCGTATGGATGAAGATGTACCATTGGTTGTACCGGAAGTAAATGCCGAAGATGCAAAAATCCGTCCAAGAAACATCATAGCAAATCCTAATTGTACAACTATCCAGATGGTTGTAGCCCTTAAGGCAATCGAAAATTTGTCACACATCAAACGTGTACATGTTTCGAGTTATCAGGCAGCTTCAGGTGCTGGTGCTGCAGCTATGGATGAACTGATTAAGCAAAACGAACAGCTTATTAACGGTGAAGAGCCGACTGTTGCCAAATTTGCTTATCAGCTGGCATACAATGTTATACCACAGGTTGACGTATTCCTTGAAAACGGTTATACAAAAGAAGAAATGAAAATGTATAACGAAACACGTAAAATCATGCACTCAGATATTGAAGTAAGTGCAACCTGCGTACGTGTTCCTGTGATGCGTGCTCACTCTGAAAGCACCTGGATTGAAACCGAAAGACCGGTTTCTGTCGAAGAAGCTAAAGAAGCATTTTCAAAAGCTGAAGGTATAATACTGCAACAAAATGATGCTGCTAAGGATTATCCCATGCCTTTATTCGTTGCCGGAAAAGATCCTGTATATGTAGGCCGCATCCGTAAAGACCTTTCAAATCCAAACGGTTTGACATTCTGGACAGTTAGTGACCAGATCAAAAAAGGTGCCGCCCTTAATGCCGTACAAATCGCCGAATATCTTGTAAAAGAAAACGCCCTTTAATCAAAGGCGCGACTCAAATACTTTTTAGCAATATGCCCCCTGAAAGATTCAAAGACTTTCAGGGGGCATTACTTTTTAATTGCCTTTACCCCCTCAGCCCTTACTTATATAAACTTATTAGTCCTCAAACTGTCTGCATCATATCTATCCGTTTTGATTATCTAAATAAACAATAGCTACCTAAAAGAGCAATAAATCGCTCTTTTTATTGCATATAACAAAAATAGTCGTATATTTGCAATAATATGAGCCATATAATGCACTACCCAGAGTTGATAAAAACAATAAAAAAACGCCGTGAAGCCTTACAAGTAACACAGGAAACCGTGGCGGAATTATCCGGGGTTGGTTTACGCACCCTCAAGCAGTTCGAAAGTGGAAAAGGAAACCCTACCCTTCTTACCTTGCAAAAAATAGCCGACGTATTGGGTTTAGAACTTACTCTCACTGTCAAAAAAATATTATAACTTTTATGTACTTTCAAACTCGAAAATGAGACAGGCAAAAGTATTATTCAAAGATCAGGAAGCAGGAGTATTAACCCAGCATGATGACGGATCCTTCACCTTCGGTTATAAAGACAGTTGGTTAGCCGACAACAACAAACCTGCTATTAGCCTCACGCTCCCCAAAAGCGAACAACCCTTTCATGCTCCCTTCTTATTCCCGTTTTTTTACAATATGCTACCCGAAGGCTCAAACAAACAAGTCGCATGTAAATTAAACAGAATTGATGACAATGATTATTTTGGCTTACTGATTACTATCGCAAAAACCGACAGTATCGGTGCTGTAACTCTCGAAAAAATCATTGATAATAACTCTACAGAGAAATGATAGAGAAATCAGAAAACAACATTAAACTGTCAATTACGCATTGCCCCGGCACCTTAGCCGAAGGCTTTAAGGCATATAGCCGAACATGTCTGAAACGCGTTTTTCAGGGCAAGGCGGTACATTACATATTGCCATACGACTCACCATCTCCTAATTCAGAAACAGACAACCTTTTCAAACAAAACAGAAAACTAATGTCTATCTCCGGAGTTCAGGAAAAATTCTCGATACTGCTCGATAAAAACAAATTGAGACTAATCGAAGAAGGCGAACGCGGCACATATATACTGAAACCTATTCCGGGAATAGGCAAGAATCCAGATCAAATGCCCGCCAACGAACACCTCACGATGCAGATTGCACGTCAGGTGTTTGGCATAGAAACCGCCGAAAATGCGCTGATTTTCTTTCAAAATGGTGAGCCAGCCTACATTACCAAAAGGTTTGATGTAAAAGACGATGGCTCAAAACTGGCACAGGATGATTTTGCATCACTGGCTGGTAGAACACCTCAGACGCATGGAGAGCATTACAAATATCTGGGAAATTATTCAGATTTGTTTGAATTAATGCAAAAGCATTTGCCAACTTACAAACTGGAAGCACCCAAACTTTTGAAAATACTGATTTTCAATTACCTGTTTTCAAATGGCGATGCACACTTTAAAAACTTTTCGATACTGGAAACACCAATGGGTGATTACAGATTAAGTCCGGCTTACGACCTGCTAAACAGTAGAATTCATATTGAGGACAAAGATTTTGCACTGGATGAAGGACTATTGCCTAAAAGTAAAGCACATGGTAAAGTCAGTCAGCAATTTGCAATACTTGCCCAAAATACAGGAATCAGTGAAACCGTATTCAATGGAATCATGAAACTGATGCTCTCAAAATCAGGTGAAGTTGAGAAATTGATAAATGCCTCATTCCTCAACGAAAGCATTAAACGAAATTATTGGCAAGCCTATCAAACCCGACTAAAGAAACTATTAAAAGAATAGTCACCAACAGTTTTTTGTCGCAAATTTGTACAATATTTGCGACAAAACCGTTTTTAAAAATAAATAAAATATATCATATAAAACAAGGAAGAACAATGCCTTATCATTCTTCTCCAAACTCCATCAGGTAGGCTTTGATGAATCCTTCAAGGTCTCCATCCATAACTGCCTGAACATTAGATGTCTGGAAGTTTGTGCGATGATCTTTTACTCTCTTGTCGTCAAAAACATAACTCCTTATCTGGGAGCCCCATTCGATTTTTTTCTTACCGGCCTCAACCTTTTGCTGCTCAGCACGACGCTTTTCAAGTTCAAGCTCGTATAGCTGTGATTTCAACAAACGCAATGCATTTTCCTTATTACCAAGCTGCGAACGGCTTTCAGTATTTTCGATCACGATACCAGTTGGAGCATGGTGCAGACGAACACCGGTTTCGACCTTATTTACATTCTGACCACCGGCACCCGAAGATCTGAAAGTATCCCAGGTAATATCCGAATCCTTAATTTCAATTTCAATGGTATCATCGACGAGAGGCACCACAAAAACAGACGCAAAGGAAGTCATTCTCTTACCCTGAGCATTATATGGTGAAACCCTGACAAGTCTGTGCACACCGTTTTCACCCTTAAGGAATCCGTATGCATAATCACCTTCAATTGTCATCGTAACAGTCTTGATACCAGCCTCATCACCATCAAGGATATTGGTAATCTCAACTTTATACTTTTGAGATTCAGCCCATCTCTGATACATACGGAAAAGCATTTCCGACCAGTCCTGACTCTCAGTACCACCTGCGCCCGAATTAATCTTAAGTACAGCACCAAGCTTATCCTCTTCTTTACGGAGCATGTTGCGTAATTCGAGATCTTCAATCAGGGTTATGCAATGACTGTAAGCAGCATCGACTTCCTCTTCTGAAACAGCCTCTTCCTTATAAAAGTCAAAAGCAAGCTGTACTTCTTCCACAGCTTTTACAACATCATCATAAAGCTCAATCCACAGACGAATCGCCTTAACTTTACGCATCTGGATTTCTGCAGCCTTATTATCATCCCAAAAGCCTGGTACCTGAGTCCTTATTTCCTCTTCTTCGAGTTGAATAATCTTATTATCGATGTCAAAGATACCTCCTCAACGCGTGCTCGCGTTCCTGAACTTCTTTAATCTGTTCGGTCGTAATCATAATTATTAATTAATTTATTTAAGGCCGCAAAGTTAATCAAAATTCACCAATAAACACGAAACCGGCATAGCTAATGCACGTACAGGTTTCATCAAATTAGTTTTATGACATTCATGATAAGATTTATATCTTTGCATTAGCTCAATCAAATAACCGTACGATAAATGATTTACGAAAATTATTTCAGGGAAGCCGTCGGATTGCTCGAAAATCTGATTTCAATACCGGCCACAAGCAGAGAAGAAGAAAAAAGATGCGAATTTCTGACCAGTTGGCTGGAAAAAAGAGGTATAAAGGTCAACAGGATACTTAACAATCTCTGGATGACTGCTCCCGGATTTGACAAAAAACGTCCGACATTACTACTCAATTCACACATTGATACGGTGAAACCTGTTGACGGATGGTTACACGATCCGTTCAGTCCATACGTACAGGACGGCAAACTTTACGGACTCGGCAGTAACGATGCAGGAGCCAGTCTTTGCAGTCTTATTCAGGTTTTCAGGATATTGAGCTCGAAACCACAAAAGTACAATCTGATTTTAGGCATTTCAGCCGAAGAAGAGATAACTGGTAAAAATGGTATTGAAACCTTACTTACAGCATTACCCGAAATAAATCTGGGTATAGTCGGAGAGCCCACAAATATGCATCCTGCAGTAACTGAAAAAGGTCTGATGGTATTGGATTGCACTGTACACGGTAAAGCTGGTCATGCAGCCCGTAACGAAGGAGAAAATGCCATCTATAAATCTATTAAAGAAATAGAATGGTTCATGAATAAGGAGTTCCCTTTGCAATCAAACTTCCTCGGACCTGTTAAGATGACTGTTACGCAAATAAACGCCGGGCTTCAGCACAATGTAGTGCCTGACACATGCAACTTCGTTGTTGATGTCCGCATAAACGAATTCTATACGCCACAGTCTCTTTTTGAAATCATCAAGAATGAAGTCGGTTGTGAAATCAAAGCAAGATCGTTCAGACTAAATTCTTCAAAAATTGATCAGGATCATCCTGTAGTTCTTGAATGTCTGGCAGCAGGCAGATCGCCCTACGGTTCCCCTACTCTTTCAGATCAGGCGAGAATGCCTTTCCCTACATTAAAAATAGGCCCGGGCAATTCATCCAGATCACATACCGCCAACGAATACATTGAGCTTGAGGAAATAAAAGAGGGTATTGAGCTATACGTAAAGATACTTGACGAGCTGTCATTTACTTAACCGGGGCCCGGGATTATCCAGCCTTTTTAATACTAATTATCGTGCCTCCCGGCAAGCCGTTATCTTCTTAACCAGGACTCGGGATTAAGTCGTTGGGTGTCTTTCCACAGCTGGAAATGCAGCACAGTCAGATTATCCTGCTGAGCATCTGAATATATTTTACCCAGACTTTGTCCGGTTTTAACCTTATCGCCTGTCTTTACGTTTAAGCCTACAAGATTAGCATAAACAGTCAGATAATTTCCATGTCTGATTATAATAGAACTGTTAAATCCGGGCACTGAAAAAATCTTACTGACAGTTCCGTTATAAACAGCCACAGCCGAAGCACCGGGTCTGGTCTGAATATCTATACCTTTACTGCTGCTCTCGACGTATTTCAAATCCTGGTATTTCTGATCACCGAAATGAACAATGATAGAGCCTGATTGAGAAACAGGAAAAGGAAGCGAACCCTTATTGCTACCGAAATCACCTGAAAGGACCTTCTCTTGCTGAGTCATTGCATAACCACCTTTGGTTTCGACAGTCCTGTTTTTTTCTTTTGCAGCACTTGCAGCCGCTTTGCGGGCTTCTTCAGCTATAATGTTTTCAATCTGCCTGTTAAGATTGCCGGCAAGTTTCTTTTGTTTACTGATTTCAGAACTTAATTGTTTCTCCTTACTCTTCAGATTTTTAATCATCGCATTCTGCTGATTTTTTTCTTTGTCCAGAATGGATTTTTCAAATTGCTCCTTATCATGCAGGACTTTCTTATCCCTGTAAATCTTCTCAAGTTCGCTACGTTTATCATTAAGCTGCCCCTGCTTGTTTCTTATTTCAATAGCCTGTAATTTTTGATAATCAGAGTACTCACTCAAATATCTCAGACGCCTTGTAAGCTGCGAAAAATCCTTTGATGAAAGTAGAAAAATCATCTTATCTTCAGATTTATTCCTTTTTGTC
Source organism: uncultured Bacteroidales bacterium (assembly GCA_964502355.1). Taxonomy (GTDB): domain Bacteria; phylum Bacteroidota; class Bacteroidia; order Bacteroidales; family UBA1402; genus UBA8389. Next base: position 124,507 of record CAZCWK010000001.1, read on the forward strand.
ATCAACCTGAGTGATTTGGCATATTGCTCCTTTTTAACAGCAAGTTGACTGCTCAAATCCGAATACTCGGTTTTAACTTCTTCAACATCAGTATTTATGGTCGTTAGTTCCTTTGATATTTCACCGATAAATCTTTGTCTTGCCTTGATCTTGTCATTGATTACATTCAGCTTGTAAATGGAATTTTTTGTCGTAGCCTTGTTTTTATTTAGAATAGCTGACGTTTCCTCAATACGCTGTAAAGCTTCCTTTCTCTTTTTTTCAAGCTCCTTAATCCTGTTATTGGAATTCTGTCCGTAAACAGGAGCCAACAACACAGCAAGCGAAAATATCAAAAGGAACGGTTTCATAATCAAATTCTTATTTTAAATAATCAGAGCATATTTGAGAACTTGTTTATCATCTCTTTCATTGAAACTTTTTCATATTTCGATGAAACCGGAAATCTGAAATCAGTCTTCTTATCATAAGCAGGCTCCATAAACAAAAAACTCGCACGTAATTTTTTACCCGAATTTTCAGTCTGCATCTCTACCATACGTGGAAACACACCCGCATTTGATCTCTCAAACATAGAATAATTTACTTCCAGAACTTTAAGTATATTTTCAGTACCAACTTTCATGTTATTATACTGTTGGTCATTATCAAAATGATATGAGATATTAAAAGAGTCTTTCACAATACTATAGTACTGACCTTCTTTACCTTTGTAAGACATAAATTTGTCAACATCATCTGATTCCGCTTTTTTCTTACCCGGTATGAATACCCTGTTAGTAACTATGGATTCCAGAGTTTTATAATTAAGAATATCAGGGTAAGGTACTTTATCAATGCTTTCTGCTGAATACAAATTCTGAAGTTTGTTCACAACAAAAATACTGTCAGGTCTGACCAGGCATCTTACTATTTCAATTCCGGCAAAAGGTTGAAGCGAGATAATCATACAGCTGTCTCTGCTTATTTTTATGGAACCTTTCATTCCTGCACTGACTCCTTCTTTAGGATATATGCGAAACTCCATCTTCGAATTAATTGTTTTAAACCCGGGTTCGCCCAAAATTGCCTGTTTCAGCAATTCAACATCCTGTTTTGTGGGTTTCTTCGCGACTTCTTTTGAAGCACGGCATCCGGTAAACAAAACGGATACTATCAGGATTACGGATAACAGTCTGTATATATTTTTCATGGTTTCAATTTATTCGTTATTCAAAACAATCACTTACAATACTCTCCGGTTTCAACTTTTTTCAAAAGGATTGCTGAAGGATCCTCAAGCTCTGCTGCTTTTTTCCATTGTACTTTTGCAGCATCTTTCTCAGCATTAAACCATAAAATATCTCCGTAATGTTCCAGCAGCTCATGCCCCGGATTTTTCTCATTACTAATGGCTCTTTCTATATAAATCTTAGCAAGTCCGTATTTCTCCAGTTTAAAAAAGATCCAGGCGAATGTATCAAGAAAAGTAGCATTTTTAGGATCAGCCTCAATAGTTTTTCTGGACATTCTTTCAGCTTTAGCAAGATCACTGCCCGAAACAGATATGTAATAAGCATAATTATTTAAAACCAGAAGATTGCCCGGATGTTTTTCCAGTGCTTTTTCATATAAATCATAAGCCTTTACAGTATCATTCATAAGAAGATAAGTATCCCCCATAAGTCCGTATAAGCGGGATATATATTCAATATCATTTCCTTCAGCAACATCTATTGCTTTTTTGAAATATTCTATTCCTTTGATACCCTTTTGTTTATCTTTAATCTTTCCCTCATTTTCAGAAGTCCATGATAATCCAAGATAAAACCAGAATACAGATTCATTGGGAAAATACTCAAGAGCTTCGTTACATAGCTGTCTGATAATTTCCTGATTGTCATATTCAAGATTAAGCTGAAGATAATTTTTCCAGGCCTGCAACTGGTTAGGATTCAAATCAAGAACATTCCTGAGCTCATCTTTGGCTTCCTGTTTCTTATTTCTTTCCATCAGCCATTGTACATGCAACTCCCTCAGCTGATACTCAGTAGGATGTTGCTCGAGAAGGATGTTGAAATATTTTTTCAGCTCTGTACTGTCACTATTTTTTAGTGATGAAACGATTATTGGCTGGAAAATTGACATTTTAGTATCGAAGTCCGTATTCGGATTGGTCAGAGCCAGGCGCAATTGCTTTTTAGCAGACAGACTGTCTCCGATATTGTTGTAATAATCAGCTAATGACAGAGGTACAGAGGGATTATTTGGATCCATTTTCATGGCATCCATATATTTAGGAAATGCTTTTTTCGGATAGCCTAAATCCATCCAGGCATCACCAAGCAGCAGTACATAATCAACATCATAAGGAAATTCACCGACCAAAGCCTCAATCTCATTTATGGCTTTTTTATCCTTCCCGTCCTGTTTATATATCTTGTACTTTTCAAAACTAACTGCCTGATTTTTACCAATCAGCCTTTCTACATGATTGAGTTTTTCAAGTGCTGTTTTGCCATTGTTCGCCTGTACATAAAGTCCTGAAAGCTGAAACAGCAGGTTCTCATCATCAGGCTTTAATTTGCTGAGTCTTTCATAAAGCCCGATTGCTTCTGTAGTTTTATCCTGAGATATGTACAGATTTGCAAGCCCAAGAATATACCACTCATTATTATTATCGAGCTCATAAGCTTTTTTGATTGCCTTAAGAGACAAATCAGTCATTTTTAGCCCGTTGTAATATATGGCAATTTCATACCAGGGCTGAGGGTTGAGCGAGTCCAGACCTGTACAATAGCTGAATAGCTGAAAAGATTCAGAGAGTTTACCTTTATACTTCAGATTAAGAGCTTCCGTAAAATAATGATCAAAAATACGTTGCTGACTCCCGGATAAAGACCCGGAAGAAGTATTTTCAGATATGCCTGCATCGGGAGCAGATGCTCTTTTTAAAGCATCTGAACTGAAAGCTAATAAAATGAATACTATAATCAGGGAAGTACGTCTGAACATAACTTTACTTTTTTCCGGTATGTCCAAAACCTCCGGCACCTCTGTCCGTTTCATTCAGATCCTCTACCTGCAACCATTCTGCCTGGACATGAGAAGCTATAACCATTTGACAAATTCTCTCACCATCCTCAATAATGAAATCTTCAGAAGACAGATTAACCATAATAACACAGATTTCACCTCTGTAATCGGCATCAATTGTACCCGGAGTGTTCAACACTGTTATACCCTTTTTAATTGCCAGTCCGCTTCTGGGGCGAATCTGAGCTTCATAACCTTCAGGCAATTCAATAAAAAGACCTGTCGGTATCAGTTTTCTTTCAAGGGGTTTCAAAATAACCGGCGCTTCAATATTTGCTCTCAGGTCAAGGCCGGCAGAAAGTCTGGTAGCGTATTGGGGCAGTTCGTGTCTCGAACGGTTTACAATTTTTATCTTCATCAATTGGTTTTTAAAGCTTTTGAACTCAACAAAATTACTAAAAAACGTTGAAACGCATACGACTACCGATTATTTAAGTGTTTTTATATTTTGTTTTGACTAAATTTGCGCAATAATCATCAATGATAATTAAACAGAATGAAAAATAAATTTATTCTCATAATGGTTTCATTACTGACCATGTATGGATTAACATCTTGTACCGGAGACAATGATACCGAATGGAGAGATGCCAATATAGCTTATATGAAAACCATTAGTGCGAAACCGGGTATTAAAGTAATCGGAGACAGCCTGAATGGTTATCCCGGTATTTATTACGAAGTGCTTAAAGAAGGCAACGGCGTCAGACCTATAAGAGGCAATGTTGTGAATGTTGCATATAAGGGATGGTTATATAACGACACATCCGCATTTGACAGCAGTGTTGATTATGATCTGACAATTGGTAAAAGTGTAATTGAAGGATGGAGCGTCGCTATCGAGAATATGCATGTTGGTGACAAATGGAGGGTTTACATCCCATACAATCTGGGGTACGGGTCTACAGGTACCACATCAATACCCGGGTACTCCACTCTTATTTTTGAAATTTATCTGAGAGAACTGGTTTCGGAAAATTAATATTAAACACCACGGCCACGGTCCGGGCATGTTTGGATAAAGCCCTGACTACGATCCGCAAGTATTTGAAAAAGCCCGGCCAAGGTCCATACAAGAAATAAAAAAAGCTGCCCGCAAGGACAGCTTTTTTATTTATATAAATCAGTTAAACTAATTTTTTAAACAACTCTTTCATGCTGATCTTGTCAGCGATGATGCTTCTCAGATCTTCGATCCTTACTCTCTCCTGCTCCATGCTGTCACGATGACGTATAGTTACAGTCTTATCTTCGAGAGTCTGATGGTCAACTGTCACACAATATGGAGTACCGATCGCATCCTGACGACGATAACGCTTGCCGATAGAATCCTTTTCATCATACTGACACTTCATGTCAAACTTCAGCTCATTGATGATTTCTCTTGCGACTTCAGGCAGGCCGTCTTTTTTAACCAAAGGAAGCACAGCAAGTTTTATCGGAGCAAGACAAGGAGGCAACTGCAGGACAATCCTGGTTTCACCACCTTCAAGAGCTTCTTCCTTATAACAACCTGCAAGAATGCTCAGGAATGTTCTGTCAACACCGATAGATGTCTCGATTACAAAAGGTACATAACTTTCGTTAAGCTCAGGATCAAAATACTTGATGTTCTTACCTGAATATTTTTCGTGACTCGAAAGGTCAAAATTTGTTCTTGAGTGAATACCTTCAACTTCTTTGAAACCAAAAGGCATTTCAAACTCAATATCGGTAGCTGCATTTGCATAATGAGCCAGCTTATCGTGATCGTGATATCTGTATTTCTGATCGCCAAGACCAAGAGCCTTGTGCCATTTTAGTCTGGTTTCTTTCCATTTTGCAAACCATTCCAGCTCGGTACCGGGTTTAACAAAAAACTGCATCTCCATCTGTTCAAACTCACGCATTCTGAAAATGAACTGACGGGCAACGATTTCATTTCTGAAAGCCTTACCAATCTGAGCAATACCAAAAGGAAGCTTCATACGACCGGTCTTCTGAACATTCAGATAATTCACAAAAATACCCTGAGCCGTTTCAGGTCTCAGATATACTTTCATCGCACCGTCTGAAGTCGAACCCATTTCAGTGCTGAACATAAGATTGAATTGCCTTACTTCAGTCCAGTTTTTAGTACCTGAAACCGGGCAGACAATTTCTTCATCAATGATGATTTGTCTGAGTTCATCAAGATTTGAATCATTCAAAGCTTTGGCAAAACGTGTATGCAAATCATCACGTTTCTCCTGATGCTCGATGACCCTTGCATTTGTTGACCTGAACTGAGCTTCGTCAAAAGCATCGCCAAAACGTTTTGCAGCCTTTTCAACTTCTTTTTCAATCTTATCGTCATACTTAGCAAGCTGATCTTCGATCAGCACATCAGCACGATAGCGTTTCTTTGAATCCTTGTTATCAATCAAAGGATCATTAAAAGCATCCACATGACCTGAGGCCTTCCATATTGTCGGGTGCATGAAGATAGCTGAATCAATACCAACTATGTTTTCATTGAGCAGAACCATTGCATCCCACCAATACTTCTTTATGTTGTTTTTTAACTCTACACCATTTTGGCCATAATCATATACTGCAGCCAGTCCATCATAAATTTCGCTTGATGGAAATATAAATCCATACTCTTTACAGTGCGAAACCAACTTCTTAAATACGTCTTCCTGTTGAGCCATTATTGTTGTTTATTTATTTAAGCGGCTGCAAAGTAAGTGATTTTTTTGGATTATATTTGCACTTTTGGTAAGCAAAACTTAGTAAAGTTTAAGAATTTATGGATGACCATGAAATGGATGATGAGTTGATTAAAAATGATGACTTGTCAGAATCACATGAAGAAGAATCTGCTGATTTGACTCCTGATAAAGGAAATATAGATAATACTGAAGGCGGGCACTCCGACTACCAGGTTCCCGATATTAAAGATGCTGTAATAAGACACCATCTTTCGGGAATGTATCAAAACTGGTTTTTGGATTATGCTTCGTATGTAATACTCGAACGCGCCGTACCAAATATATCTGACGGATTGAAACCTGTCCAGAGACGTATCCTCCACTCGATGAAACGCCTCGACGACGGCAGATACAATAAAGTAGCCAATATCATCGGACACACCATGCAGTTTCACCCCCACGGTGATGCATCTATCGGTGATGCTCTGGTCCAGCTTGGGCAAAAAGACATGCTTATAGATTGCCAGGGTAACTGGGGTAATATCCTCACAGGTGACAGTGCAGCTGCTCCCCGTTATATTGAAGCCAGACTATCCAAATTTGCACTTGACGTCACTTTCAATCCAAAAATCACCGAATGGAAACCATCCTATGACGGTAGAAACAAAGAGCCGATAGAATTACCGGTCAAGTTCCCGCTTTTAATAGCTCAGGGCGTTGAAGGTATTGCCGTAGGTTTGTCATCCAAAATACTGCCTCACAACTTTAACGAAATCATCACGGCATGTATTTCTCACCTCAGAGGTGAAGACTTCGAGCTTTTCCCTGACTTCCCTACCGGAGGTTCCATTGATGTTTCCAGATATAATGACGGAGAGCGCGGAGGTGCAGTAAAAGTCAGGGCTAAAATCAACAAACTTGATTCCAAAACTCTTGTCATAACAGAAATCCCTTACGGCAAAACGACATCCATAGTAATCGAGTCTATCCTTAAAGCCAATGATAAAGGCAAGATCAAAATCCGTAAGGTAGATGACAATACAGCTCAATGTGTTGAAATACTCGTGCATCTTGCCCCCGGGGTTTCATCCGACAAGACAATCGACGCACTTTATGCATTCAGCGATTGCGAAGTAAGCATCTCTCCAAACTGCTGCGTGATCAGAGACGAGAGACCTGCATTCCTTACCGTTTCTGATGTAATGAGATACTCCACCGAAAGGACTCTGGCTCTGCTCAAAAAAGAGCTTGAAATCCACAGGGATGAGTTGCAGGAAAGTTTGCTTTACTCAAGTCTGGAAAAAATCTTCATCGAAGAGAGGATATACAAAGACAAGGCTTTTGAAGAGAGTAAAGATATGGATCAGGCAATTAACCATATTGACAAAAGACTTGATCCTTTCAAACCCAATTTCATAAGGGAAATCACGAGAGAAGATATCCTCAAACTTATGGAAATCAAGATGGGACGTATCCTCAAGTTTAATACGGTTAAAGCTGAAGAGCTGATAGCCTCTCTCCTTGAACAAATCGAAGAAACCAACAATAATCTTGAAAATATTGTAACCTACACTATTGAATGGTTTGAAACCCTACAGAAAAAATACGGTAAGAATTATCCGAGGAGGACTGAAATCAGGAATTTTGATACCATTGAAGCCGCTAAAGTAGTCGAAGCAAACGAAAAACTTTACATCAACCGCGAAGAAGGTTTCATTGGGACAGGGCTGAAAAAAGACGAATATATCTGCCCATGTTCAAGCATCGATGATGTAATCCTTTTCTATAAGGATGGTAAGCTTAAGGTTGTAAAAGTCTCCGAAAAAATGTTTGTCGGCAAGAATATCCTGTATGTAAACGTGTTCAAAAAGAATGATTCCAGAACCATTTACAATCTGGTTTACAGACATGGCAAGGACGGAGCCGCATATATAAAAAGATTTGCAGTAAGCGGAATCACAAGAGATAAAGAGTACGACCTGACGCAAGGCCTTAACGGATCCAGAATACTATATTTCAGCGCTAACCCCAACGGTGAAGCCGAAGTCATCAAAGTAACTCTCAAACCGGGACCTCGCATCAAGAAACTTCAGTTTGACAAGGATTTTAGCGAGATAGCCATCAAAGGCCGTCAGTCAATGGGTAATATTCTGACCAAGAATGATATTCACAGGGTTGCACTCAAACAAAAAGGCGGTTCAACACTAGGAGGCAGACAGGTATGGTTTGATCCGGATGTACAGAGATTAAATTATGACGGCAGAGGAAATTATCTGGGAGAATTCCTGAGCGATGACAAGATACTTGTAGTTACAAAATCAGGTAATTACCATCTGACAAATTTTGACCTGAGCAATCACTTCGAAGATGATTTGCTAAGGATCGAAAAGTATGACGAAGGCAAAATCTGGACAGTTGCATTATATGATGCCGATCAACAGAACTATCCTTACCTGAAGAGGTTTACTTTTGAAGCAAATAATAAACCGGTTTCATTTTTAGGAGATAATAATAAATCCAGGCTCATACTGCTCACGGATGTATATTACCCCAGGATTGAAGTCATATTTGGCGAAGGTGACAGTTTCAGAGAAAAACTGATTATAGATTGTGATGAATTTATCACCGTCAAAAGTTTTAAGGCAAAAGGTAAGCGTATAACCACGTTCAACACTGATGCCATCAATGAGCTTGAGCCAATCCGTTTTCCTGAAAAACCCGAAGAACCCGAAGAGCCCGAACAGGTAGACATAGATGATGAAGAAGCAGATATACCGGCCGAAAGCGATGTTGACGTAGAAGATGAAATCATCGGCCAGATGAAATTGTTTGATTGATGATTGCCGGAAGATATAAAACAGTAATTTCTTTTCTTGCAGCCATAAACCTTGCTATTTACACATTGGCCCAGGATCAAAACTGGAAAAGTAATTCCTGGCAATACGGTATAGGCAGCACATATATCTATGATGACTATATCTCTCCGGTTTCATACAACAGCCCTTCGATAAAACTGGTAAACGAAAAGATCCTGCCTTTGGGACATTTGCTCCCTGAGGATAAATATGACTGGTACAATATTTATAATTTCTCGCTGATACCTTCCATCGATAAAAGTGTATCAGGAGCATATCTTTACAGTATTCAGGCTGAATTTAAAAATACCGTACTTCGCAAGTTTGGTGAAAATAAATTTTGCAACCTCTATGCCGGAGGTTTGATTTCATTAAAAGGCGGCGGCCGTCTTGTGCAGCAGACCCGCAACAACCCAGGTTCAGCTGATATCATGACAGACATTGGTGTAGCCTTTGCGGCAGATCGCACCTTTAAGTTATTTGGCAAAGATTTGTATGTAAGATACTTGTTAAACTTACCGTTAATCGGACTGACCTTTTCTCCCGAATACACGCAGACCTATTACGAGATTTTTTATCTGGGCAATTATGCCGAAACCGTCAAATTCACACATCCGTTCAACAAACAACAATGGATGCAACAACTCAGTCTTGATGTACCTCTGTACGGCAAGCGAAGCGGTTTGAGATTCAGCTACTGGAACGAAGGTCGCATCAGCAGTTTAAACGATCTGAACATCAGAATCCTTTCAGATCATTTTTCTGTAGGTTATATCAAATATTTCAGGGTTTTATAATTGGAAGTCATGAATAAACAGAATCCACTCGCCACTGCTCAGCGTGAAATACGCACCTCGGGATCTAAAACTTTGGTTTCGCCACCGGGAATAAGATTTAAGAGTCAGGATTTTATGACTTTTATAAAAAGGCTATTGCCTTTTTTGCTTTTCCCGATCATCTTTGCTTCCTGCAGAGAAGAAATCAACCAGGAGTACGACTCAATCACCATCTTTGAAACCGCCTGGGATATACTTGATACCAAATACTGTTTCTTTAAGGAGAAAAATGTGGACTGGGATAAGCTGCATGATGATTATATTGCTCAAATCAAAAAGGACACACCTCAGGATTCTCTGTTTTACATTATCGGTAACATGATTTGCGAGCTCAAAGATGGGCACGTCAATCTGTATTCGTCAAAAGACGTGATCCGCTACTGGAAATGGTTTTCTGATTATCCTGTAAACTTTGATGAGAAGCTTGAAGATATTTATCTGGGCAAAAACTACAGTATTTCCTCTGGCATTTGCTATACTACTATCAAAGACGATATCGGATATCTCACCTACCGCAATTTTTCTTCCGGCATCAATGACAATGGCCTTGACCACATCCTGACAAAGTATCAGAACAGCCCGGGTATTATCATTGATATCAGAAACAATACAGGAGGTGACCTGAGTAATGTTGATAAGATAGCCTGTCGTTTCACTGAAACCGGTTTCGTAAGTGGTTATATTTCTCATAAGACCGGTACAGGGCATAATGATTTTTCCGAATTATTCCCCGTGCGTATTGAGCCATCCGAAAGAATCCGTTACAAAGGTAAAGTCGTGGTCCTGGCTAACAGGTCTTGTTACAGTGCTGCCAACTTTTTTGTTGCAGCCATGAAGCAATTGCCTAATGTAACCATCATGGGTGACAGGTCAGGCGGAGGCGGCGGTTTCCCTATCAACTCCGAGCTGCCTAACGGCTGGTTGCTCAGATTTTCGTCCTGCCCGAATTATGATCAAAACAAGGTCATGATAGAAGATGGCATCGAGCCTGATATTCATGTCAATCTGAAACCTGATGATGTCGACAAAGGCATAGATACGATCATCGAGGAAGCCGTGAAATTTTTGCAGAAATAATTCCCCTCTTGCGCTAAACCTAACGCCGGGTAAAAGGGGTTAAATCATTAAAATTTCTCTTAAAGTATCTTTTTCTGCGACTTTTGTTGGTTTTTACAAAAAAATACTACCTTTGCAGTCCCTAATCAAAAGAATGCGCTTGTGGTGTAATTGGTAGCCACGCCAGACTTAGGATCTGGTGCCGAGAGGCGTGGGGGTTCGAGTCCCTTCAGGCGCACAAATTTAAAAGACTATTTCAAACTATTGAGATGGTCTTTTTTGTTAAGTTCTTTTACTCTGCTAAGAGATATCAAGCACTGAATTAAGTGCGGATGTAAGCAACCAAGAATAAAATGCTAATAATTAAGACCATGAGAAATCTGTTCAAACTGATATTGTTGGTAATCATTTGCAGTTTTAGCTATTCTTCAATAGCACAAAAGACAATACGCCATCCGGAGCTTAACCAAACTTATCCAAAAGGCAAAATTTATATCCGGGGACAATACCCTCCTGTATCGGCTAAAAAAATAACTTTATTGAATGATAGTATTCTCAGTTTCATAAATAAAGAAACCGCCACTCAAGAATCTATAAATGTGTATACTACATCTGTTAATCGACTGAAATTAAAAACCGGAACTAAAGCGGGTGAATTCGCGATATATGGTGGCATCAGTTTCGGATTAACTTATTTGTATGAAGCTATTTCTTTGGGTTATGCGCTTACCGGAGATTTTGATTTTCTCAAAACAAATAACTTAGGTGATTGGTTGCCACTTGTAAAAACAACTGCTATTGTTACTGCCGGTGGTGCACTTGCCGGAGCATTACTTGGTGTATTTATAACTGATTACAAAAATTTTTATATTAAAGACAACTCAACTACTTACAACTTCAGCCTCTCTCCTTATTATTGTAACGATGGCGGAGTTGGTATGGCTGTGAGGGTGGTATTTTAAGATATCACTCCATTATTTATAATTATCCACTTTCCCGCTCCCCTGCGTTCAACGTAATACCCTCATCCTCCATTAGTCCCGACTCGTCAGCACTCGACGCCGGCTTTTTCTGTTAGTCTCTCCGAGCCGTCACAGAAAAGGTTGCCAGCCTCTTCGCACTGCCATCGCCGGTCCGTCAAGTCGTCTTCGGGTAAGACGTTTCACTTTGGTACGCTAGCCCAATTTATTCATTGAGTTGCAGTATTCTCCTAAATAAAAATATCATTAGTATTTTATTTGTTAATATATATTTAATATATTAGCGCAGCATTTTAATCATTGAATTATCTATATCGGATTTGATAAAATTGTTTTCTAAGCCTTGTATGATACATACAGTTATATGTCAATTATTGAGTTAGTAAAAAAAATTAATGCATTAGCATTTTTTATCAAAAATGTTTAGTTATAACTAAACTAAAATGTATACTTTCGCGTTAAAAGAAATAACAGAGATAAAAGGTAAGTTGAAAATCTTTAAACTACTTGTCAATGGCAAATGCGAATATGATGAGTTTGAGAGAGATATTGAAGCCGAAGGTAACTTAAAATCAGAATTAATCACTATTGAAACCAGACTACATGAAATTGCCGATTTGAATTCATTACCTCAAACAAAGTATAAAGATATAACGCCCCCAAAAACGATAAACAAAGAATATGAAATTAAAACTCATCATTTGAGAGTTTATCTTTTTCAAGATAAAAATACAGGTCGCATTATTGTATGTGGTGGCAAGAAAGGATCTCAAAATTCCGACATCAAGCACTTTAGAAAAATTAAAAAAGAATATTTAAGTCAATAATCATGAATACCAGGGAAGAATTATTAAAAGCCGAAGAATACTGGTTTGAAACTCTTCAGAATTCAATTTACCGAATGGTCGCTGAATACATTCAAAAAGAAGGTATTAATCAGACTCAACTTGCTGAAATGCTTGGAGTTTCAAAAGGATATATATCTCAGATAATGAATGGCAATTTCAATTATACTCTGAAGAAAATGATTGAGTTATCTTTAGCATTAAAGAAAGCACCTGTATTTGAGTTTAAAGATCTTAATCAATATATACAGGAAGACACTCAAAAACGTTTTGAGATGGAATACAAACCATATTTCAGATTAAATACTGAATCCAGAAGTTTTATAATATCATCAGGTAAAAAAGTTAATTATTCAAATATTCAACAATCTGATGAGACAACTAATTATGATGCAGTATAAATGGAACAAACTCAGGTAAACATAGCAGTAAAAAAAATAAAAGATATCGAGTTTTTCATTAATGAAGAACTTGAGTCAACTAATCCTCTGATTCCCAATATTAGTTTCGAACTTACCATAAATTGTGATCTAAAAGAGAAATCGGTTGAAATGCTCCTCTCTACCATATTTGTTGATCCGAATAATGGCAACATATTAATGAAAATAAAGACAAGTAATGTCTTCCTTTTTCTGGAATTGGCAAACTATTATAAACCTGATACTAATGAATTCAATATACCTGATAATGTGATGGTAACTTTTCTTAGTTTATCCATCAGCCACTCACGTGCATTACTTTCAAAAAATGCAATGGGTACAAAATTTGCCGATTTGATTATTCCAATTGTGAACCCATCAGAAATTCTTAAAAAGTTGTTTAGCAAGTAATTGTAGTTATTTTCTCGAAAGTTATTGAAATAAATAAAGGGGTGTTTGGTATTGTTTGTTTGAGCCGTAGCATTGGAGTGAAACCAAGACAAAAAATCACTGCCGGAATGCGTTTAAAAACGAGACCCGACGAACGTAGTGAGGAGAGTGAGATTCCGGGAGAGCAGAGTTGAAGTGAAACCTATTCTACCCTCGTTCTCGTTACCAGCATCCCGTTACCGTTAAAGACCTCAAGGCGGTTGTCGCTAAAATTTGAGTCATCAGACTGATGAAGGCAGATGAGGTTGCTGCCAGGGCGAAAAGCCTGTTTGAAAGCAACAGTATTGCAGCCACTGAAATATCTGATCAGATATATGCCTGCATTAGGGGCTTCAAAATAACAAGTCTTATCACTGCCTGATACTGCAGGCTTATCTACGCTGGTCGCCATTTGATTAAGCTCATTCTCAAGAGAAGCCATGATAAAAGTACCAATAGCCTTACCCTCATTTTGAGTAATACCCACATCTTTACCACACAGATAATAATTGGCAGTGCCTGTCCTTGAAATATTGTTAGAAGGACCGAGACCTGCAGAAGCACAACTTTGAATAATATCTATTTTGCTGCCGTTGTTAACGATAAATGTTTTTAGTAGTCCCTGATAAGCCTTTTCGGCAACAGGCAGATATGTTGATTTGTCAAGATAGCCCAGTCTGACTCCTTTGAAAAATGCATAGGTGAACATGCTTGAACAGGAAGATTCAGGATAGTTAGGATTGGTTCCTACGTTATAATACTGACCGTTGATATTATCTCCTTTATTATCAGCCTTTTTGGTTTCATCATATTGAAGCAGCTGGAACCACACGCCACTGTCGGGATCCTGCCAGCGTTTCAAACCTGCTGCAACCTGTCGGTATATTGCAAGGAGATTGTTGTATTCAGCATGCTCTTTTGGCATCAGCTCAAGTACATCGGCAAGTGCTGCAAAAAACCAACCCATGCCTCTGCCCCAGAACTCTTTACTGCAACCTTTGTATGGATTTGCCTGATTTGACCAGAAAGCGTTGGCATCTGTGGGGATTGCTGCCCAGCCATGATAATTGAGTTGCTTTACCGAGTCGTAGGTGTATTTATGAATGGTTTTAAACTGCAGTGCAATGTCTGACCATGATTCATTGTTGTCCTGTGGATTTTCATAACCAAAACTGTTTTGCCATTGTGCATATACAGCAGGCCCCATATATGATCCGTCAAGCCACATTTGCGATGGATATGATGCTTTATGATAGAAGCCTCCGGCTCCGGGTAATCCTGCGGCAATCCTCGAATGTTGATATTTGAGTTTGTTTCTGATTACTGTTGATGCAGATCTGAAACGATTGGCCATGGCAGTATTGCCTTTTTTGGTTTCTTCCTTGTAAAGTGTAAAAAAGATTTTACCTGCAGCCAGATCATCTATATTGCTTTCACCAAGGGCGTTGCCACCGAATGCATTTATTATCATGGAGCCGTCAGATTTAGTGCAATTGACGGCAAAGGTTTTGACTGCATTGTAATAATCGGTTTTCTCGGGATATTGCTCCCATGCTTTAAGTACTGCATTTGCCACAAGACCTGACACGTAGTCCCAGCCGGCTGTTGATAATTGTGATTTGAGGACGGTATTACATTTGAAATCTCCGAGTCCGTGTGATGCTACCATTTTTTGTGACATGGGGACTTCAGCAAACATTAAGGACGCATTAAAGACTAAGGCAAATATTAAGGCAATGGGTTTCATCGATAATTTTTTTACAAATATAGTGATTTGAGAGTTTTGCCAATCATGGAGAATTTGTAAATTTGCATCACCACAAACGCGGAAATAGCTCAGTTGGTAGAGCATCAGCTTCCCAAGCTGAGGGTCGCGGGTTCGAGTCCCGTTTTCCGCTCCAAATGGTTGAGACGTTTTATAACTTAGTTTATAGATTCCGGATCCTGTTGGAGCCGGATTTTTTATTTCCAGGTAATTTTATAGACACAGGTCTTGTCGCCTTTAAGCACTGAGGAGACTATATCTGAACTGACTTTGCATTGCATGACTTTACCGAACATTAACTCGGCGAAACCTTCGGAGCAATAGCATAGTGTGGATGAAATGCCTTTTTCTTTATCAAGCAGCGGACAAACACACCAGGATTTGTTTTCGTCGGCAAGAATAGTCCTTTCACTTGGTCGGTAATCGATTTTCCAGCCCCACTCCTTTTCAAGAAATTTAATGAATGTATCAATATTGCCTGCATATGGCGCAATCCTCTTATCCATATCCATATTGTCATAATGGGCTTTGGCATTTCTTTTCATCAAAAGCCTTTTAGTGGATTCATCAAGTTTTTCATCTATACCGGTCAACAAACTTGCTATCCAGGCTTTATGCATAGTGTCAGGTTTTGGCTTGTTGCCTGCATCAGCTATTGCAGCAACATTTTCAGCTTTGATTAATGTACCAAAACCACATAAACAACCTCCTGCAATACAGGCACTCTTGAAAAAATCCTTTCTATCCATGACCAAAAGTAAATTGTATTAAGATTTTTATTCAGGAATCATATTATCAAAGGCATAGTTAAGAAAACTATTAAAAGGCAATAACAACAAAAGCCTGTTTACAGTTTTTTCCAGTGAGTCATCTTGTAAGAAAAAGTCGTCTTCAACGTGACTTGTCGCCGTGTATCTTTTATATTTTGTAAACTCTGCCTCAGGTGAATCTTTAGGAAACGGAGCCGGAACTTTTTTAAGTTTATCAGCATCATCGTCAAGCGAGAAATATTCTGCAAATGACGGATTACCAAGAATAGCTTTAAACTCGTCTGCATTACTGAATATCTCCTGCCTCAACGTTTTTAACAAAGCTTTATCAGGGCACCAAATACCTCCCGACAAAAGATTTTGACCCGGCTGTACATGGACGTAATATCCACCTCTTGCACTCATCTTGCCTCCTTTTGAAATAAAAGCACCCATATGAGTCTTGTAAGGGCTTTTATCATGCGAAAATCTCGTGTCCTTGTAAATCTGAAAAACGGATTGTTTGACCTGAACGTTTCTGATTTCAGGATCCACTTCACCAAGACCATTGATTACTTTAGACAGGAACTCTTCGTATGTAGCTTTCGCTTCCAGATACCTGCCTTTATTATCGTGAAACCAGACCCTGTTGTTATTCAGTTCCAGTTCTTTCAAAAAATCATAAACTAACTTCATATACTGTCTGTTTTATTTTTTAATCTCCAAGCAGCTTCAAGGATATCATCAATTCGTCTGAATGTGGTAATGCCTTTTCAAATTTTCTGGCATAACCTACAGACCAGGTAGTCTTCAGGTATGAAAACATGACCAACTGTATGTCAACCTGAGCACCCAGATTAAAAATGTTTCTGGTTTCGGACTTTTTGTAAAAATCAGTCAGCAAATGAGTGCCGAATACGGAAGTTTTGATAAATGTAGGATAAAGCCATGTCAGCCCTACATTGTTCATCCTTATTGGTTTAAGGTTAAGCTCAGCCATGGTTTTCACATAGTTATAAGCGTCAAGTTCATCAATTTTCGCACCTGGGAAAGCTTCACCAAGACGATATTGCTCTGATGGTTGCCAGTCAATATAGTTATTTCTGAAACCTCCAAAGTAGAATTTTGACAACGCGGAGTTTTGGTTTCCAAATGACTGGCCTATGCTGTTCCTTACCCAAAAGCTGGTATTTCTTATACCCGGCACAAGAAATCCGGCATTCTGAGTGGAAACGATAGATGGATATACTGAGCCGCCTGCCATATAGCTGGTAGCATTGAGCGTCCACTCGTAACCTTTTTCATCAATCACGCCTCCCAGAGTCTTCCTTAATTTGGATAAGCCGTATGTAGCAGTCAGCGCCTGAATATTTTTAATAGGCGAGGCTACATTCTGATAGCCGGGCAAGACTTCCAGATCTCCCCACACATGAGCACCAATATCATAAAAGGATGTCAGTGGCATATTTTTGGTGAAGGTGCGTTTATAATTAAGACCTACGTCATACCCTGCCCTGCTCCTTTTGGTCGGTCCGAAAAGATCATAAAAATGAGTTTTATTGTAATTGGCGGTCAGGTGCCAGTTAAAGTAATCCCAGTCAAACATGAAATGAATCTTCTGCTTGTCCTCATACCCGCTCCATGGTGAAGTTGCCAGAAACAGCTCCATATTGCTTATACCTAACGGATCCCTGAAATTTACCCTGTAACCCAGAGCAACTGTACTTTTGAAACCTGCAAAATCAGGATATGCATTTGCTATTTTCATTTGTTTCAAAGGAAGAAAAGGCTCAGTCATGGATTTTATTGTATCCTGCTTTGAAGGCCTGAATTTTGATAATGCCCAATTCTCAACCTCAGGGCATTTCTGATGTATAAGATTGCCAAGATATGTGATTGAATTGGCGTCTTCAACTACTTTTACCGGTAATGTGCATGGAAGCATACCATCACGGCAAAATTTCAGTGCAATCAGTGAATCGCTGTTCAGTTGTGCAGGCATGAAAAGTCCGGTTTCAGTATTAGAGAGCATCTGAAAATCAGAGTTGGACAGATTTACTCTCCAGATATTTGAAACACCTGTATAGTATGATGTCCCGATCAAATATTTGTCATCATTAGAAAATTTAAACTGAGTCAGGGTATTGTCATCAAGGTTAAGAATGGTTTTAAATTTGTTATTGCCTGAATCGAGATCCTGCAGATCAAAGAGTACGAGAGATTGCTCGCCGTTGATGCCTGAAACCGAGGCGCTCAGCTTATCTCCATTATTTGAGATATCAAGATCGAAGAGTGTTTTGCCGAATGGCGCAGTGTAAACCGGTATTACCTTATCGTAGGGCTCGGGTATTTTAACCAGAACGGCATAACCGTTATCATGACGGATTGCCCAAAGGCACCTGTCTGTATCGTTGAATGCAAAGCTACCTGTTCTGGCATATTCCATAAGTACTTTTTTGCTTCCGGTCACGATATCTACAGAGACAAGTTTCCTGATTTTATTATTGTTTTCACTTATGAAGATTCTTTTTCCTGCCTTATCATATGCGAGGTCAGTGGAATAATACATTACAGGAGAGTCCAGGGTTGCTATTTTCCTGATTTTACCGTCCTGCCTGTTGATTTCCACTATTTGAGAGATAACTCCCGGGTGATTTATGGCTGCGTAAATTTTGTCATTCTCAGCATCATATCCGAAATTTGAGAAATTGCCTAAAGGTTTCGCCGTGATTGGTTTAATCTCTGTCAGGGGATACTCTGATACCTTTTTGATATTTTCATTCTGAAAATCATTTTCCCATGTAATCCAGTCATTCCAGACTTTCCTTACCGGCTCACCATAAACATTCTTAAACTGACCGGCATAAAATGATTTGCTGCTGTCTGTTCGCGAATAAAAGTCCTTGAGCTTCTGAGTACCGTATTTATAAGCCAGATAGGATACAAAACGTGCTCCATACAAATAAGAGTTAGCACCCAGTTGAAAATCAATTGATGTACCTTCGGTTTCCAGACCTACAAGAGAATAAAGTTTATGCTTTTCATTTACTATGCTTCTGAAGTACATTTCATCATAAGTACCCATTGCACGCCCCAATCCTCCTGACATCCAGGTTTCCATAAAACAGGCAATGCCCTCCTGGTACCATCTGGGCGAATACCACCTTGGCGTGGTCTTGTAACTCCAGAAGGCAGACACAGGTTTCTCCTCGTTCCTTCTGACTTTTCCCATTAGTATTTTTCTGAATAACTGATCTTTATCGTTGGCTTTATCTGTCATGACGATATGAGTCAGCTCATGATTAAAAAGCCACTGAAATCTTTCATTTGAAGGTATTATACTAAAGGCGAAACCATAAGGTTCTATACCTATCTGAACCTGACTGAAAGGCATAGCTATTGCCCCCGCATGACCCATATCCTCGAAATCAGTTAATAAAGCATTGGTAATAGTATCATGATAATCCCAGAAATCATTGTGAAAACTCATTGCTTTATTGAAAGTTTTCTCAACATGAGGTACAAGATACGAGTATCTGTTGCCAAAATATATGACATCAAGTTTGTCAGATTTAGAGTGATTAATCTGAGTATATGCACTGACCGAATATATTATAATTATTGCAATTGAAAGTATTGCTTTTGTGTTTTTCACGAAAATCATAAACCTAAATGGAGTTGAATGAAGTAATTCATAAAAATAGTCAATAAAATCTTTTTATTAACTTCGCAGTATAAATAAATCATCAATATTATGAAACCTCACGAACAGAAAGCAATTGATGCATTCAAATCAGGATTAAATTGTGCTCAGGCTGTAATCACAGCTTACAGCGATAATATGAAATTTGACTACAAACAGGCATTATGCTTGTCGTGCGGATTTGGTGCAGGAATGGGGAGATTGCAGGAAACATGTGGTGCAGTCACAGGTGCCTTCATGATAATTGGTTTTTATAATTGCCAGAAATTTTCTGATAATAAAGAAAGAAAGTCTGAAACCTACAGCATGGTAAGAGAGTTTGCTGCACGGTTTAAAGAAAAAAAAGGATGTACTGATTGTAGTACTCTTTTAAGATGTGACTTGAAAACAGAGGAAGGTCAGGATTTTTTTAAGGATAACAATCTCCATGAAAAAATTTGCGATAGATGTGTCCTTGACGCTATAGCAATAGTTGATGAACTGATAGAGTCAGAGAAATAATTTAATTCTTCTGCAAACTTTAAGTGTATACAAAAATGATTAATCATTTTTTGTATCGTCCGCCGGTTTTTCACCGGAAACTTTAAAAGTGTAGTGTTTCTGCGAAAGATAACTGATTATAATAGTTGATGCAGATATTATCATGTTTGAAGGTGTCGGGTAAAATGCCAGATAATCTACCAGCAATTTCAATCCCAGGTAATTGATCATTAGATTAAGGACAACTACCATTAAATATCTGACTAGTTGAACCCTGCCACGTATCTGAGATTGAGTGAAAGTAATATATTTCTGCAGCATAAAACCTGTAAGCAATACTATCGGAAACTTGATACCTAATGTGGCTATATGAGAGCTGATAGTTACGAAACCAAGTTCCAGCATATTTTGTTTCAGCACAAAATTGTATATAAAGTAATAAAGGACCCAGTCAAACATCAGATTCATTACACCTGTAACTCCATATCTGAAGAACTGGATAGTCATGTATTTGCTGAAAGGCGGGTAAAAGAAATCGATTAATCTTCTTATCAAATCAAATATTTTCTTCATTACACTGATATACCGGGAGTAAAAATCCTCAAAATGAATAATTGCCTGCAAAAATAATAAACATTTTCTTGTTTAGCTTGCCAGAGTGATTTTTAGAAGATTTGTCCCCATAAAAATATTGTTTAAACAATTTCATTCTGCTTTTTGATGAATGAACAAATTATGATGTTATATTTGTTTGTATAATAACCATATAAACTGTACAAACTCATGAATCAAAAGAAAGTGATTGACAGGCAACCTGCGGTTGCAGGACAGTTTTATGAAGTATCACAGGACAAGCTGCAAAAAGAGATTGAATCACTCTTTGCTGATGCAATCGATAAAAGAGCAAAAAATGTACGTGCAATTATCAGCCCTCATGCAGGATATGTTTTTTCCGGCAGGGTCGCTGCATCGTCTTTCAATCAGATTGATGGAGAAAAAAAGTATGAAAACATTTTTATACTTGCTTCTTCTCATCAGGAACATTTCAACGGCGCTTCTGTTTACTGTGACGGTGATTATGTTATGCCGTATGGTAAAGTTAATGTAAACACAGATTTGTGCATGCTTCTGGTTGACAGACATCCTGAACTTTTTACATCAAATGCTAAATCACATCTGAAGGAACACAGCATTGAAGTCCAGCTTCCGTTTTTGCATCATGTAATGAAAACAGAATACTGCATTGTTCCGATAATAATAGGTGGTTCGGATAAAAATAATTGTTTGAAGCTTGCAAAAGCCTTAGAGCCCTGGTTCAATCAGGACAATCTTTTTATTATAAGTACAGACTTCTCTCATTACCCTAATGAATCAAATGCCAAAAAAACTGATTATCTGACTAAGGAAGCCATTATTTCTAATAACACTGACAGATTATTGAGCACAATAAGGGAAAATATGTTGTCAGGTACTCCGGGTCTCGTCACTAGTTTATGCGGATGGACATCGGTACTTACACTGATGTACCTGACAAATCAGGACAACAGTCTTGAATACAAGGAAATATTATACTCAAATTCCGGAGAATCTAAATTTTATGGTGAGAAAAACAGGGTTGTAGGATACTGGAGCATTGTGGTTTCGCAAAAGAAATTTAAAAAGGAGTTTAATATTACTCTGGCTGATAAAAAAGAACTTTTGAAAATTGCCAGGGATGCCATAACCGAATCTGTAAAATATGGCAAAACATCCAAACCGGATTCTTCAGGATTCTCAGCCTCTCTTAAAACAAACTGCGGAGCATTTGTTACTCTGCATATTAACAAAAGGCTTAGGGGATGCATCGGACGACTCTCTGGTGACCTTCCTTTGTACAGAATGGTACAGGAAATGGCTGTATCATCTGCAATGCATGATTACAGATTTATGCCTTTGAGGATTGATGAAATTGATAAGATTGAAATAGAGATTTCTGTCCTTTCACCACTTATCAAAATTAAGGATCCGGGGGAGATTCAGTTAGGCAAACATGGCATAATGATAGAAAAAGGCAGACGCAGCGGAGTATTTCTACCACAGGTGGCCACTGAGACAGGTTGGAATATTGACGAATTTCTTGGTCATTGTGCCAGAGATAAAGCAGACATTGGCTGGGATGGTTGGTTAAGCGCGGATATTTACATTTTCACCGCAACCGTTTTTGGAGAAAATGATATTTAATCCCAGATACCGGGGATAAGTTTACCACACACAGGGCAAGCACCATCTATCAAATCTGTTTTAGACACGTCGTAACCATGCCTTTGTAAAATGATATGTTTGCACACAGGGCAAACAGTATTCTCACCGCCTTTGCCGGGCATATTACCGGTATAGACAAATTTCATTCCGGATTGAACGGCAATATTAACTGCATCAATTACAGTTTGAACTGTTGTTGGATTTAAATCAGTAAGCTTATGAGTCGGAAAAAAACGACTGAAATGAATCGGGGTTTCGGCGAAACCATTTTCTACCAACCACCAGGTCATTTTTTCAATCATTTTCAGGTCGTCAGAATATCCGGGCACTAAAAGATTTGTTATTTCAAGCCAGACTCCCTTTTCTTTTAACAACAACAGAGTATCCAGAACCGGTTTCAGACTTGCACCTGTAAGTTTTTTGTAAACTTTTTCGTCAAAGCATTTCAAATCAATATTTGCTGCATCCATATACCTTGATAGAGACTCTAAAGGTTCAGTATTAATATAGCCGTTTGATATCATTACATTTTTCAATCCCTTCTCTCGTGAAGCCACACAAATCGCCATCATGTATTCATAAAAAACTGTAGGTTCAGTATAAGTAAATGCAATTCCGTCTGAGCCATTATTTTTTGCCAATTCGACAATTTCTTCAGGTTTGATGTAATTATACATGTTTTCATCGGGTGAAAACTGAGATATTTCCCAATTCTGGCAATTCAGGCATCGCAAATTACAACCCGATGTTGCAACCGAGAAAATCTTACTTCCCGGATAATAATGATACAAAGGCTTTTTTTCTATCGGATCGAGACCAATGGAACAGATCTTTCCGTAAGACTGAGCAAATAAAGTACCTTCTATATTTATCCTTGTCCTGCATATTCCTGATTTACCGTCACTGATAATGCAATAATGAGGGCATAAATGACACTTTACCTTATTGTCAGGCAAAATCTCCTGAAATTCAGCCTTATAATCATTCATAATTTATTCAGATTTCCAGTCTTAACATTTCAACCACTTTTTTACAAAGCATACCTGAAACTATCATTGAAAGTTGTTGCTTATTCTCATGTGCACTCGAATAACAGACTATTGGTAAAATCCACTCAAGTAATGCGAAATAGTAGGGTACAAGATTCGGATCCTTTAAACTGCTGTCAAAAGCATAAGTTCTCATTTTTCGGGTAAGATTTATATTTCTGTCCATTATAGCCTGGTATGAACCTGTATATTTTGTTACAGGAAATTTATCCAGTCTGTCAGAGTTATAAAAATCAAGCAGAAATGCGGTGGTTTCCCTTAGTTCATCATAAGTTGATGCAGGAGAATGTTCTATCATAAAAATGGCTTCAAGTCTTGCAAAGTCAGAGACAATGGACCTTGGTTTGGTTTCAGAGAAATCTATAAGATAGACATTCATATCCTGATCAAGCAGGATGTTTTGCATGTTAAGATCTCCGTGGCAAACAGACGTGTTGTAACTGATAGTCAAATCTCTTTTAGCAGGATAAACATGTTTGAGAAACCAGTAAGGATTAATTAATTGCTGACCTGAATGTTTTTCAATAAAATACTTTTCATCCGATGAAATCATAAATTTAGATTCGCCGGCTTTCCATAAATCAGGAAAAAAGGTTAGTGTGGGGTCATGATCAAGAAACGGTTTTATATCTTTTTTGACAGGTTGTCCGTACCATGGCTTAAGTATCTGCATAAAAGTTTTGTCAAATAATGGCTCAAGTCTTTCAAAGTCCCATTCCTCAAAATATTTTGTCAGCCATTTCAGCTTGGTTTGCTCCCCACTGATGCCAACAAAATTATATGATAAGGCTCCATAATCTCCGAAGAATTCTGTACCAAGCACCTTTGCACTGTTGTTAAAAATGTAAGGCAAAGAATATAACTGACATCTTTCAGACTCGCGGGTTATTATTGCTCTGTTAGCAATCTTCATTACTGTCGGACGTAATCTGCGGTGATCGTTATCATATGTTTCTACCTGATAAGTACTCGCTGAATACCCGCCATGCAGCGATTTTATCACTATTAGTGAGGCCTCAGGATATAATCTGCGGGCAAGAAAACTGTTTACAGGATTTGATTTGAATGTTGCTTCAGCCTGTATCTCAATCCTCTTTTTTGCAGCATCTTCAATAATATCAGAATGAAACAACCAACAAACCGGATTAACAATTTCTCCGGTGAAATCAATAATTTTCACATCGTTTAGATTGATAATCGACAGATTTTCAGATAAAAAATTATTTAAAGACTTGTCTTTTTTATATTCAAACAATTCATTTAATTCAAATGAAACTCCGAAGATTTTATTATTTACGTTATAATCGGTATTTAATTGACTTTGCCCATCATCTGGCATTAAGTTTTGTGATGTTTGGAAATTATCGTAAAACTTTAAAAAATCCGGATTTTCATCTCCTTTCAGAGATTTCAGGAAATTATCATTAATAACAAATATCAGATATATCATGCTTTTCCCGGGATTGTTGTCAACTATTATGGCTGCACTTACTTTATGGTCATATTTTTTGAATATTATATCAGTCAGCGCCTTAACATTTATTGTTCTGATACAATTTACACTAAGCACTGCTTGCGGATAAATGTCAAATGATATTGCTTTTTCGACCATAACACCTGACCTTTCGGGATCCCTTGAACAACGGAAATCTGTAGATGACAGGTTATCGACAGGAATAAATGCAGCTACATTCAAAAGAGTAAAAAAGCCCATTTTATCAGGAGAATTCTTATCATTTACAGACTCCGCAGGCAAACCTTCTCCTATTGAAAAGCATAGTTCTTTGTAACTTGCAATGCCTTCATCATTCCATTCCCTGACGACATTTTCACAAACACTATTAATATTCAGATTAAAAGATATATCTCCTTCCTGCCAGGTTTCGACATTAGTCTCTTTATTAATCAATCGTTTGATTTCATCTAGGGCAGTTGTGATTTTATCGAACAAATTAAACATTTTAGCAAGTCCTGCCATGTCAAGTATCTGAATCATTTCATTTGACATACAGCAAAGAAACAGATTTCCGCCGTTTGCTTTAAGCTTTTTTTCTAAGGTTAACAAAACTCTTATACCTGAGCTTGAGATGTAAGAACATTCAGAAAAGTCCATCATTAAGTAACCAGCCTCCTGCTTTTGTGAGCCAGAAAGTTTCGTAGCATCAGTGTATTTAACGACTTCTTCAAGAAAATCGTTGCTGTTGGTGGTGTCAAGTCTGCCTATAGGGCAGATACAAGGTATAGAACCTTCCAAAAGTTCAATTTTGGTGTTCATGATATGAGAATTATAATTGATTGTCCCATAAAGATATCTTTTTTTATCAAAAAAAAACATACTTAAATTCACAAACGATGTATATTGCGACCATCTTAATGTAAAATGTTGCCATATGAAACCTACACATTCTTCTATACTATTGATAATTTTATTATCTGTATTTTCAACTTCACAGTTGCAATCTTCAACAGTACAGTTTAAATCTCAGGGAGCCAGAGATACATATTCCCTGGACAAAGGCTGGAAATTTTCACTTAGTGATCAGAATGATGCAAAAGAAATTAATTACGATGATTCTGATTGGCGTATGCTTGATATCCCGCATGACTGGAGCATCGAGATGGAATATAACAGGGAAAGCCCTGTAGGTCGTGGTGGAGGTTATCTTCCTGCCGGAACAGGTTGGTACAGAAGGAGCCTGCTATTACATGAAACAGAATCGGGGAGAAAGCATTTTATCCAGTTTGATGGTGTAATGGCGAACTGTGATGTCTGGATTAACGGACAGCATTTGGGTAAAAGGCCATACGGATACACCTCTTTTGCATATGAACTTACCGGAAAACTCACTTTTGGAGCTAAAAAACCGAATATCATCGCAGTAAGAGTGGACAATTCAAATCAACCTGCTTCAAGATGGTATGCCGGTGCAGGTATTTACAGACATGTCAGACTGGTTTCATTAAATCCTGTCCATTTCGACAGATGGGGTATTTTTATTACAACCCCGGAAGTTAAAAGTAATAATGCGAAGGTTAAACTGGATGTCAAGGTTTATAATCAGTCTTTGAAGGACGAGCAACTCAGCATTCAAACCACTTTATTTAGCCCTGATGGCAAAAGTATCGCTTCAGCCTCAACACCTCTTAAAGTAGAAAAAGGATTGAGATCTACATGTACTCAGGAAATAACAGTACCTGAACCTCATCTCTGGAGTACTGAAAATCCAAATATTTATACCGCTGAAACCAAAATAATTTCAGGAAAAACTATTGTTGATGTTCAGAAAAATAATTTTGGAATAAGGTCTTTCAGATTTGAATCTGAAACCGGTTTCTGGCTGAATGATAAAAATATGAAGATTCTGGGAGTTTGCCTGCATCAGGATGCAGGGCCTGTCGGAGTTGCTGTGCCTTTATCTGTATGGGAAAGAAGGCTTACCAAACTGAAAGAAATCGGAGTCAATGCTATCAGGACTGCTCATAACCCGATGGATCCCGGTTTTTATGATTTATGCGATAAAATGGGGTTTCTTGTAATGGATGAAACTTTTGATACATGGACTGTTGCCAAACCTGGTGCCACTACAGGTTATAATTTGTATTTCAATGAATGGTGGGAAGCTGATACAAGGGATATGGTAATGAGAGACAGAAATCATCCAAGTATAATTCTTTACAGTGTTGGTAATGAGATCAGAGACAGGCTTGACAGAGAAGATGGAAGGCAAAGATTTATCAATCAGCGCGATCTTGTGCATAAACTTGATCCGACAAGACCTGTTACCATGGCTTTGTTCAGACCAAATGAATATCAGGTTTACAACAATGGTTTCTCCGAATTAATGGATGTTGTAGGACAAAATTACAGAGAGAATGAGCTGGTTGCTGCGTGGAAAGATAAGCCCGGAAGAAAAGTCATCGGTACTGAGAACAGACATGAAAACGCTGCATGGCTTGTACTAAGGGACAATCCCTTTATGGCCGGACAATTTCTCTGGACCGGTATAGACTATTTGGGTGAAGCCGGCTGGCCTGAAATTTCATGGGGAAGTGCCTTGCTTGACAGAAATGGTTTCATGAAAACAACAGGTTATGAAAGACAAAGCTGGTGGAGCAACAAACCTATGGTTAAGATAGCCAGAAGTGATGATAATGCAGGCAAGGGTGTTTTAAAAATGGATTGGACACCTGCGGATTTCGGTACTTATGATGAAGCCCATGTTTTTGTTTACAGTAACTGTGAAGAAGTTGAGTTATTCCTCAATGGTGAATCAAAAGGCAGATTAAAAATCAATAAGGATGCTTCTCCCCGCTTCTGGAATATCGGATTCGATCCCGGTACCATAAAAGCTGTAGGTTATAATAATGGCAAGGAGGTTGCTTTGGACGAAATGGTAACAGCCGACAGGCCTGTTAAACTGGATATTAAGGCTGAGAAAAATTCTGTCAGGTATACCTGGGAAGATCTTGTGTATGTAAATGTATATATTGTTGACAATAAGGGCGTTTTAAACCCAAACATTAATCCAAAGATTAAGTTTTCCGTTGAAGGCCCGGGTAAAATCGTTGCTGTTGATAATGGTGATATTTTATCTCATGAGAAATATACGAGCGATGAAAGAACAGCATTTAACGGGAAAGCTGTGGTTTTGATTAAAGCAACATCAGATAAAGGGGTAATTAAAATTAAAGCCTCAGTCCGGGATCTGGGTGAGGCTTCAACTGAAATTAATGCTGTACCGGCTGACTAAAAATACTTATAAGATTATTTATCCTGCTTTACCCAAATAAGTTTATCAGTGTCGAAACCGGCCTTTTGAGCAATACTGACATATTCGTTTTTGATATTGTCAGGGATAGTTTTTTCACGTGAAAGTATCCAGAGATATTTCTGGTTTTTGCCAACTATCAATGCGTACTTATAGTCTTTATCAAGTGCTATTACATTGTATGCACCATAGAATGGTCCGAAGAAAGACACTTTAAGTCTGGCTTCATCTTTTGATCCGACAAATTTAGCTTTACCGATGGCTTCGCTCCATTCTCCTTTTTTGTAGTTGAAACCGGCGTTGACAACTTTTATTGAGCCATCTTCATTAAGTGAATAATTGGCTGTGGTATTATCAAGATTCCTTTCAAACCTGAAGTCGAATCTTGCGATTTCGTACCATTTGCCCAAATATTTACCTGAATCAAAGTTTTTAACCGCCACCAGTCCTTCAGGAATACCTGCACATGAAGATAACAG
This sequence comes from uncultured Bacteroidales bacterium, assembly GCA_964502355.1. GTDB lineage: Bacteria > Bacteroidota > Bacteroidia > Bacteroidales > UBA1402 > UBA8389. Next base: position 152,909 of record CAZCWK010000001.1, read on the forward strand.
TGAAGACCCTAATATTAAAGTCATAATTAAACTTTTTAGATTATTCATAATGTAATTGATTATAGTTAACAAATCAAAATAGTTTATACTAAAACAAACTTAATTAAAAATTTTCAATGTTGATTATCCTCACAGCAAACAAAAAAATCAGGCATAAAAAAAGCGTCACAGATAAAACGTGACGCTTTTTTTAAATTATTTTAATTGAATCAATTATTTTCAGGGCGTAGTTTACGTACAACAGCACCGGTACGCCACATCTCGCTTTCACGGAGAGCTTTGAGTTCTTCTTCCAGTTTTTCTCTGTAATCAACCTTAGAATTGGAATCAATTGATCGCTGAGCTTCGTTGCCACATGCTACTTCTGAATAAAGTTTCTGGAAAACAGGTTTTGATGCATCGTGGAATGGACCCATCCAGTCTAAAGCACCACGCTGAGCTGTAGTTGAACAATTTGCATACATCCAGTCCATACCATTCTTTGCGAACAAAGGCATAAGTGATTGAGTAAGTTCTTCAACAGTTTCATTGAACGCTTCAGAAGGTGTATGTCCGTTTTCACGAAGTACTTCATACTGTGCAAGCAGCAAACCCTGGATAGCACCCATCAATGTACCTCTTTCACCTGTAAGGTCAGAATATACTTCACGTTTGAATGTGGTTTCAAAAAGATAACCTGAGCCAACACCAATACCTAAGGCAACAACTCTGTCAAAAGCCTTGCCTGTAGCATCCTGGAAAATTGCATAAGATGAATTCAGACCACGACCTTCAAGAAACATAGTACGTAATGAAGTACCTGAGCCCTTTGGAGCAACCAAAATTACATCAACATCAGCAGGAGGAATAATATTAGTTCTTTCCTTGTATGTAATTGCAAAACCATGTGAAAAATACAAAGCTTTACCAGCAGTCAGGTATGGTTTAATTCTCGGCCACACTTCAATCTGTGCTGCATCAGACAATAAATATTGAATAACTGTAGCACGCTGGCATGCTTCCTCAATTTCAAAAAGTGTTTCACCCGGAACCCAACCGTCAGCAATGGCTTTATCCCAAGTTTTCCCACCCTTACGCTGACCAATAATCACATTGAAACCATTGTCTCTCAGATTCATTGACTGGCCGGGACCCTGAACGCCATAACCGATAACGGCTATAACTTCGTTCTTCATCACTTCACGTGCTTTTTCGAGTGGAAACTCTTCGCGGGTAACAACATTTTCGTCGATACCGCCAAAATTCATAACTGCCATTTTTTTAATATTTTATATGTAAATGTTATAAAAGTTTACCTTTTTGGCCTGCAAAGTTACAAATTATTTATTTTCAGTCAAATAAAACTCTTTGTCAAATTGCATAAAAGCCCTGCAAATCATATCATCAGATCTCCTGATTTCAAATATACAACCATCAGAACTATTTTGAGCAAAACTTATTTCAACAATTTCCCCAAAATGAGCCTCATTTATGTAATTAATTTCAATTCTTCTTATCATTCTTGATTTAAAAAAATCAAGAGGTAAAAGATCAATCATCCACTCAATATACTTCATGCTGTTAGCATGAGAATTGTAGTCAATATCACTATATTTTATTCTGTGCCGGGAAACAGGATTATCTTTTACAGCAGGTATTTTACCGGGTTTTTTTATAAGAGAAGGTATCCCTGTTGCAAAATCCGAATAATCATTATCACCTAAATCAATAGCCTTCCTGGTTTCAAGGTCAATCATGCACCAGATACTTGTACCGGCACCGATTATTTCATTGGAATCATCTGTAATTTTGAAATTCCTCGTGGTGAAAACCCTGTTGTAATCCTCAATCCAGGTCTGAATATTAAAATTTTCCTTACCCGAAGGATACTTATACATTTCCACAGCAAGTCTTGATGCAACCCAGGCTTTATTCTGAGAGTGTAACGATTCCATGCCGAAACCATTTTCTTCAGCATTCATCCCTGCTGTATGCAATAAATATCCTATTACCTGAGTCAACCTTATCGAATGATTAAAATCCACATCCAGTGGTTGAACAGTGTAATTAAATTCAGCAACTTTTCGCATTAATCCCCGTTATTTACCCTTTTTGTTTCAACTTCATTCAGATAATCACTTAACCTTTCCTGAGTAGAACGTGTTATTGCAACCCTTCCTGACCTTACAAACTGTAAAACTTTAAATTTATTAAGTTCATCAAAAAGTTGCTGGATAACCTCCGTCTTACCGGACATTTCAATAGCGGCATATGCTCTGTTGACTTCAATAATTCTTGCATTAAAGCGTCCTAATAGTGTTTCAATTTCAGGATTGTCAAGCAATGAATCGGTAGGTATCTTATATAGAGCAACCTCTTGATAAATTACCTCATCATCAGTATAATAGAATGCTTTTAGTATATCAATACGCTTTTCAATCTGTTTAACTACTTTAGTAACCAGGTCACCATCAGTTTCAGCAGTGATTGTAAATTTATGAATGCCGGGAATCGATGATTTTGAAACCGTCAGACTTTCAATGTTTATCTGTCTCCTCGTAAAAATTATGGTTATCTGGTTAAGAAGACCAACCATGTTTTCAGTATAAACTGTAATTGTATATAACTTTTTTTCCATAAATCAGTCTCCCAGTATTATATTTCCAACATTTGTACCTGCAGGTATCATCGGATATACCATTCCGTTTTCTTCTACTTCTATTTCGAGCAGATATGCACCTTTGGTTTCGAACATATCTTTTATTGCATCATCCAGTTCTTCCCTGCAGGTCACTTTCCTGCCTTTAATTCCATAAGCTGAAGCCAGTTTAATGAAATCAGGGCTCTTCATTGGAGTAGATGAGTATCTTTCTCTGAAAAACAGCTCCTGCCATTGACGAACCATCCCTAAAAACTTATTGTTCAAGATAATCATTTTTACCGGTACTTCATATTCCATAATTGTCCCAAGTTCTTGTATGGTCATCTGAATACCTCCGTCACCGGCAAACATGCATATCTGTCTTTCAGGAGCTCCAAAAGCAGCACCTATTGCTGCTGGCAAGGCAAAACCCATAGTCCCGAGACCACCTGAAGTTACAAGGCTCCTTTTGCTGTCATATTTAAAATACCGGCATGCCATCATTTGGTTCTGACCAACATCTGTCACCAGAACAGCACCGTCAGCTGAAGCTTTTGATATTTTGTTTATGGCTTCACCCATAGTCACAGGGCCTGATTCAGGAAATAACTCAGGAATAATGACTTTTTCTAATTCTTCTTTCTCATGTTCATCAAAACTCTTTATCCATTCAGTATGACTATTCTGTTTAAGTAGTTTTGTAACTTCGGGAAGGCTGGTTTTAACATTTGAATGAACGGCTACATTAACTTTGACATTTTTATTTATCTCAGAAGCATCAATGTCAAAATGAATTATTTTAGCCTGTTTAGCGTATGTGTTCAAATCACCTGTAACACGGTCATCAAATCTCATACCGATTGCTATCAAAACATCGCATTCGCTTGTTTTTCTGTTTGGTCCGATATTACCGTGCATACCAAGCATACCTTTATTTAATGGATAGTCGCCCGGCATTGCAGGTCTTCCCAACAGAGTAGCCCCTGCAGGAATATCGGCTTTTGTAAGAAATTCCTTTAATTCATCTTCTGCGTTACCAAGAATTACTCCCTGCCCTACCAATGCAAATGGCCTTTTTGCATTATTAATAAGATTAGCGGCTTCACTAATTGATTCCTTAGTTGCTACAGGAGATGGATCAAAACTTCTGATGAAGGTACATTTTTTGTACTCAAACTCAGTCATCTCATTCTGGGCATCCTTTGTAATGTCGATTACAACAGGACCCGGTCTTCCTTCTCTTGCAATATAAAAGGCTCTGGCTATTGCCCAGGAAATCTCGCTGGCTTTTCTTACCTGATAACTCCATTTAGTTATAGGTTGTGATATACCAACAACATCTGTTTCCTGAAATGCATCAGAACCAAGCAATGGACTTGATACCTGGCCGGAAATAACAACAACAGGTGTACTGTCAAGCATGGCATCAGCCAGACCAGTAATTACATTTGTTGCACCCGGACCGGATGTAACTATAACGACCCCGGTTTCTCCGGTAACTCTTGCGAAACCTTGCGCAGCATGAATAGCACCCTGTTCGTGTCGGGTTAAAATTTGACGAAGAGTATCTTTATATGAATATAATGCATCAAAAACTGATATTATGGATCCTCCGGGGTACCCGAAGATTGTATCCACTTTTTCTTCAGCTAATGAAAGCATAAGAGCTTCTGCTCCTTTAACCATTCTTTTCTGCATATTTGTTATTATCAATCAATTAATCTAACAGCTCCCTTATCAGCAGAACTTACCATAGAAGCATAAGCCTTTAATGAAGCAGGAATATTTCTTTTTCTAATAGGGGCTTTAAAAGCATCCTTACCTTTGAATAACTCTATTTTTCTTCTCTCTTCGAGCTCATCATCACTTACCAATACATTTATTGATCTCGAAGGTATATCTATTTCAATTATATCACCATCCCGTATTAATCCAATCGCACCGCCGGATGCTGCTTCCGGAGAAACATGGCCTATTGACAAGCCTGAAGTTCCACCGGAAAATCTTCCGTCAGTTATCAAAGCACATTCCTTGCCCAAATGACGTGATTTTAGATATGAAGTGGGATATAACATTTCCTGCATCCCCGGACCTCCCTTGGGACCTTCGTGAGTTATCACAACAACATCACCGGCAACAATGTCTCCTTTAAGAATAGCATCACATGCTGAATCCTGTGAATCAAATACCTTTGCTTTACCGGTAAACTTCAAAATATTCTCATCTACTCCGGCAGTTTTTACCACGCAACCATCGAGCGCAATATTGCCTTTTAATACCGCCAATCCTCCGTCTTTTGTATATGCATGTTCGTAATCTCTGATACAACCATTGGCTCTGTCAACATCAACGGTTTTATAATAATTAGATTGAGACCCCATTACCAGATTAAACCTGTTACCGGGAGCAGATTTGTATAATTTAAGCACGTCTTCTTCAACTGAAGTCTGTGTACAATCATATTTACTGATTGCTTCTCTTAATGTCAATCCGTCAACTCTGGATACAGAGCCATCAATCAATCCCTTTTTATGTAGTTCAGCAAGTATACCTAAAACCCCACCTGCTCTGTTAACATCCTGTATATGATACTTCTGGGTGTTTGGTGCAACTTTACAAAGACATGGTATTGCTTTAGAAAGGTCATTTATATCATTCATCGTAAAATTAACTCCCGCCTCATGAGCAATAGCAAGCAAATGGAGAATTGTATTGGTCGATCCTCCCATAGCAATGTCAAGTTTCATTGCATTTAAAAATGCATCTCTTGTGGCAATACTCAGTGGCAGAACACTTTTATCATTATCATTATAATATCTGAGGGCATTCTTTACAATTAGTCTTGCTGCATCCTTAAAAAGTTTTAGCCTGTTTTCGTGTGTAGCAACGATTGTACCGTTACCCGGAAGGGCCATTCCGATTGCTTCATTCAGACAGTTCATGGAATTTGCCGTAAACATACCTGAGCAGGATCCACATGTAGGGCAGGCTGATTTCTCAATCCTCTCGACCATTTCATCATTCACTGACTGATCAGCAGACTTAATCATTGCATCAATCAGATCTATATGCGTACCATCCAGTTCACCGGCTTCCATTGGTCCTCCGGAAACAAAAACAGTTGGAATATTTAATCTCATAGCAGCCATCAGCATTCCGGGAGTAATTTTGTCACAATTGGAGATGCATACCATAGCATCTGCTTTGTGTGCATTTACCATATACTCAACGCTGTCAGCTATAATATCCCTGCTGGGTAAAGAATAAAGCATGCCATCATGACCCATTGCTATACCATCATCAATAGCAATTGTATTAAATTCAGCAGCAAAGCAGCCAAGTTTTTCTATTTCTGCTTTAACCAATTGCCCAACTTCATGAAGATGAACATGACCTGGTACAAATTGAGTAAATGAATTTACTATAGCAATTATAGGTTTGCCCATTTGCTCATGTTTCATACCGTTGGCTGCCCATAAAGCTCTGGCTCCTGCCATTCTTCTTCCTTCTGTTGAAGCTAAACTTCTTAATGAATTTTTCACAAACCTTATTATAAAAATTATTAGTATTTTTCCATTCAGGCGGCAAGTACATTTACTTGTCACAATTAAAATGCAAAGATAATGGTTTTTATAATGCAAAAAACTTCAATTTCGTTTTTATAAGAACATTTTTTTTATAATTCATTACATTTTAACCCCTAAATGTTATCTTCTAAAAGTATTCCTATTTTCAAAAGATAAAAAAGAACAATATTTTTAAAAAAATTATCTTTGTAATCGTTTCAAAAAAGCTAAAATGAATACACCAACAAATTTTGACGAAATTATTGATCGTACCAACTCTGATAGCATTAAATATGACAGAGCTTTTAATGAACTTGGGGATGAAGAGTTAATCCCGATGTGGGTAGCAGATATGGATTTTGCATCTCCTGATTTTATTTTTGACGCAATAAAAGAGAGGTGCGATAAAAAAATACTTGGCTATTCATCAATACCTGAACGCTGGAATAATGCCATCTCATCATGGCTTAAAAAAAGATATGACTGGATTGTAAAAAATGATGAAATTGTTTTCGTCCCCGGTATTGTTTCGGGTATTGGTCTTGCTATTCAGTGTTTCTCAAAACCGGGGGATAAGATACTTATTCAATCACCTGTTTATCCTCCGTTCATTGACCTGCCACATAAAAACGACAGACAGCTTTTAATTAATAAGTTAAAGTTAGTAAACGGCATTTTCGAAATGGATTTTGAGGATTTTGAAGAAAAGATATCATCCGGATGTAAAATTTTTATTTTTTGCAGCCCCCACAATCCGGGAGGAAGAGTCTGGAAGAAAGAAGAAATCAGAAGAATTTCTGAAATCTGTGTCAAATACGGAGTCATTATAATTTCTGATGAGATTCATGCCGATCTTGCTTTACCCGGTTTTCATCACATACCAACAGCTTCCATAAAAAAGGAAATATCAGAGAATGTAATTACACTGATGGCTCCCAGCAAGACATTTAATATACCGGGGCTTTCCAGTTCATTTTTTATTTGTGAGAACGAAGTACTCAGGAATAAATTCCAGAAGTATATGGATCTTGCCGAGTTGAATCATGGTAATATTTTTGCGATTACTGCCGCAACAGCTGCTTATGAAAATGGTGAACAATGGTTGAATTCACTCACTGAATATCTTCAGAAAAACATTGATTACGTTAAAGATTATCTGAGTGCAAATATCCCGGAGATTAAACCGGTCATTCCACAAGCTTCTTATTTAATATGGCTGGATTGCAGGGACCTGAATTTGTCTGATAAAGATTTAAAAGATTTATTCCTTCATAAAGCTAAACTTATACTCAATCCGGGTACAACATTTGGACCCGGAGGAGAAGGATTTATGAGAATAAATATAGGTTGCCCAATGTCCACAATAGTTAAAGCAATGTCAAGACTGAAGTCCGCTTTATCCTGATGTATTTGTATAAATTTCACTATATTTGCAGCTTTAAAAAAATACATTAAATAAGAAAAAGTTATATGAAAATTTCAGTAAACAAGTTTGTTTCGACTACTTATGACCTATACGTTGGTGGAGAAAATGGTGAAGCACAGGAATTAATGGAAAAAGCCACTGAGGAAAGACCTTTGTCTTTTATCTATGGCACAGGCATGATGCTCGAAGGTTTTGAAAATAATCTTGCAGGTATGGGTGTAGGTGATTCTTTTGATTTTACTCTTTCAGCAGAAGATGCTTACGGTGAATTCATTGATGAAAACGTCGTCGAACTACCCAGGTCAATTTTTGAAGTTGACGGCAAAATCGACGAAGAAATAATCTTCGAAAACAATACTGTTCCTATGGTTGATCAGGAAGGTAATCGCTTAAACGGAACAATTGTTAAAATTGGTGATGAAACCATTAAAATGGATTTCAACCACCCACTTGCCGGAGAAGATCTTCATTTTATCGGTAAAGTTGTTGAGGTACGCGAAGCAACTGAAAAGGAACTTAAGCAATTCATGGGCGGATGTGATTGCGGCGAGGGTTCATGCGAAGGCTGTGGTAGTTCATCAGAAGATGAATCAAGCCATTGTGGTTGTGATTGCAGTCATTAAATAGTTTTATTATGAGCAACGTTTTTGGTAATATTTTCAGACTGACTTCTTTTGGAGAATCTCATGGCAGAGGCGTTGGAGGTATTATTGATGGTTGCCCTCCCGGTATTGAACTCGACTTTGATTTTATTCAGAGCGAATTAAACAGAAGAAGACCAGGTCAATCTATTTTAACCACATCCAGAGATGAACAGGATGTGGTTGAGTTTAGTTCGGGTATCTTTGAAGGTAAGACTACCGGCACACCTATTGCTTTTACTGTATGGAACGCTAAGCAAAGGCCGCAGGATTATGATTCAATGAAGAACCTCTACCGTCCTTCTCATGCGGACTTCACTTATGCAATGAAGTATGGCATAAGAGACAATCGTGGTGGTGGAAGATCTTCAGCAAGAGAAACCATAGCACGGGTAGTTGCGGGAGCGATAGCCAAAATTGCATTAAAAACAATCGGGGTAAATATTACTGCTTATACTTCTCAGGTTGGAACTATTAAGGCTGACAGGCCCTACACCGAATATGATTTCAGCAACATTGAAAAAAATATGGTTCGATGTCCGGACCCTGTGATTGCTGAAAGTATGGCTGAGCTTATTACGACTGTTAAGGCCAAAGGTGATTCTGTCGGAGGAGTAGTTTCTTGTGTTATTAAAGGTACACCGATTGGATTGGGAGAGCCTGTATTTAACAAATTACATGCCGCACTTGGTTCGGCCATGTTATCAATAAATGCTGTAAAAGGTTTCGAATACGGTATGGGGTTTGATGTCACACGCCCCGGATCCGAGATGAATGATGTCTTTTACAACGATAACGGAATAATCAGGACCAGGACTAACAATTCCGGAGGAATACAAGGTGGCATCTCAAATGGTGAAGATATTTTTTTCAGAGTTGCTTTTAAGCCGGTTGCCACAATCCTGATGGAACAAAACAGTGTGGATCTAAATGGGAAAGACATTACCTTTAAAGCCAAAGGTCGTCACGATCCTTGTATACTTCCAAGGGCCGTTCCTGTTGTTGAGTCAATGGCAGCTCTGGTTATTCTTGATATGTATCTCCTTGCAAAAAGCAAATATTTATAATTAACGTACCAAATTCCTGCTGAGGATTACAAATACCTGCAGGTTTATTATTATCTGTCAATATGAGAACTCCGGCAATTTTCAAAAATAGAATATTTATTTCTGTTCTTTCTTTACTGATTATGCTTACAACCACTTCCTGCAATAAAAATGGTAAAACCGAAAACGACAAACAACAAATTGAATACAATGTTGACAAGTTTGCCGATATTCAGATTCTAAGGTATGACGTACCTGGTTTTGAAAGTCTGTCTCTTAAACAAAAGGAACTTCTTTACTACCTGAGCCAGGCAGCTTTAGAAGGAATGGATATACTTTATGATCAGAATTTCAAACATAATCTTTGCATTAAAAGGACTCTGGAGGCTATCTACCAATATGGTAATATTGAAAAAACCGGTCATGAATGGAAAGCATTTGAGACATATTTGAAAAGAGTCTGGGCATCAAATGGCATACATCATCATTATGCAACTGATAAATTTACCCCCGGTTTCTCCGAAAAGTTTTTTACGGATGCGGTAATGTCAGTAAACAAGGATTCGTTGCCACTTGCCGAAGGTGAAACCCCTCAGGTGCTTATAGAAAAACTTAAACCTGTTCTATTTACACCCGGTTTATATTCAAAGCGCGTAAACCTGGCTGAAGGTGCGGATCTTATTAAAACCTCTGCATGTAATTATTATGAGGGTGTTTCTCAGGATGAAGCTGAAAAGTTTTACTCAGCTATGAAGAATCCAAATGATACAACTCCTGTTTCTTATGGTTTAAACAGCAAATTAGTAAAGGAAAACGGCAAACTAATTGAAAGAACCTGGACTACTGAGGGGATGTACGGACCGGCCTTGAAAAAGATTGTTTACTGGTTAGAAAAGGCCTCCTCTGTTGCTGAAAATGAGAAACAGGCAAAAGTTATTAATAAACTTATTGAGTATTACAAATCAGGTAGTCTGAAATCTTTTGATGATTATTGCATTGAGTGGGTTGAGGATTTGGATTCAGATATAGATTTTATAAACGGATTTACTGAAACTTACGGAGATCCACTTGGATTTAAAGGTGCCTGGGAAAGCAATGTCAATTTTATTAATAAAGAAGCCTCTTTGAGGACAAAAAAAATCAGTGAAAATGCTCAATGGTTTGAAGACAACTCTCCTGTTTCCAAAGAATATAAAAAGGAAAAAGTTAAGGGTGTTACTGCAAAAGTAATTACAGCCGTAATATTAGCCGGTGATAGTTATCCTACTACTGCAATAGGCATTAACCTGCCGAATTCAAACTGGATCAGAAGGGATCATGGGTCGAAATCTGTTACTATCGAGAATATTACGAGTGCTTATGATATTGCATCACAAGGTACTGGTTTCAACGAAGAGTTTATGATTGGTAAGGACGAGGTTGAGCTGGTAAAGAAATATGGATTTACTACCGATAATCTGCATACTGATCTCCATGAATGTTTAGGTCACGGATCGGGCAAGTTACTTCCGGGTGTGGATCCGGATGCACTCAAGGCATATGGTTCAACTATTGAAGAAGCAAGAGCTGATTTATTTGGTCTGTATTATATGGCAGATCCAAAAATTGTAGAACTTGGTTTATTACCGGATCCAGAGGCATATAAAGCAGAGTATTATAAATATATGATGAATGGTCTTCTTACTCAATTAAACCGAATCGAACCCGGGAATAATATTGAAGAATCACATATGCGTAACAGAGCTCTCATTGCCCGCTGGGTTCTTGAGAAAGGTTCAAAAAACAATGTGATGGAAGTTATAAAACGGGATGGCAAAACCTACCTTAAAATCAACGATTATAAATCTTTACGCAAACTTATTGGTGATTTACTTGCTAATATTCAACAAATTAAATCTACCGGTGACTTCAATGCAGCTAAAACTCTTGTTGAAAATTATGCTGTAAAAGTTGATCCTGTGTTGCATAAAGAGATTCTCGAAAGATACTCTAAGTTGAACCTTGCGCCTTATAAAGGATTCGTTAATCCGGTTTACAAACCGGTATATGATAAAAAGGGCAAAATAACTGACATAAAAATTAGTTATGATGAAAATTTTGTTGATCAGCATCTTCGTTACGCAAGAGAATTTTCCAATCTTCCGACATACAATTGAATTTAGAAGAAACCATACTTGAAATCAGAAAGTCGTTCAGGTTAAGAATGAACGGTGAAGTTTCTGCTTCGATGAGGCAGAAGGGTATAAACTACAAAATTAACTTCGGTCTTGATTCGGTTTCACTTAAGGAAATAGCAAAACGCTATGATCCCGATAAAGTTTTAGCAGAGAGACTGTGGCAGGAATCTTCCCGGGAAGGGAAAATTCTTGCTACTCTTCTGTATCCTAAAGATATTTTCAGCTCTGAAACTGCAGATGAATGGCTTCATGATTGTTTCACAACCGAATTAACCGAACAGCTGTGCTTTAATCTTTTGCAACATACTTCATTTGCATATGATAAAGCGTTATCCTGGATTTCAAATGAAGATGTGAATATCAAATCCACAGGATGTCTGCTCCTGCTCAGACTCATTTTATCTCATAAATGGAGCATTGATAAAGACCAGATACTAAATCTGGTTGATAAGTTGACAACATCTGAAGACATAAAGCTTTCGATTAATGCAAAAAGAATAGTTGATTATTATCAGTACAATTGATAATAATCTTAATTTCACACACTTAATAATTATTAATGATCTGTATTAATGCCTTGATTTTAGGATTCAAGCATTAAGACTATTATGTATTTTTTGTATCTTTGCGTCTTGTTTACCACTTAAAGGTAAAGATTGTAAGGTAGAATAAATTTCTGCCTGTTTAGTTGTGTCTTTATGAATAGACTATAATAAATGAAAGCAGATGTATTGTTAGGACTCCAATGGGGTGATGAAGGAAAAGGTAAAGTTGTAGACGTACTTACTCCTCGTTATGATGTAGTATGCAGGTTTCAGGGTGGGCCTAATGCAGGTCACACTTTGGAATTCAACGGTCAGAAATATGTTCTCCGTTCCATACCATCAGGAATTTTTCAGGGTGACAAGATAAACGTTATCGGAAATGGTGTTGTGCTTGATCCGGCATTGTTTAAAATTGAAGTTGATCAGCTTTTAGCAAGCGGACACCCTTTGACTGAAAGGTTGTTGATATCAAAAAAAGCTCATTTGATCTTACCTACACACAGATTGCTGGATATGGCAAATGAGCAGGCTAAAGGATCAGGAAAAATCGGAACTACAGGTAAAGGCATCGGCCCTACTTATACTGACAAAATAAGCAGGAATGGTTTAAGGGTTGGCGATATTCTGGATGGTTTTGAAGTAAAATATAAAACAGCTGTTTCGAGACATGAAAATATTTTGAAAAGCATGGACTTCGAATACAATCTGGCTGAAATAGAAAAAGAATGGTTTGAAGGATTGGAATGTCTTAAGAAATTCACTTTTATAGACAGCGAACAATATCTGAACGACTGCCTGAAAGAAGGTAAATCACTTCTATGCGAAGGCGCGCAGGGCACTATGCTTGATGTTGATTTCGGATCATACCCATTTGTAACATCTTCCAATACTATTTGCGCAGGCGCATGTACAGGTCTTGGTCTTGCTCCAAAAGCCATAGGTAATGTTTATGGTATTTTCAAGGCATATTGCACCAGAGTCGGCAGTGGCCCCTTCCCTACTGAGCTTTTTGATGAAGTTGGTCAGGAAATGCGTGACAGAGGTCATGAGTATGGCTCAGTAACCGGTCGTCCAAGAAGATGTGGATGGATTGACCTGGTGGCTCTCAGATATGCTATTATGATAGACGGAGTTACAGATCTGATAATGATGAAAAGTGACGTCATGGATACTTTTGAAACTATTAAAGCATGTGTAGCTTACGAGGTAGAAGGTAAAATTACCGAAACTTTACCTTTTGAGCTTAATGAAAAGACGAAACCTGTATACACTGAAATCCCCGGGTGGAATTGTGATATGACAAGTATTAAGTCTGAAGATGAATTCCCTGAAGAATTCAATAACTATCTTTCTTTCCTTGAAGATGAGCTTGGAGTAAGAATAAAAATCGTTTCTCTGGGTCCTGACCGCGAACAAACAATTGAGAGGTACGTTTAACAAAAAATCAATTTTAATAAAAAAGAAATGATTTACATTATTTTTATAGTTTTTGCTCTATTAAGCTGGGTAGTTCAGAGTATGCTGAAAAGCCGGTTTAAAAAATACAGTAAAGTCGCGATGCCTAACGGTATGACCGGCAAAGATGTTGCAGAAATGATGTTAAGAGAAAATGGGATAAATGATGTAAGGGTTCAACATATAGCCGGGCAACTTACGGATCATTACAATCCTGCAACTAAAATAGTTAATCTTAGCGAAAGTGTATACATGAGCAACAGCATTGCAGCCGCAGCAGTAGCCGCACATGAATGCGGTCATGCAGTACAGCATGCCAGATCTTATGCATTCCTGAATATGAGATCCAAATTGGTACCTGTAGTAAGTTTTGCTTCCCAATGGATGCAATGGGTCTTGCTTGCCGGTATTCTTTTAATACAAACATTCAAGCCTTTGATGCTGATAGGTATTATACTTTTTGCCATAACAACTTTATTTAGTTTTATTACTCTGCCGGTCGAAATCAATGCCAGTAAAAGGGCTGTTTCATGGTTGAGTAATGCAGGCATTACTAACAACCAAACTTATCCGATGGCTACAGATGCTTTGAGATGGGCAGCATATACTTATGTTGTTGCAGCTCTGAGTTCATTGGCCACATTGATATATTACATATTGATTTTTATTGGCGGCAGCGACCGTGACTAAAACTTATGCAGAAACCATCGATTCCAAAAGGTACCCGGGATTTTTCGCCAAATGAAATGGCGAAACGTAATTATATTTTTAACACGATAAGTTCTGTTTTCAAACTTTATGGTTTCCAGCAAATAGAGACCCCCTCTATGGAGAATCTTTCCACCCTGATGGGAAAATATGGAGAAGAAGGAGATAAACTCCTTTTTAAGATTCTTAATTCAGGTGATTTTATCGGAGATATTCCTTCGAATGAATTTGTTTCAGGAAATACACCAAAAATTGTAAACAGGATTTCAGAAAAAGGTCTGAGGTATGATTTGACCGTACCTTTTGCCAGATACGTTGTCATGCACAGGAATGAAATTGAGTTCCCGTTCAAAAGATTTCAGATACAGCCTGTATGGAGAGCTGACAGACCGCAAAAAGGTCGTTATCGTGAGTTTTTCCAATGTGATGCTGATGTTGTTGGAAGTGATTCATTGCTAAATGAAATAGAGTTACTTCAGATAATTGATGAAGTATTCGGTAGATTTAATCTCAGGGTTTCAATCAAATTAAACAACAGAAAGATTCTTGCCGGAATTGCGGAAATCATCGGTGAAAACGAAAGTCTTACTGCGATTACTGTTGCGATTGACAAATATGAAAAGATTGGAGAAGACAACGTAGTCAAAGAATTAATTGATAATGGTTTGAAACCTGATTCCATCGAAAAAATCAAACCAATCCTTAGGTTGGAAGGCACTAACGAAGACAAAATAATTAATCTTAAAAATATACTTAAAGATTCTGAAATTGGTCTTAAAGGCGTCGATGAAATCGAGACTATTTTAAATCTGATAAAAAATATTAAAATTGAATCTCAGATAGAGCTGGACCTGAGACTTGCGCGTGGATTAAACTATTATACCGGTGCTATTATTGAAGTAAAGGCTCTTGACGCTGAAATGGGAAGTATTTCGGGAGGCGGTCGATATGATAACCTTACCGGAGTATTCGGACTTACCGGTGTTTCCGGAGTCGGCATTTCTTTTGGGGCAGACAGAATATACGATGTACTTAATGCCTTGGGTTTATTTCCACCCGATACTACAGAATTTACAAAACTTATGTTTATAAATTTTGGAGATAAAGAAGCTTCATATTGTTTACCCCTTCTTCAATCGTCAAGAAAAGCAGGTATTTATTCTGAAATATACCCGGACACTTCAAAATTAAAGAAACAGATGGGTTATGCTAATTCAAGAAATATTCCCTTTGTAGCAATTGCGGGTGAAAATGAAATGAATACAAACAGCATTACTATTAAAGATATGATTTCTGGTGAACAGAACACCATCAAGACTGATGATTTGATTAATCATCTGAAAGAAAAAATATAAATTGACTGACATGAACTTACAAGATTTGAGTGAACAGGAAATAGGCAGAAGACAAAGTCTGCAGGCTTTGAGAGATTTAGGTATCAATCCCTATCCTGCTGAAGAATTTCCTACAAATGCCTTTTCAACGGACATTATAGATGATTTCAAAGATGATGAAACTGAACGTGTGAACGTTTGTGTTGCAGGGCGTATGATGAGCCGCAGAATAATGGGCAAAGCTGCTTTCTTCGAACTTCAGGATTCAAAAGGAAGGATTCAGGTTTACATCTCAAGAGATGCAATATGTCCCGATGAAAACGACAAAGAACTTTATAATACTGTTTTTAAGAAACTTCTTGATATTGGTGATTTTATCGGTATAAAAGGTTATGTTTTCAGAACCCAGATGGGAGAAATATCTGTTCACGCAGAGTCACTTACAGTTTTATCCAAAACTCTGAAACCACTTCCGATTGTTAAAGAAAAAGACGGTGAAATCTTCGATGCTTTCACTGATCCCGAGATGAGATTCAGACAACGTTACGTGGATCTTGTAGTCAACAGCAATGTTAAAGAAATTTTCAGGAAGCGCACTCAGGTTTTCAGCTCTATGAGGCAATTTTTTAATGATTTTGGCTACATGGAGGTAGAGACTCCTATACTTCAATCTATTCCTGGTGGTGCTGCAGCAAGACCTTTCATCACTCATCACAATGCATTGGACATTCCTTTATATCTGAGAATTGCAGATGAATTATATCTTAAGCGTTTGATTGTCGGAGGTTTTGAGGGCGTTTACGAATTTTCCAAAAACTTCAGAAATGAAGGTATGGACAGGACACATAATCCTGAATTTACTGCAATGGAAATTTATGTTTCCTACAAGGATTATAACTGGATGATGGATTTCACCGAGAGAATGCTTGAAAAAATCAGCCTGGAAGTAAACGGTACAACAGAATTAAAAGTCGGAGACAATACTATCAGTTTTAAAGCTCCGTATAAGAGGATTACGATGATCGATTCCATAAGGGAAAACACCGGAATCGATATAAACGGCATGGATGAAATCCAACTCAGAGAAGTTTGTAAGACACTTGGAGTCAATCAGGATGAAACGATGGGCAAAGGGAAATTAATCGATGAAATCTTTGGTGAAAAATGTGAAGGCAAGTACATTCAACCTACTTTCATTACAGACTACCCATACGAAATGTCACCTCTGTGCAAAAGACATCGTGAAAATCCTGAACTTACAGAGAGATTCGAACTTATGGTAAACGGTAAAGAACTTGCAAATGCATATTCTGAACTTAACGATCCGATTGATCAGCTTGAAAGATTTAAAGAACAGCTGAAACTTGCCGAAAAAGGAGATGATGAAGCTATGTTTATTGACATGGACTTTGTAAGATCACTGGAATATGGAATGCCACCAACTTCAGGTATGGGTATTGGCATGGACAGACTGGTAATGTTAATGACCGGTCAGACTACTATTCAGGAAGTTTTGTTTTTTCCTCAGATGCGTCCGGAAAAAACCATTAAAAAGGATCCTGACTCTGCATATTCTGCTATAGGAATTCCTGAAGAATGGATACCGGTTATTCAAAAAGCTGGTTACATACTTGTGGAGAACATGAAAGGTCTGGTAGCAGCCAAATTTCATCAGGAACTTTGTGGATTAAACAAAAAGAATAAATTACAATTGACTAATCCTACATTAGATCAGGTAAATACCTGGTTATCCAACCTTTAATTTTTATAATCAATGGAAATTCAGGGTAAAATATGCATTATGGGAGGAGGCAGCTGGGCAACTGCCTTAGCTAAAATCATTACGATGAATCCTTCCGAAAAGATAAACTGGTATATGAGAAGACCTTCTCAGATCGAAGAATTTAAAAAATCCGGTCATAATTCCAGTTATCTTACAGGTATTAACTTTGACCTTGATAAAATACATTTTTACAGCAATATCAATCTGGCAGTAAAAAACTCTGACATACTGGTTTTTGCAACGCCATCGCCATTTCTTAAGCAGCATTTAAAAAAACTCAATCAGGATATAAGCGGCAAAATCATTGTTTCTGCAATAAAAGGCATAGTCCCTGATGAAAATATGCTGGTTTCAGACTATTTCAACAAGGTTTATGGTGTTCCGATGGAAAATATTACAGCAATTGCAGGTCCTTGCCATGCTGAAGAAGTATCATTAGAAAGATTGTCATATCTGACTATTGCCTGTATTAATAAGGAAAGAGCCAGGTGTGTTGCACAGAAATTCACATGCAGTTTTGTGAAAACTACAATTTCTGACGATATCATAGGTGTTGAATATTCATCTACTCTTAAAAATGTCTACGCTATAGCAGCTGGTATATGTCACGGACTAAAATACGGAGACAATTTCCAGGCTGTTCTGATATCTAATTCTGTTCAGGAAATGAACAGATTTACTAATACAGTACATCCTATCGTCAGAAATATAAATGAGTCAGTTTATCTTGGAGACCTTCTTGTAACAGGATATTCCAAATTTAGTCGAAACCGTACTTTTGGAACCATGATAGGAAAAGGCTATTCTGTCAGAACTGCTCATCTTGAAATGGAAATGATAGCTGAAGGTTACTATGCAACAAAATGTATAAAGGAAATTAACGAATGTTACCATGTTAATATGCCGATACTTGATGCAGTTTATAACATTCTTTACGAAAAGGTTTCACCAGGCATTGAAATAAAATTACTCACAGAATCACTTAGATAATAAGGAATATGAATACAATTAATTTAAACATTGAGAAGGTTAAGAGCTTTATAACCTTAGAAAAAATATTTTCAAATTCTGAAAAGGCTTTAAATGCCAATAAAGCTCTTGAAAATGGAACTGGTAAAGGAAATGACTTTCTTGGCTGGGTTAATCTGCCTTCATCTCTGACAAATGAACTGATTGAAGACATTATAGATACAGCTGAAAACCTTAGGTCAAAATGTGAAATTGTAGTTGTTGCAGGTATCGGAGGTAGCTATCTTGGTACAAAAGCTGTAGTAGATGCTCTTTCGAATAGTTTTGACTGGTTGCAAACAGAGCGTAAAAATCCCGTGATACTTTATGCCGGTAATAATATCAGTGAAGATTACCTTGCAGAATTGTCTGATTACCTGAAAGGAAAATCTTTTGGTATTATCAATATATCAAAATCAGGTACAACTACAGAGACAGCTCTGGCATTCAGGATTCTTAAAATCATGCTTGAAAATCAGGTAGGCAAGGAAGAAGCAAAATCAAGAATCGTAGCAATAACTGATGCAAGTAAAGGTGCGCTAAGGAAGTTATCTACTCTGGAAAATTACAAGACTTTTGTTATTCCTGATAATGTAGGTGGCAGATATTCAGTATTGACTCCGGTTGGATTGCTACCTATAGCAGTTGCAGGCTTTGACATAAAAATGCTTATTAACGGAGCCAAAGAAATGGAGAAAAAATGTCACTCGGATGTTCCTGTGGCAAATAATCCTGCTGCAATATATGCATTGACAAGAAATGAACTTTACAATAGTGGTAAGAAAATTGAAATAATGGTCAACTACCACCCAAAACTTCATTTCTTCTCAGAATGGTGGAAACAGCTGTATGGAGAAAGTGAAGGAAAGGAAAACAAAGGTATTTATCCATCATCAGTTGATTTAACAACAGATCTTCATTCGATGGGTCAATGGATTCAGGAAGGTGAAAGAATTATTTTTGAAACTGTAATAAGCATAGCAAGTGCTAATCGCGAGATGCCAATACCCGGTGACGAAGAAAATCTTGACGGACTAAATTATCTTCAGGGTAAAAGAGTAGACCAGGTCAACAAAATGGCAGAACTTGGTACACAGATAGCTCATATAGATGGAGGCGTTCCTAATATAAAAATTGATGTTCCTGTACTTAACGAATACTATATTGGCCAGCTTATATATTTCTTTGAGAAAGCATGTGGTATCAGTGGATATCTTCTTGGAGTTAATCCTTTTGATCAACCTGGAGTAGAAGCATATAAGAAAAATATGTTTGCACTTTTGGAAAAACCCGGATTCGAAAAAGAGTCTGAAGAAATTAAGAAAAGACTTTGAAATGTACGATAAAGCTATAAAGGCATATCTCGAAAATAAAAACGTTTCTTGTATTGATTTAAAAGCTGTCCTTTTTGACATGGATGGGGTATTGTATGATTCAATGCCTATCCATGCAGTTGCCTGGACTCAGACATTGAAGGAAATGGGGCTTAACTTCAGTGAGGAAGAAGCATATCTGCACGAAGGTAGAACAGGTTCCGGTACAATAAATATAGTTTATCAAAGAGAATTTGGCAGAAATGCCACGGAAGAAGAAATACAAAAAATTTACGAAAGAAAATCATCTTTATTTGATAATTCAAAAGATGCGTTACCTATGCCAGGATCAATTGAATTACTTGAAAAAGTAAAGATGAGCAATCTAAACAGGATAATCGTAACTGGTTCAGGACAAAAGAAACTTCTTACAAAACTCAATAATAATTTCCCCGGTCATTTTTCAAAAAGTAAAATGGTGACTGCCTATGATGTTGTTTTAGGGAAACCAAATCCGGAACCTTACCTGAAAGGACTGCAGAAAGCTAATATTTCAAAAAATGAAGCCATTGTTGTCGAAAATGCACCCCTTGGTGTTGAATCAGCTAAAGCTGCAGGGATTTTCACTATAGCTGTTAATACCGGTAAATTAGAAGATAGTCATTTGCTGGATGCAGGAGCAGATCTCCTTTTTAGTAGTATAAAAGAGCTATCTGAAGAATGGGAAAATTTACTCGATACAATTTATAGAACAAAAAATAAGTCGATGTGATGCACATCGACTTATTCTGTGATCCCGTGGAGATTCGAACTCCAATCGATGGAACCGGAATCCATTATTCTATCCATTGAACTACGGGACCATTTTGAGTCTGCAAAATTATAAAAAAAAGCCACCTCTGAAAAATTATTACATTTTCCTTCTTCTTTTATTATGTAAGCATACTTCCTTAATAAGATAAAAAAAATAAACTATTTTGTATAATATATAAAAATATAGACAAACTTTTTATCAAATCGACTTACATTTTGTAATTTTTAATATCTTTGCAAACCATTTTGGTATTTAACTATTTTGAATAATTATGAGCTATATTGTCTTGCCTAAAAATTATAAGCCTTTGCAGGATCTGAAGCAAACTGAACAGGCCATCAAACTTATCAAGGATTTTTTTCAACAAAGTCTGGCATCTGAACTTCGTTTAAGACGTGTTACAGCACCATTATTCGTATTATCAGGTAAAGGTATAAATGACAACTTATCAGGAAAAGAAAATCCTGTAAGTTTCAAAATCAAAGACATGAAAGGCGAGAATGCCGAAATAGTTCATTCTCTTGCAAAATGGAAAAGATTAACTCTGGCAGAATATAGTATAGAAGATCAATATGGTATTTACACCGATATGAATGCTATAAGAGCTGATGAAGAATTAGGAAACCTCCATTCATTATATGTTGATCAATGGGACTGGGAGTTATGTATCAGAGAAAAAGACAGAAACATAGAATTTCTCAAAAACGTTGTTAAACGGATTTATGCAGCTCTGAGACAAACTGAATTTATGGTATATGAGCAATATCCACAAATCAAGCCCAATCTGCCTGTTAAAATCACATTTATACACTCTGAGGAGTTACTGAAGATGTACCCTAACCTATCACCAAAAGAAAGAGAAAACGCGTTTGCTAAAGAGCACAAAGCAGTTTTTGTTTATGGTATTGGCAAGGAGTTATCAAATGGGAAAAAACATGATGAACGTGCTCCGGATTATGATGACTGGACTACCTTAAACGAAGATGGATTCTGCGGACTAAACGGAGACCTGATTGTTTGGAATGAAGTTTTAGGTTGTGCTTTTGAACTTTCATCAATGGGCATAAGAGTTGATAAGAAAGCTTTGCTTGAACAACTTGAATTATGTAATTGCATGGAGCGCACAGAACTATACTTTCACAAGAAACTTCTTAATGATGAGTTACCTTTAAGTATTGGAGGAGGCATTGGTCAGTCACGTCTTTGCATGTACCTCTTAAGGAAAGGTCATATCGGAGAAATTCAGGCAAGTATATGGCCGGAAGAGATGAGACAAACTTGTCTTGAAAATGGAATGCCTTTGATTTAAAAACAATTATCTTGCTACCGTAATGTGGTAGCAAGCTTGTTTCACTTCTCTTACTACTTTGCATCTGCCTTCACTACTCATTTCAGTGAGGACTTCAGCTAAAGGATGTCTTAGCATATCATGACGGCAATAACCTTCAGGAGCAGGCGTACCATTTATTGGAATAAACTCCTTATATGATATGTCAAATGTAGTACCATACAAATGTGCGGACAATGATTTGGTAGCATTACTATTCCTTTTTCCAAGGCCATTCTGACTTTCATTTGTTCTCAGAACAGAGCTTATCAACATCCTGTAATGCCCGATATTGTTTTCTTCAAGTTTATTCTCAAATCTTTCACCAATTTCATTAAGCAAATCTGAAGCTTCTTTAGTAAGATACGGATATGAATGTGTAAGATTCTTTAAAAGATAGGTTTCACCGTCTTCTAATTTTATGAGTTTTTTACTGAAATCTGATTTTTCCAGTTTTTCTTCAAATTCAGCATTTGTTGCCATCGGCTCTATTCCCATCCTCCTTGCACACTCTAGATGTAAATCATTACCATCTTTGAGCTTACCAATATTCCAGAACTTATGTGATATTTTACTACAGTCTTCACACTCTCCTATTTTTGATAAAACAAACTCCTTTTGCTCTGACTTACCAAATTTCCAGTCATAATCGATTATAAAACGAATAATACCAGTTAACAAGATACATGTGCAAAAACCAAGAATGAAAAAGCTTAAACTTATCCGTTTTAAACGTCGCATGATAGAAAAAGAATTTTTAGATTTGCAGGATTCACCCGAAAATAAAATTAATGGACGTAAAGATAGAAAATTCGTGGAAAAATTTACTTGCTCCTGAATTTGAAAAAGAATATTTTTTGAAACTTACTCAGTTCGTAAAAAACGAATATACCAGCTTTCCGGTATATCCAAAGGGCAGTCAGATATTCAATGCATTCGATATTTGCCCTTTTGAAAAAGTAAAAGTTGTTATATTAGGTCAGGATCCCTATCATGAACCCGGTCAGGCACACGGTCTTTGTTTCTCCGTCCCTGAAAACACTTCTTTTCCACCGTCTTTACAAAACATTTTTAAAGAAATCCGCAATGATATGGGATTTGAACCGATAAAGAGCGGGGATTTGACAAGATGGTCAGAACAAGGTGTTCTATTGCTTAACTCGACGCTTACAGTAAGAGCCCATATTGCCGGTTCTCACCAGAACAAAGGATGGGAATCATTTACAGACTCTGTAATCCATAAACTCGCCGAAAACAGGCAAGGCCTTGTCTTTATTTTATGGGGCTCATATGCCCAAAAAAAAGGCGGTTTCATTGATGAAACCAAACATCTTGTTTTAAAATCTGTTCATCCTTCTCCTCTCTCTGCGCACAGAGGATTTTTTGGTAATCATCAATTCAGTAAAACTAACGAATGGCTTATTTCAAAAGGACTTGAGCCAATAGACTGGCACTAAAACAAACTTAATTCCAGATACGATTATCATTAGGATTCTGATGCTGTTCATACTTGATATCTTTCAGCATGGCAGCCTTAACCCTTATAGTGAAATTATATGATTTGTATCTTCCGATTGGTATAAAACTACCCGACATTTCCCAGCAATGAAGATCTCTGGATACGGAACAGTTCATTGTGGTAAATTCTTTTGTGATAAAATTATAACTGGTAGATGCATTAATCCTCCACTTATCAGCAATTGAAATATTACCGCTTAAACTTAGATTTTGGGTGAAACCGTAATTAAAATACATTTTCTCTTTATTGAACTCTGATAGTCTGCCATATCTCAGCGAATAACTGATATTTATGCTCCAGGGCATTTTAAGAGGCTGATATAATGCAGCTTCAGGATCGTACTTCTCAGCAGGCGTTTCTGCTTTATTACTTCCTTCATTACCCAAGCCGGTACCATCAGCCGGCAAATCAGAATTTGCGTCTTCAGGCGAATCTCCCTGACCTGTATTGCTATTTTTATCCTTGTCCTTCTTCTCTTTCTTTTTGAAAGTGTCATTATTAATAGTATAAGAAAAAGAAGTACCTGTACCGGTAAGCCTGCCGGGTATACCAAATTTCTTAAACTGAGTTACATTTACCCTGTAAGGCGAGCCATTTTTATCAAGCTGATATGTATATGGATCAAAAGATCCACTCAGGTTTAAAGTGTATGACCACAGTTTTATTCTGATATTCGCTGATATATCACTCCAGTTCAAACTATCAGCAGCCATATTGTATCCTCCCGAAAAAGAAAAATTGTCAATCAGGCTGACTTTCTTGTAAACCACACTGGTATCAGTCTCCTGTTTAATCTTCATTTCAAGATTATTTGTAATATCATATCCTATACTTCCCGATTTTCCTCTACCAGGTGCATTTGAAAACCTACTATAATTTTCAGTTACCATTTCCCCATCTTTATTCATATAGGTAATATCCTCATAATAATGATATTTTTTACTACCAAAATCAGGAGTGTATGAAAAAGATATTGAAGGAGTTATAACATGCCTGATCATATTCACTTTATCACCGAATATTTTTTGATTAGGCTGAATACTACCATATAGCTTCGTCGAAGCACTTACACTGGCAGAATAATCCCAAACCCTGTTAAAGCCCCAAACTGTATCAGTTTCCAGTATACCGGTAGCCTCATTAACAGTTTTCCTGATTGAACTTGAATACCAACTTTCATTATAATTAAAGGATGGAGTCACATTGATATAATTCAAAACATTGAAAGTTGCAGAAACAGGTATATTATGCATTGCTCCGTTTTTCCAGTCTTTTAAAAGTGATTTTTTTAAAATGTCGTATTCTTTAACCTCACTTATCTTATTAGAAAATGATCCGGAATACCCCACTCTTATTTTTTCATACCATCTCTCACCTCCGGCTGCATTTTTCCTTTTAAATGGAGAGATCGTAGACATACTTATTCTCAATTCAGGAAGACTGACAGACAGTACAGAGTCTTTACTCCTTTGAGTTATAGATGCGCTCAGATTTATTGAAAAAGGACTTTCAGGAAATCTCCGGCTGTAATTAACCGATGAACTTTTAGTATTATTGGCAAATTCCTGAGGATTATAATAAGAATCCAGATTACTACGGGAATAACCACTGGTTTGAAAGTTTACGTTTGCTGCAAAAGACTGAAATGGGTTAGCTTTTGAATCCTGAGAATGACTCCATGCAAGACTTAAGTTGTTTGACTTAGAATAATCGGGTAAATTCTTTTCACTGTTCACTGTCACCAAATAAGAGAAATTTAAGCTGCCGGAAAACTTATATTTAACTCTGTAAGATGATCTTGCACTTACACCCCATGAGCCTTTTGAATACAGTTCTCCAGTTAAAGCCAAGTCAAAATAGTCATTAATGGCGAAATAATATCCACCATCTTTAAGGTAGAAACCTCTTGACAACTCATCTCCATATGATGGAGACAGTATACCTGAAGAATAAGTTTGAGAATACGGGAAATAACCAAAAGGTACAAACAAAGGTAAATCAACATCTTCCATAACAAGATGAGCGGGACCTGAGATAATATATTTACCGGTTTTTATTTTCGCCTTGCTTAAATCAAGATAAAAATGCGGATGGTCATGATTATCGCAAGTGGTATACTTTCCATCAACCATACATAGTAAATCGTTACCTATTTTTTTGGTAAGTCCGCTGACGACATAGCCTTCTCCCTGATTTGTCACCACCTGGGTAATAAGACCTTTACCGGATTTGAAATTATATCTTATAGTTTTTGCTTTATACTCACCACTGACATCTGAAAAGACAGGATCTTCAGTAACCAATCCCGCAGTATCCCTTTTACCAACAGCATAAAGTTGAGTGCTATCCATATTCATTCTGATGAAACCGGATTCAAGTTTAATATCGCCATACGCTACCTTACCGGTTCCATACAATTTTCCTATCCCCCCATTATGAAAAACCAAAGAATCCTGAGCCTCATAGTCAACAATATTGGTGATAAACTGTTTCTTTTTAGCGCTTTTTGAAATACTGTCATTAGCTAGGGAATCCTTTAACGAATTTGTCAGAGAGTCATTACTAAAAACTATTGAACTATCCTTATTTAAAATTAAAGCAGAATCCGGAGACAGCGGAGTGGTAAATGCTGCATTATCAGTCTTTGTTTGTGAACTGGCTGAGTTTAAAGGGCAGAGCACACTGCAGAAAATCAATATGAATCCTGCAATAAAGCTTTTAGTGAATAAGTTTCTTAAAGTCATGCCACACCCTTGTTTAGGGCGCAAAGGTATTAAAAACAACTTGCATTTAGAAAAACGAAAAGTGAAAAGAATTTAACCACCACGACAATAAGTTAATGTCATTAAAAATCACAAAAACATTTTGCTCCAGCTATCAAATTTTTGGACTCCTTTTTTCCCATACTTTTCAAGATTAAGTATAACCTTTTCAGGACTTAACTGGATATCAGGATGAGATTTTGAAAAAAAGAGATCAGAAAAACATATGATTTGTTCTTCCATACTTAAAGGAGTCATATCTCTGTGAGGCAAGGGAAGCTTTCTTTCGATTATTTCCTTCCTGGTCAAACCTGTACCTATATGTCTTTCACAAACAAGAGCATGTTTTGGTAAACCTTCTTTTTCAAGTATCTTCCTTCCAATTATACCATGACACAGATAGGGATTTTTTCCAACACAAAAGATATCAGGCGCATTTGTCAATACAACTCCGATATCGTGTAACAATGAAGCCTCCTCCAGAAATATTTTATCAGCATCCAATTCCGGATGTTTATTCGCTATAAATAAACTTCTCTCAGCGACTTTTAAGCTATGAGAATAAACAGAAATAAATAAAGGAGTTTCTGCTCCCAAATATTTTTGAAGAATAGCAATTGCATCCATTAATAACTTATTATATAGTGATAAAGGAAATCAAATCTTTTTGGTTCTCAACAAAAATAGCTTAATTTTGCATTTATAATCAAAGTTATATGCTCAGAAAGGCTATTTTACCACTTTTTTTAACAAGTTTATTTCTTTGTGTCACTTCTACAGACATTATTAATGCTGCAAATTTCACTATTGTAATTGACGCGGGACATGGTGGAAAAGATCCGGGTGCCCTTGGTTCGATTGTTAGAGAAAAAGATGTAGTACTGGCGATAGCATTAAAATTTGGTGAAAACATAAAAAGAAACCATCCTGATGTGAATGTTATTTACACCAGAGACGCTGATTTTTTTGTTGATCTGGAAAAAAGGCCCAAAATTGCGAACAAGGCTAAAGCTAATTTATTTGTATCCATACATTCTGATTGGGCAAAAAGCAACACAGTTAAGGGTGCTTCTACTTTTACTTTAGGGCAAAACAGGAGTAAGGAAAATTTCGAGATAGCCAAAAGAGAAAACTCTGTTATACTTCTGGAAGATGATTATAAAACCAAATATGAAGGTTTCGATCCTAATTCAGCTGAATCATATATAATGTTTGAATTCATGCATGACAGCTTTATGGATCAAAGTATCAAGTTTGCTACGACTATACAACAAAAGTTATCTTCCGCCGGCAGAGCAAACAGGAATGTAAGACAGGATATTTTTCTGGTTCTGAGAAATACGAGCATGCCTGCTGTACTTGTAGAGTGTGGTTTCCTTACAAATAAAGAAGAAGAATTATTCCTTAAATCCGTTGAAGGTCAAAACGTGATTGCAAGAAGTCTGTACAATGCATTTTTAGATTACAAAAATGACTATGACAGAAAATCAAACCACAAACCGGTTATTGCATCATCTAAAGAATCAGACAGTGTAATAAACGAAAAAACCAGTTACACAAAACCTGAAAACAAGAATCAGGCTCAATCTGATAGTAATAAAAAAAGTAGTAAAGATTCAGAAAGCAAAATAAATGTTTTATCTGAAGAAAATGCTAAGATGACGGGTAATATAGTCTTTAAGGTTCAGCTGGTTAGTTCTCCTAAACAACTTCCGGATAATGAAAAACGATTTGAAGGAATCGAAGTTGAATATTACAAAGAAAAAGGTATTTATAAGTACACAACCGGAGAATTTTCAGATTTTAATGATGCAAATAAAAAAAGGAGAGAATTATCAGGAAGATTTAATGATGCTTTTGTTGTTGCCTTCAGGAATGGAATAAGGATGGATATAAACGAAGCCAAAGCAGAATCACTCAAAACCCGAAAATAAGAAACTCATATATTAGTTCAAAATTTGTTTAATAAGAAAATGAAGCTAAAGAAGAATACAATAAGCGAAGTAAAAATAGGAATCATAGTAATATTTGCATTTGCAATTTTTATTTGGGGTTTAAATTTTTTAAAGGGGGTAAACTTATTAAATCCCAGGAATTATTATGTAGTCAGTTTTGAAAAGATTGACGGCTTGGTAAAATCCAGTCCGGTAATGCTTGATGGTTTTCAGGTCGGTTTGGTTCGTGATATTCAATACCAATATGATAAACCCGGAACAATACTGGTTTATCTTGATGTAAACCGCAAATTAAAGCTCCCTGTTGGCAGTCAGGTCTTCCTCACATCAGCCTTAATTGGTACTCCCGGTATAGAACTGAAACTCGGGGAGAATAGTAATTCTTACATTGAAAGTAATGATACTATTACCGGTATTAAAGAAGAGGGCTTGATGGACCAGTTAAGCAATGGTCTTTTGGCCAGTGTTCAATCGCTTGTCACAAGAGCCGATAGTCTGATTTCAGGAATTGAAACGACTATTGAAAATGGAAATCTTGAAAATTCGCTGGCTTCTTTGGAAACCACTTCAAAAAATCTTGAATTAATTTCAGGAAAATTAAACAAAACTATAGATAAGGATATACCTGTCTTATTGGGAAATATCAATACTTTGTCAAATGAATTTTCTAATGTTGGCAGAAATATAAACCAATTGGATTTAAAAGGTACATTAAGCAGGTTTGATATGGTCATGGATCAAATGGGAGATATTTCATTGAAACTCAATAGCAATGATAATTCGCTCGGACTACTTTTAAATGATAAGTCACTATACAGGAACCTGAGCAGCACTGCGGAAAGTGCAAATATGCTTCTTTTAAATCTTAAAGATGAGCCATCCAGATACGTGCACTTTTCAATCTTTGGAAAATCAAAAAAATGACAACTAAAAATTACAATTTGTAAGTAACCACTCAATAATCTCACTTGCAAAATAATTAACGTAAAAATAACGCACTTCCGTAAACCTTTATTAACAGGGAGATTACAAAGATTCATGTCATTTTTACCTTTGCATATGCCATTTTTGCAAGACTCTATGATTAAGCATGTTACATTTTAATAATATTTTAGTATGCTGATTATATGGTATTTACGCTAATTGATTGAGCCTAAATCAAATAGGTTTATACAAATTTTTTTATCAAAAACACGATTTGTAAATTCAATTTATTTTTCAAAAATTTGCATTCCACCAACAAAAAAACTTTTATTAATAATGACCTTAAATCATAAATCTCTCTGGAATGACTGTCTGAACATTATTAAGGATAATGTACCAGGTCTAAGCTATTCCACTTGGTTCGATCCGATCAAACCCTTGAAGTATGACAATAAGGCTTTGTTGATACAGGTTCCCAGTCATTTTTTTTATGAGCAGCTGGAAAGTCAGTATGCTGATCTGATTGGAAAAGTTTTAAAAAGAATTACCGGAGAAAATACTTCTCTGCTTTATCAGGTAATGGTTTCTGATACAGCCGTACAGATTACGCCTGAAAAACATCAGCAAACTGATACAAGATTTAAAAGTGTACCAACCAGACCTGCGGTTTCAACGAATCCTTTTGATCAGGTCCTTAATACACGACTTGATCCGCAGTTGAACAGCAGTCTTACTTTTGGTAATTTTATTGGAGGAGAAAGCAATATGCTGGCCAGAACAGCAGGTATTTCAATTTCCGAAAAACCGGGTAAGACGATTTTTAATCCTTTGTTTATTTACGGAAAATCAGGAGTAGGTAAAACGCATTTGTTACATGCAGTTGGAAATGCTTCTATTGAACTGAATAGTGAACTCAGAGTACTTTATGTTTCTTCACATCTTTTCCAGGTTCAGTATTCACAAGCTTATTTGAACAATACGGTAAACGATTTCATACATTTTTACCAAAGCATAGATGTTTTGTTGATTGATGATATACATGAATTATCGGGAAAAACCGGTACTCAAAATGTTTTCTTCCATATTTTCAATCATCTTCATCAAAATGGAAGACAGCTTATTATTACATGTGATCGTCCTCCAAAGGATCTTTCCGGTATTGAAGAAAGACTTCTTACGCGTTTCAAATGGGGTTTAACTGCCGAAATGGAAAAACCGGATTATTCCCTTAGAGTATCAATTTTGCATAGTAAACTTCAACGTGATGGTCTGATGTTTTCAGATGAAGTAATTCAGTTTATTGCAAAAAATGCTACTGAAAATGTAAGAGACCTTGAAGGAATAGTAGTTTCACTTATGGCACATTCTGTAATTTATGAAAAAGAAGTGGACATTGAACTTGCAAAAAAGGTAGTTTCAAATGCCATAAAAATTCAGGAAAAACAAATTTCTGTTGAATATATTGAAGAAGAAGTATGTAAATACTTTGACATTGAACAGGATCTTTTACATTCAAAATCAAAAAAACAGGAAATTTCACAGGCAAGACAGATTGCAATGTACCTTTCAAGAAAATTTACTGATAAATCATATTCAAATATCGGAGAGCTTATTGGTAAGCGTGATCATGCAACTGTACTTCATGCCTGTAAAGCCGTCAGCAATCTGATTGAGACTGACAAAAAAATGAGATCATGCATTCAGCAGATTGAAGATATAATTCAGGGAAAATAACCAACCAGTTATACAAACAAAGCTTCACCAATATCATTTAATTTTGATTTAGTGAAGCTTTTTCTGTTTGACGGGTTGCATATCATTTCAAAAAGCCCTGCTCACTCAGGGCCTTAATAAGCTTTTCTGAGAAGTACTCATTATCTTCTTTTTTATATCTTATTTCTGAATAAACCTGTGCCAGATTACTTTTATCATTAATTTTTACAAATTGAATGTTTTCATCAAGATTTTCTTTTTCATTGTAAATACCATCCAGCTCTGAATCAGAATAATTTTTATAATGTTCATTATGTATTATTGAATTCAGCTGCAATCTGTCAGATAATTTTGCAATTGAATCTTTTGCAGGATAACCCACAGTCACTGTAGTTACAGGCATAACCAATTCAGGTAATTTTAGTATTCCTGATATTTCTAACGGATTATAGGTGGTTGTTCCAAGATAACATATACCCAATCCTTTTTCTTCAGCTGCTACACAAAAAGTCTGAGCAAGTATTACGGCATCAATTGCGGCAAAAGTAAATGCCTGAATATTATCAAAACCATGCTTTGCATTATTAATTGTACACCACCTTGATATTCTGTTCAGATCTGCACAAAAAGTCAAAACAACCGGTGCATCCAAAATCTGAGACTGATTAAAATGACATGGCGCAAGCTGCTTTTTAATCTCAGCATCTTTAGTAATAATCACACTATATGCCTGCATATTTCCCGTATTGGAGCTTCTGCATGCAATATTTAACAGTTCTTCCAGTAAACTGTCATCTATTTTGGAATCAGAATACTTTCTGATTGTCATTCTTGTTTTCATTGAGTTCATTATTTCATTTTTATATTTCAATGTCATATTTACGGTACAAAAAGTATACAAAATTAGGAATTATTAGCAAAAAATCAGATACCGGAATTTGACTTCATAAATTCACAAAATGGAGCATTCGTAAACAACTGATTAGTAACAACATTGCAAATTAGTCTTCTTAAATAACTTCTTATAATTTTCAAAAAAGAAAATTTTTAGCACTTTTAAATTTTACTATATATCTGTTATACTGTTTATTACAATATTATTTTAGAAATTTTTCACAATTAACAATCTATTTACAACAAACATTTTGTAAAACCATTTATTCAGGTTAAACTTGCAAAACGGAAAATAAATCAATAAAAATATATTACACTATCTCTAAAACTCTCATTGTGAAAAAGAACACTTATACAAATGAAGAAGCCTTCCAGTCATCCCTTGAATATTTTACGGGAGACGAGCTTGCAGCAAGAGTCTGGGTTAACAAATATGCTTTAAAAGATTCGTTCGGGCATATTTTTGAGAAGAACCCTGAAGAAATGCATCAGAGATTAGCAAGCGAAATTGCGCGTATTGAAAAAAAATACCCTAATCCTCTGGAAGAAAACGATTTGTTTGAGCTTTTTGACAAATTTAAATATATTGTACCTCAAGGTAGCCCCATGACCGGTATCGGAAATAATTACCAGGTAGGGTCTCTCTCGAATTGCTTTGTTATTGGAGTTGAAGGTTCCGCAGATTCATACGGAGCAATAATTAAAATTGATGAAGAGCAGGTTCAACTTATGAAAAGACGTGGAGGTGTGGGCCACGATCTTTCACACATCAGACCAAAAGGCTCTCCTGTAAAGAATTCAGCTTTAACGTCCACAGGTATAGTTCCATTTATGGAAAGATATTCAAACTCTACCCGTGAAGTTGCTCAGGACGGCAGAAGGGGTGCATTAATGCTGAGTGTTTCAGTGAAACACCCTGACTCAGAATCATTCATTGATGCCAAATTGGTTGAAGGCAAAGTTACTGGTGCTAATGTTTCTGTAAAGATTACTGATGACTTTATGGAAGCTGTGTCAAATAACAAAGCGTTTACACAACAATATCCGGTCAATTCAAATAATCCAGTATATACAAAAACCATTGAAGCAAAGCCATTGTGGGATAAAATAATACATAATGCATGGAAGTCAGCCGAACCGGGGGTTTTATTCTGGGATACAATAATAAAAGAATCCGTTCCTGATTGTTATGCTGATTTAGGTTTTCGTACCGTTTCTACAAATCCATGTGGTGAAATTCCTTTGTGCCCTTATGATAGTTGCCGTTTACTTGCAATAAATCTGTATTCATATGTCAAAAATCCATTCACTAAAAATGCATTTTTTGATTTCGATTTATTCAAGAAACACGTAGGACTTGCTCAAAGGATTATGGATGATATCATCGACCTTGAAATGGAAAAGATTGATCAGATACTATTCAAGATAAACTCTGATCCTGAAGATGAAAATGTAAAACATACAGAAGCGCAACTTTGGGATAAAATAAGAACAAAAACTCTTAAAGGCAGACGTACCGGAGTTGGAACAACCGCTGAAGGTGATATGCTCGCTGCTTTAGGATTAATATATGGAAGTGAAGAAGCATCGGCTTTTTCTGAAGAAGTTCATAAATGTGTTGCTCTTGAGGCTTACAGATCATCAATTAATCTTGCTAAAGACAGAGGTGCATTTGAAATTTTTGATTATAAAAGAGAAGCCAATAATCCATTTGTAAAAAGAATAGCTGAAGCCGACCCCGGTTTAATTGAAGATATGAAGAAGTATGGTCGCAGGAATATTGCATGTCTGACAATCGCACCTACAGGAACCACCAGTTTGATGACTCAAACTACTTCAGGTATTGAACCTGCATTTAGCCTTGTTTACAAGAGACGCAGAAAAATTAATCCTAACGACAAGGATTCCAGAATAGACTATAAAGATGAAAGTGGAGATTGCTTTGAAGAATACATTGTATTTCATCATAAGTTTGTTGAGTGGATGGAGGCTAACGGATATCCTACAGCAAAAAAATATGAACAAGAAGAACTTGAAGAATTAATTGAAAAATCTCCATATCACAAGGCTACTGCCAATGACGTAGACTGGCTTCAAAAAGTCAAAATGCAGGGTAGAATTCAGAAATGGGTAGATCATTCCATAAGTGTAACAATTAACTTGCCATCGGACGCAAGTGAAGATTTGGTAAATCAACTTTACATGGAAGCCTGGAGATGCGGCTGTAAAGGTTGTACAGTTTATCGCGATGGTTCACGTTCCGGCGTATTGGTTTCTGCTAATGAAAAGAAAGAAGTACAGGAAGGTGATGATACTGAAGAAAAGAAAGAGGGTAAGAAACTCATTTGTTTTCCTGCTATTACACCAAAACGTCCAAGAGAACTAAAAGCTGATGTAGTCAGGTTACAGAATAACAAGGAAAAATGGATTGCATTCATTGGTTTGAATGAAGATGGAAGACCTTATGAAATATTTACCGGTATTCAGGATGACGAAGAAGGCATTATTCTTCCTAAACATGTATCGGAAGGTAAAATCATCAAAAATGTAGATGAAAATGGTATAAAAAGATACGACTTCCAGTTTTCAAACAAGAGAGGTTATAAAACAACAATTGAAGGACTTTCTGAAAAATTTAATTCAGAATACTGGAATTATGCAAAACTGTTTTCAGGAGTTTTAAGATATGGCATGCCTATTGATCAGGTAATTAAACTAATAACCAGTCTTGACCTTGACAGTGAGTCAATTAATACCTGGAAAAACGGAGTAGAAAGGGCTCTTAAAAAGTATCTCCCTAATGGAATGGTTGCAAAGGGACAGGTTTGTCCTAATTGCGGTAGTGAAAGCCTGATCTTCCAGGAAGGTTGTTTACATTGTACCAATTGCGATTATTCCAAGTGTGGATAATCTTCTTTATTGAAAGATTTTTAAAAAATCCCGGTTGCCAGGCTTCCGGGATTTTGCTTTCATAAATTTACACATTGTTTTTTCGGTCATAATCAATCATTAAAATAAGAGAACAATATGGATTACATATTACTGAATAAAATGACATTCTTTGCATTTCATGGAGTATCTGAGCAGGAAAGAAAAGTCGGTAATACATTTATTGTCGATCTGAAGATTGGAGGAAATTTTTCAGTTGCCTGCAATTCAGATAACATTGAGGATGCCATTAACTATGCGTCTATATATGAAGAAGTCAAACAAGTCATGGGGATACCTTGTAATTTACTCGAGTATCTGGCTGAAAAAATAAGTATGAAACTCAAACATGAATTTCCTCAGATTCAAAGTGTTGAAATTAAAGTAACAAAGATAAATCCACCTATTGAAGGTCAGATTGAAAGTGCCAGTGTTATAATAATAAGATAACCAAAATAATTACCTTAAGCCAACTGATAATCATATAAAAATAATTACTTTTGTCGTCCGTTTTATTCGGTTTAACAAAATCCGTTTTATTTGGATTGTTATTGTTTAACCAATCCGAATCACACGGATTAATATATTTGACAAATTTCAATTATTTTGACATGAAGAATAAATACATTCATCTTATTGAGCAGACATTCGAGTTTCCGAATGAAGAGTTCACATTGACAGATAATGAACTTAGCTGGTTTAATATTCCTTTGATGGATATAATAAAACAATACGGTACTCCATTAAGGATTTTTTACCTTCCAAAAATAGGTCAGAACATACAGAGAGCAAGAAGGATGTTTAATGTAGCTATGGCAAAAGCTGAATATGATGGTGACTATCACTATTGTTACTGTACAAAAAGCTCGCATTTTTCTTTTATTCTCGACGAAGTATTAAAACATAATGTACATATTGAAACCTCATCTGCCTTCGATATTAATATAATCGAGTCATTACTTGAGAATGACAAAATAACTAAAGACAAGTACATTATTTGCAATGGATTCAAAAGACCACAGTATATTGAGAATATTCAAAGTTTAATCAACTCCGGTTTCGAAAACACCATTCCTATCCTGGACAATAAATTCGAACTGAATTTACTGATGAATGGAATGGAAAAGAAATTTAAAGTAGGTATAAGAATTGCTTCTGAAGAAGAACCTAAATTTGATTTTTACACTTCAAGATTAGGCATCAGATACAGTGATATCATTCCTTATTATCTGGAAAACATCAATTCAAATCCATTGGTTGAATTAAAAATGCTTCATTTTTTCATTAATACGGGGATAAAAGACACAGCTTACTACTGGAATGAATTAACTAAAGCAGTTGAACTATATTGTGAGCTTAAACAAATTTGCCCCGAACTGGACACCATTAATGTTGGTGGTGGTTTCCCGGTACAGGTAAATCTTGACTTTGACTATGATTATGAATACATGGCTGAAGAAATTATATCACAGATAAAAAACATATGTGTGCAGAATAAAGTAAAAGAGCCGGATATTTTCACTGAATTCGGATCATTTACTGTCGGAGAAAGTGGTGCTATGTTATATTCCATCATCAATCAAAAGCAGCAAAACGACAGGGAGTTATGGAACATGATTGATAGCTCTTTTATAACAACGCTACCTGACACCTGGGCTATTAATCAAAGATTTGTACAATTGGCTATAAACAACTGGGATTTGGAATATCAAAGGGTCCATCTGGGTGGACTTACTTGTGACAGTGAAGACTTTTACAATTCTGAAGCCCATTCAAATGCTGTATTTTTGCCAAAAATAATGCCTGAAAAAGAACAATTTATTGGTTTCTTCCATTGCGGAGCCTATCAGGAATCATTAAGTGGTTATGGAGGTATACAACATTGCCTTATACCCTCACCTAAAATGGTACTTATCGATTTGGATGAAAATGGTGAATACTACACCAAACTATTCGCAAAAGAACAAAGCTACAAATCAATGATGAAAATTTTAGGATACTGATTATTTCTTAAAATTACTTCTAATAATATCAGAACTTAATATATGAGTCCACTCCGAAAAGTCCAAATTTACAGTAATATCAAATAATAATA
>CAZCWK010000002.1:0-128952 GCA_964502355.1 uncultured Bacteroidales bacterium
GGTTATTCCTATCATGAATCTTACAGCTCCTGTTAAGTTGGAAGGTGTTTCTGACATCCTTGACCCACGCAGCACTTACTCAGACGTAAAAGTTTGGGAAGAAAAAGCAATCAAACTTGCTGGCATGTACATCAAGAACTTCGAACAATATTGTGACAATGATGCTGCCAAGGCTCTGATCCCTTCAGGTCCACAGCTTCCATAATATTATACTATAAGCTTGTAGTTAGATTATCAAGCTTTAAAATATTAAGAGGAAATCTCAACGCTTAACGCAGAGATTTCCTCTTTTTCATTATTAAGAAAATTGTTTTCAAGAAATTACTGATTAGTCTAATCTGTAAAATATATATCCGGGTGTCCCTATTCCCTGCTACTCTGGTCCGGTATTAGTACATAATGATTTATTACTGTACAGATTTGAAGATTTCAGACTGCTTTCAGTGAAGGGAGCCAATACCCCCTAAATAAAAATAGCTCCGCTGCTTTGGCAACGGAGCTATCAATATAATGATGTAAGTATTATCTTGCTACATTCTCATTCATAAATAGACTTTTCCTGAATGCTTCTGTATTGTCTTTTGGATATAATGAGCGTGATATACCAAGTTCAAGGCCTCTGAGTTCAGCCAAACCTCTTAACAAGCCAATTCCTGAATAACCGGGATTGGTCTTTTTCTTTAGGTCATCAAGCATTTGATGCCCGTGATCGGCTCTCATAGCTATTGAGCATTGACGTTTTTGTTGAAGTACAACCATAGCTTTCATTATTTCATACATATCTATGTCTCCTTCAAGGTGATTGTCTTCGAAGAAATTACCTTCAGCATCTCTTTTTGTTGCTCTTAGATGAACGAAATCAATACGATCTCCGAATTTTTCAATCATATCAACTATGTCATTGTCTGCACGTACACCAAAGGAACCAGTGCAAAGACATAAACCATTTGATTGATTTGGAACTGCTTCCAATAGTAATTCGTAATCTTTTGCTGTACTTAAAATACGTGGAAGTCCCAAAACTGACTTAGGAGGATCATCAGGATGTATTACCATCCTTGCACCTACTTCATCAGCTACAGGGCAAATTTCAGAAAGGAAATAAATCAGATTATCTCTAAGCTTCTCTGCATCTATATCGTTGTAACGGTCCAATGCTTCCTGAAACTGTCCAACCGTAAAGCTTTCTTCTGAACCAGGAAGACCGGCAATCATATTGCGCGTTAGTGTATGCTTTTCTTCATCACTCATAGACTCAAAACGGGCTTTTGCCTTAGCTATTACTTCAGCAGTATAATCGTTTTCAGCTCCGGGACGCTTAAGAATAAACAAATCAAACGCAACAAATGCTGACATTTCAAAACGAAGGGCTTTTGAACCATCCGGTAATGTGTAAGCAAGATTCGTACGTGTCCAGTCAAGAACAGGCATGAAATTATAAGTTACAGTGTAGATGCCACATGCTGCAAGATTCCTTATTGACTGCTTATAAGTTTCAATATATTTTTGGAAATCTCCAGTCTGAGTTTTAATATGCTCATGTACAGGTACACTCTCTACAACTGACCACTTAAGACCAACAGCTTCAATCATGTTTTTACGTTCCATGATATCTTCAACTGTCCAGACTTCTCCATTTGGGATCTGATGCAATGCTGTTACTATTCCTGTAGCTCCTCCCTGACGTATATCCCAAAGGCTTACAGGATCGTTAGGACCATACCATCTCCATGTTTGCTCTAATAAATAAATCATACCTATCTACTTTACCTATTTGTTTTTAACCTAATGAACTTCGATACAAAAGTACTGCCATTATTCCGTTGATAAATTGTACAATTCCGATGATAAATAGCATAATATATGTTTTATAACATTTTTTTTGCTAATATTCAGTAAAATTCAGCTGTATTTATTGCCAAATTTCAACTACTATTGCAGATTATTCATGAAGTGTAAAAAATCTATACCACCAAATCTTTTTATATGATTAGATATGAAAATCAGATTACGCCATAACAGCTTTCTTTTATATGTGATTTGTTCAGTTATTTTTTTTATAACCCCCTCCTTTGTTTCAGCCGGGGCGGCAAATAAAAAACCGACAATATCTGAGATTCAGGGTAGAGGATATTTGGGCAAGTCATTAAATTTCAGACATTACACCGTAGAAAATGGTTTGACATCAAATATTGTCAGGTCAATAATACAGGATAGAAGAGGTTTTATATGGATTGGTACAGAGGAAGGATTAAACTGTTTTGACGGTATTAACATAAAAAACTATCAGATTAACAATAAGGGCTATAAGCCCTTAGGTAGTAATTATATAAATTATCTGATTGAAGATAAGTCTGGTAAAATATGGATAGCTACTGATGCGGGAGTTTATATATACGATTATACTTCAGATTCATTCAATTTTTTCAACAAAAAAACATCCGGAGGTGTATCAGTTAACTCCATGATTACTAATATTACTATCGACCAGAATGGTAATTTGTGGTTTTCAACTAATGGACAGGGTGTATTAAGATATGATCCTGCTTCTGATATACTCAAACAGTATTTCGCTCCCGGTGCAAACAAAGATCAGATTAATTATATATATGCAGATGCCGATAATCAGATATGGATATGCCCCAAAAGCAATGAAATGCCTTTGGCAAAGTTGAGTAGAAGCAAGGATAAATTCGAGAATTTTCCATTGAAATTAAATAATGAAGACATTTTTACAACTTTATATTATATCCTTGAAACCAGTAATGGTGATTTCTGGTTGGGAACATGGGACGATGGTATCCGAAAACTGGACAGAAACACCGGAATAACCAGAACCATGGTTTCACCACGCAAAAAAGGCGGGATTTTACATATACACAGCTTATTCGAATCAGCTGTAGACGAACTTATGATTGGTTCTGATGACGGGTTCAGTATTCTTAATACAAGAACGGGTAATCATAAACTATATACAGATGATGAAACCAATGCCAACTCGCTTTCAAATAAGTTTGTCTATCCGATTATTCGCGACAAAGAAGGTGGTATTTGGATTGGTACTTATTATGGTGGCGTAAATTATATTTCACCGAAATCAGATATTTTCAGAGGTTTCTTACACTCTTCTTACAGAAATTCAGTAAGCGGGAACATTATCAGTCGTTTTTGTGAAGATAAAGACGGAAATATCTGGATTGGGACAGATGACGGAGGTCTTTCATGTTATTCTCCCCAAAACGGTAATTTCACAAATTATGCGCCAAATAAAAGTCAGAACAGCATCTCTTATCATAACGTTCATGCACTATGCCTGAACAATGATGAACTTTGGATTGGAACTTACAGCGGAGGTTTGAATGTATTAAACCTTAAAACAAAAAAATTCAGAAAATACTATTCATCTACTTCAGATATTAACAGTCTGGACGGAAACAGCATTTATGCAATTTTCAAAGATATGGATAGAAGGATTTGGGTTACTTCGATGTCGGGCATAAATCTTTACAGGCCTGAGACAGACGATTTTAAAAGAGTTATTGTTTCTGACTTCATGACTATGGATATCAAGCAGGATCATTCAGGCAACATCTGGTTTGCCACGCAAAACAAAGGTCTTTTTAAATGTGACAGATCAGGAAAAAACTGGGTAAA
This sequence comes from uncultured Bacteroidales bacterium, assembly GCA_964502355.1. Classification (GTDB taxonomy): domain Bacteria; phylum Bacteroidota; class Bacteroidia; order Bacteroidales; family UBA1402; genus UBA8389. Next base: position 3,655 of record CAZCWK010000002.1, read on the forward strand.
CTATCAGTTCAAAAAAGACAACAATAAATCCCTGCCCAGCAACCAGATAAACTCTCTGTTTGCTGATTTGAAAGGACAATTGTTGATTGGAACTTCCAACGGTCTTTGTAAATATAATTATGAAAAAGATAATTTTGAACTGGTTAATCTGTCATTGCCAAGTAAAAATATTTGCGCCATATTGGAAGATGATGGTATAATATGGCTAACTACGACAAGGGGGCTTGCCCGTTATAATCCGGTAAATAATCCTGAAGGTAAATGCATTATTTACACTAAAAGCGATGGTCTGCAAAGTAATCAGATGATAATAAACTCTGCCTTTAAAGGCTCAAATGGTAATATTTACATTGGTACGCTTAATGGTTTCAACATCTTCAATCCAAAAAAAATCCGTGAAGCCAGGGAATCCACTCCTGTTGTTCTGACAAATCTGGAAATATTGAACAAAGAAATTCAGATTAATCCTGAAGGAAAGCTTATTTCAAATCTGAATAATATCAAAAAACTTGTACTCACTTATAAAGAAAATGTCTTCAGCTTAAAATATGCTGCTCTTAGTTATATTTCTCCTGAAAGATTTGAATATGCTTACAAACTTGAGGGCTTCGACGTGGACTGGAATTATGTCGGGCACCAGAATAAAGCTACTTACACTAACCTTCATCCCGGTAAATATATCTTTAAAGTTAAAGCAAGAGATGATTTTGGCGCATGGAGCAATAATGTAGCCTCGCTTGACATCGTTGTAAAACCACCATTCTATCTTTCGTTCGCATTTAAGTTATTATATGCAATTCTGGTATGCCTGATTATTTACTATATAGCTTCGTGGTATAAAAAGAAATCTGAAAGGAGACACAGGGAGCATTTAATCAATATGGAACAGGAAAAAGAAAGGGAAGTCCATAAGTCAAAGATTGAATTTTTTACTATGATTGCTCACGAGATCAGGACTCCGGTTTCACTAATTATCGGTCCTTTACAAAACCTGATGGTTTCAGAATCATCAAATGAAACCACGAGAAAAAGTTTGAATATAATCGAAAGAAATAGTCAAAGATTGCTGGCACTGGTTAACCAGCTCCTTGATTTCAGGAAGGTAGAGGAAAATGGCTATACTTTGAGTATAAGAAAATACAATCTTCATCAATTAGTTACCGGTATTGTTGAAAGATTTAGACCATCAATGGAAAGTAAAAGTATCGAATTCATTTATGATTGTGAAAATGAAAATGAAGAGGTCTTTGTCGATCTGGAAGCTATGACAAAGATACTTAGCAATCTGCTGTCTAATGCCATAAAGTTTACCGGAAAATCTATAAAACTAAGAGTATTTGACGATACTCAAAATGACCTTTTTACGATTAGTTTGACCGATGATGGTCCCGGGATTCCTGCCGGGAAACTTAAAGAAATTTTCAAGCCTTTTTACCAGGTTGATTCAGGTACGAAACCCGGTACAGGTATCGGCTTGAATATTGTGAAAAATCTGACTGAGGCAATGGGGGGGCTTGTTGAAGTCGAATCTGTTGAGGGTGATGGTACTACATTCAGTATTAAAATTCCTATTAACAGGAAGGACATTTCTTTGATTGCACCTGAACAGAATCTTGAAGGAGAAGTCAGACAAAAGGAGCCTGAAAAAAAGGATGAAAAAAAATGGGTAGCCCCTGCAAAATCTTTAATGCTTATAGTGGATGACAACGAGGATATGATAGATTTTCTGGCTGAAAACTTTATTGATCAATTCCATTTAATTACGGCAAAAGATGGAGTGGAAGCTTTGGACGAACTTAAAAACTGTAATCCGGATATAATCGTAAGCGACCTTATGATGCCAAATATGAACGGAATTGAATTATGCAGCAGTATCCGTTCAAATATGGAGACAAGTCACATTCCATTTATTCTTTTAACTGCTAAAACTGATCTTGAAACAAAGACTGAAGGCATATCAACCGGTGCTGATATGTATGTTGAAAAACCTTTTTCAATACAATATCTGAAAGCTTGTGTATACAACCTTATTGCTTCCCGTAATCTTTTGAAAAAGAAATTTTCTGAAATGCCTTCAATGCCATTAAGAAGTGTTGCTTTAAATAAGACAGATGAAGATTTTCTTGCAAAAATCAACGAAATAATCGAATTAAACATATCGAATGCAGAACTTTCAGTTGATCTTTTGGCTAAGGAGCTTTGCATAAGCAGATCAGGGCTGTTTGCAAAAATCAAGTCTATGACGGACATAACACCAAATGACCTTATTCAGCTTGTACGTCTTAAACAAGCTGCAGTTTTATTGCAAAACAAGCAGATGAGAATCAATGAAGTAGCTTATGCTGTTGGTTTCAACAATCCTTCTTATTTCAGTAAATGTTTTCAGAAACAATTTGGAGTAAGACCTATGGACTATGCAAATGGAAAGATATAATAACGCATAAATAAAAAAGCGGGCTTATTTGCCCGCTTCCGTTTTCTTGCCATTTCTTTTTTTTACCGCCTGATCCAGCAGATATAGTATCTGCCCGTTGGTGCTTCTGAATTCATCAGCTGCCCATTTTTCAAGCGATGCCATCAGATCGGCATCTATCCTGAGAACAAAAGTCTTAGTTTTGTTTTTTTCTGACATCATTTATCAATTATACAATGTTCCTGCGTTAATAATGGGTTGTGTATTTTCTTCACCGCACAAAACTACAAGTAAATTACTTACCATTGCTGCCTTTTTATCGTTGTCAAGCTCAATAATTTCATCATCTTTAAGCTTGTCCAAAGCCAGTTTAACCATTCCGACAGCACCTTCAACGATTTTTTCGCGAGCAGCAATAATTGCATCTGCCTGTTGACGGCGCAACATAACAGCAGCAATCTCCGGAGCATATGCCAGATAATTTATCCTGGCTTCAACAACCTGTATACCTGCAATGGATAATCTGTCACTCAACTGACTTTCCAGAATAGAATTCATCTCTTCACCACCAGACCTTAATGTAATCGAATCCTTTTCTGTTGCTTCATTCAAATCATATGGATACATTCCGGCTACTTTTCTTAAAGCTGCATCACTTTGAACTTTTACAAAATTTTCAAGGGAATTCATCTTTTGTGCCAATTGGTCGATAACTAATCCGTTTTGCGTCTTTACGATAACCTTTTCTGATGAATTATCAATATCAAATGATGCTTTGTAAGTATCCTGCACTTTCCATACAAGAACCAATCCAATCATTACCGGATTTCCTGCTTTATCATTAACCTTAATAGGTGTTGCATCAAGATTTCTGGCTCTAAGAGTAATTTTACTTTTATTGTAAAAAGGATTTACCCAAAAGAATCCATTTTCCTTTACAGTCCCTTCATACTTACCGAAAAAAAGCATTACCCTTGCTTCATTTGGTTCAATTTGCATGAAACCACCCCAAAATAAACAACTCAATATAAAAAGTAATAAGTCAGCCGAGAGAAACCAGAAAAATAAAGAATTACCTTCATTATTCTGTATGTTCCAGACAAAAAGCCAAACCAGTGCAGCAGTAAACAGCAAGTTTAAAATAATCATCGGAATACCGGATATTTTCAGGCCATTGAAATCTTGTTCATTTGTTTTCATACGTCATTTTTTAAATTTTTACATTATGGTCGTATGGAACGCCGCATACCAAAACATTTCCAGTCAGATAGTTTATTTTAAGTATGCTCGTTTCATACGTCATTTTTTATTATTTATGATATCATTTTGATATCACAAATATCTGCATAATTGTAGTATTTCCAAATACTTTAACACAATTTATACTTTCATCAAAAAAGTTTTTCCTCTTTTTTCCGTTTATAAAATTGTATTTAGTAACAGAAGCAATAAATAAATAAAAATATTTTTTCTTATTTTTACACAAATTAACATTTCCCATGCAAAAGGCTTTTAGACTAGTATTATTTGTAAGCATATGTATATTTACAAATGCTTGTAATGTAATTGTCAGTAAAAAGGCTACAGTTACCGGAGAAATTAGCCATTTGGGCAAATCTGAATTATATATTTCTCAGTTTAAAGGAGATAACAAGTTAATTTGTGATACGATTTATTCCTCTGAATCAGGTAAATTCAGTTTTGAAACGCATCCTCTGGACAGCCTAACTTCAATAAATATATATTTTAATGATAATGACTGCTGGACTACACTTTTTGTAAATGCGGGTGATGAAATCAGAATTTCAGGAGATATGGAGCTTGTCGACCTTTTGGAGATTAAAGGTGGAAAAGTCAATGATGAATTAAATGAGTTTAAGAACTCCATAAAAAACCTTTATATCGAAAGACATGACATTCTAAGTGATAAAAGCAATAACGGTGTTGATAATCCTGAATTAAGATTAGCTGAAATTAACCTGGAACTTAACAGAATGGCAAAGGATTTTGTCATTAACCAACCATCCTCGATAGCAAGTGTAGTAATTATTCAGGATTTTTTTTATCAGGAATACGACAAAAATACTGCAGAACTATTGAATATACTTAAATCTGAAGCTGCCTCATATCCACTTACAATAAAAATGAAAGAAGGTATTAAAAAGTGGAAATAATATTATTTTAATATTTATTATATTTTTTATTTATATTTGCAGGTAAAAAAACATGCTTGTAAATGTATTTGCTTCTGCAATAATGGGCATTGAGGCCTTCCCTGTAACAATTGAAATGCATTTTTCGATGGGAATAAGATATTCACTTGTCGGTTTACCTGATAATGCTATCCGTGAAAGTCATGAAAGGATTGTATCAGCATTAAAATATAATGGAATGGATGTGCCCAGGCAACAAATTGTTATTAATATGTCTCCGGCACACATTAAAAAAGAAGGTACAAGTTATGATCTGCCTCTTATCGTCGGATTACTGGCGGGAGGTAATTACATACCTGATACCAGTCTCGTTGATAGTATATTTATCGGAGAGTTATCTCTTGATGGCCAATTGAAAGCTGTAAAAGGTATTCTTCCTGCCACAATTATGGCCAGGGAAAAGGGTTTTAAAAGGATTATTATACCTTATGAAAATTCAAGTGAAGCTGCAATAGTGGAAGGTATTGATGTTTATGGAATTAAAAATATCAAACAACTTGTCGGCTTTCTTAAAAATGAAATCAACGCAAATATTACAATTCCCGAGCCGTTCAGCCCTGATGAAATGGTTTCATGCAAATATCCTGACTTTTCAGAAGTTAAGGGTCATGAACTGATTAAGAGAGCAGTCGAGGTTGCTTGTGCAGGGGGCCATAATTTTATTATGATTGGCCCTCCTGGTACAGGCAAAACTATGATAGCAAAATGCATCCCGGGAATACTACCTCCTTTGAACCGAAAAGAGTCATTAGAAACCACAAAAGTACATTCTGTTTCGACAAAAACTGACAATATCGACTCACTTATTAAGGAGCGTCCATTCAGATCACCACATCATAGTATAAGCTCAATAGCATTGGTAGGTGGAGGTCGGAATCCTCAACCCGGTGAAATCTCTCTTGCGCACAATGGTGTGCTTTTCCTTGATGAGTTACCGGAATTTCAAAGAAATGCACTTGAAATACTCAGACAGCCACTTGAAGATAAAAAAATTGTTGTTACACGAGCCGAGTATAATATTACATATCCTGCTTCATTCATGCTTGTTGCATCGATGAATCCATGCCCTTGTGGATATTATAATCATCCGGATAAAGAATGTGTTTGCTCGCCCGGTCAGGTCCATAAATATATGAACAAAATTTCAGGTCCTTTAATGGACAGAATAGATATTCAGGTAGAAATAACTCCAATTTCTTTTGAAAAACTTACTGAGCAAAAATATGGGGAATCAAGTCAAACCATACGCCAAAGAGTAATCAACGCAAGGAAAATACAGGAAAAAAGATTTGCTGAACACCCACAAATTTATTGTAATGCACAAATGTCTGTCAAAGAAATCAGAAAATATGCGTCTCCTGATCAATCATGCCTGCTTCTTTTAAAAAAAGCCATGAACAGTAATAAACTATCTGCAAGAGCATACGATCGTATTCTTAAAGTTGCAAGATCCATCGCGGATCTTGATTCATCAGAAAAAATTCAGGTACAACATGTTGCCGAAGCTATTCAATACAGGATGCTGGATAAATTATAATTATCGAAATCAAATTTTATACTTTTAATTCCTGATAAGATTCCAGTATGTTGTTTGGATTAAGTAAATCTGTATCAAGTATATATTTTGATTTCATGTAGTGTTTTTCTCTTATTGACAAGGCATCTGAAATGTATTTTTCCAGCTCTTCAGGACTTTTCCCGTCAATAAGTGGTCTTTTGGTTTCGGATAGGACAAGTCTTTCAAATAATTCCTGAACAGAAGTTCGTAAATAAACAGTATCTCCTGCCCTGTTCATATATTCCATGTTATCAAAAAAACAGGGAGTCCCCCCTCCTGTTGCTATAAAGCAATTTTCAGATGCCGGTATTTCGTGAAGACATTCTCTTTCGAGTTTTCTGAATCCATCCTCTCCAAATTCATCAAACAACACAGCAATCTTCTTGCCATATTTATTCTCTATATATTCATCCAAATCGAAAAAATCCACTTTTGTTTTTTTAGCAAGGAACTTACCAAAAGTAGTTTTACCTGAACCCATAAAACCAATAAGAAATACTTTTGCCATAATTTTCCATCTTTTTAAATTGGAAACGCAATAATACAAAAAAAGTCAACCACTCAAGGCTGACTTTTTGATATTTTTTTGAAATGTTTTTACCATTTTGTATTTCGCATATCCCCGGTAACCAGAAATTCCTGATGGAAAGCATAACTTTTTGCAAGTGTATGAGGTGTATGACCACCTTTACTCATCTTAAGATAATCCCACATCAATTGCTTATAATCAGGATGAACACAGTTTTCAATGATTGTTTCAGCACGTTTGATTGGTGATTTTGCTCTCAGGTCTGCAACTCCTTGTTCTGTAATCAATACCTTCACAGAATGTTCGTTGTGGTCCAGATGTGATACCATCGGTACTATAGCACTTATCTTCCCACCCTTAGCAACAGAAGGACAGGTAAAAATTGAAACAAATGCATTTCTGGTAAAGTCTCCGGATCCGCCGATACCATTCATCATCTTAGTACCTAGAACATGAGTTGAGTTTACATTACCAAAAATATCAGCTTCAAGAGCAGTATTTATAGTAATCAAACCAAGACGACGTGCAATCTCAGGACTGTTGGAAATTTCAGCAGGCCTCAAAACTAATTTATCTTTAAAAAAGCTCCATTCTTCATAAACACTCTTTAAAACTTCTGTTGATAAAGTCAACGAACAACCGCTTGCAAAAGTTATATCGCCTGATCTCATCCTTTCAATTACAGCATCCTGAATAACTTCAGTGTACATCTGGAATGCCGGAATACCAGGATTGGAACCTAAAGCACCTAATACTGCATTTGCTATATTACCTACACCAGATTGTATTGGCAGAAAACCTGAAGGAATTCGTCCGCCTTTGAGCTCTCCACTAAGGAAATTCGCAACGTTTTCACCAACTCTAGTTGTAATTTCATCAGCAGGCGTGAAACCGGAAACCAAATCAACTTCATTTGTTTCTACAATTCCTATTATTTTTGAAGGATCTATTCTCATCAGTTCAGAACCAATCCTGTCAGAAGGCGTGTAAACCGGGATTTCTCTTCTGTAAGGAGGATCCAGGGGCATGTAAATATCATGCAATCCCTTAATATACTTAGGATGTCTCGAGTTAACCTCTAAAATAATTTTTTCAGCACAATTTGCTATAGTTGTACTTAAACCTACACCGGCTGTCATAAGTACTTGACCATCATTTGTTACGTCAGCTACCTCAAGTATTGCAACGCTGATTTTACCAAAAAATCCATAACGGATTTCCTGAGACAAACTTGACAAATGCATATCGCAATACTCGGTTTTACCTGTGTTCAGATTATTCCTTAAATCGCCGTTAGACTGATAAGGGGCTCTGAAACTAATAGCATCAGCACGGGACAATTCTCCATCAACTGCATCACCTGTTGAAGCACCTGTCAAAACCTTGATCTTGAATTCGCGACCGGCTTCATGTTCCCTGATTGCCTTTTTTGCTATTTCCCTGGAAACCACTTTTGGAGTACCGGATGCAGTGAAACCACTGAAACCAACAACATCACCGTTGTTTATGAAAGAAGCTGCCTCTTCGGCAGTGATAAATTTAAAGGACATAGGATTTTATTTAAAAACGCCGCAAAAGTAAGAAAATCAAATGCATTAAAAAAGTGAAAATGCATAAAATTGCAATAACGAATGTCAAAACTTTGTCTTCATGATCTCTCCGTAAATCAATGCTTTTTGTACATCATTAAGATTCATAAAATCATCTACCGGGTTTAAAATAATTTCAGGCTTAATAGTTGGATCTGAGCCAACCTTTTTTGAATCGTCAGGCTTCTTAACAGTCCTCACGGATTGTGATTCAGACCTCTCAATATTTATATCATTAATTGTTTTTTCAAGGCTTTTATTGCTCCTGTGATAGGTTTCAAGATTGACTTTTGACTCAGCATCAACCTTTTCACCTGATTTGGGTTCATAATCATACCATTTTTCGTATGAATCATTTCCCTCCGGAATAGTCTTTGTAAATACCGGTTCAGGTTTTGGCCTTAACACTTCATGATTTACCACAGGTTTGGGATTGGAAGGGATATAATCATCATCTTCCTCAAGAATTGTTTTTATAATCTTTCTTGCCACATCACCCTTGAAGTCGGGCAAAGAATCTTCCTTAGAAGAAACTTCTTTCTTTTTTGTTGATTTGACAATTGAAGCAACAGTGGATATTGCTATCAATCCATAAAATATGAGATCCCCTGCATCCATATCCTCCAAAGTTACTGTTTTGTAATTTGAAAACCAAAAATATATAGAATTTATTAAATCCTATCGGGCACAGTCATTTTAGCCTTTGGTTTCGACAAATTGTATTGTGTCGGCCCACCAACTCAATTTTCACAAAAGAAATGAAGCTGCTTTCTGAAATACAGTTGAAAATGAAGCCGAAAGTGTCTGATCATCAACCTTACCATTGGTAGGAAAAGGGGATTCATGTGAATACTCATATGGGAAATCAATCAACTGAAAACATTCCAGGGCAACTTTATCCCCCATACAAGCTTCAACTCCTGAATATGGCATAACTGTATCTTTTACAAGTGAAACACCTGATATTCTTCCTTTACTATTTTTAAAAAATGCTTCTCTTTGCTGTCTGAATTTATCTGCCCTTATCATAGCATTAAAAGCATTCAGATAAATATCAGGTTCCAGTTTTCCATCATTAATAAATTGATTCAACTGATTCAGCCAGTCATTACAATAAAAATGAAAAATTTTTTCATATGCCTGTTTGTCCATTATAAATCTGGACTCACCATACATACTTTTAAAAATTGAACCCCCGCAAAAAATAAACAGTCTGGAATCAGTAAAAAGTTTTTCAGGATTGGCCATCAAAATAATTTCTGTTACAAATGCTCCGATTGAGTATGCAAAAAAATCTATTGATGTTCCTTCTTTGAATAACGGATGCTTCCCTCCTTTTATCTGTCTGGCAAGATTTGTCATATCCAGTACTGTCTGATGACCTGAATTGTAAAATCTTGACGGATCTTCACTCAGTCTCTCACTCAGTGCAGCATTTGCAAAACATAATGAACGGTTTTCAACAGCTTCGGTCTTCCTTTTTTCCACAATATATTTCATTATTCTGGGATTACTCCAGTCTTCCGGAGACCTGTTTATATGATAAGCTATTGGAAAAAGTATTACAGGCTTACCTGTATTTATAGCCAGATATTCTGCCCAATAAAGATATTTGTCCCAACTTCTTTCGTTCAGTCCATGCATCAGAATAATACAAGAATCTTTTTTGGCAACATTTTTTGGAATGAAAACAGGATATTTAAACTTCTTGTTTTCAACAATACTATTGTCAACAATCAGCTGTGGCTTTTTTTTAAAATCTGTATCCGAAAAAAAATCAAAATATTCGACCTTTACAGGTTCATCATATATTGAATTCCCCGATTTGAAATTCAAAAGCAATTCTTTCTGCCTGTTTAAAAAGTCTGTTACTTTACCTATCATATCAAGTATTCAATTATTATATGCTGCAAAAGAACAAAGTGAATTTTAATACATTAGAAAAAAGGGAAATCTCATTCATTCCGGGGATTATTTTATCAAAACAGGGGTGAAAAACAGAATAACGGGGTGAATAAAAAAATAAATAAACATTGTCTGCGGTATAATAAGGCAGAATAAACTAATTTTGCACATCAAATTGTTTATCAGCAATGAATGAAAAAATACCAAAGTATCTTTGCGAAAAAGGCAATATAGTAAAACTGATAGTTTATACTGCTGTTTTTGCTTTGGTATTCATTAACATATATCAGCCGTTTGGTTCCAAGGACTGGTTTCCGGTTTCTGACATCATGTATTTCCTTTTTTCGAGTCTAATCATTCTGACAGGTGTGCTTGTTGTCGTTATAAGTCGGGTAATAATGTACCACTACTGCAAAAAAAACGATCTTTTTGTACGCCAATATGCTATTTGGGTCCTTGCTGAAATAATTGCAATGGGTACTTTTTATACTTTATTTGAAAAAGTGATAATACATGATCCAAGACCCATAAATGAATTGATTAAACAGTCTTCAATTAATACGAGCCTCGTACTTTTACTTCCATATGCAACTATTTGGCTTTATTTTTCATGGAAAGACAAGAACAAAAAGCTTGAAAGCCTTAATATGGAGGAAAAACCGGTTGATAAACAAACCAAGGTTATGCTTAACTTTTTTGATGAGAAGAAGGAACTCAAACTTTCTGTTCAGAGTGACCAGGTATTCTGGCTTGAAGCAGCGGATAATTACGTAAAAATACATTACCAAAACAAAGGTAAAATGACATCTTTCATGATAAGAAATTCTTTAAAAGTTATGGAAGAAAAATTTTCCAACACTTCGATGATAAGATGCAACCGATCTGTAATAGTTAATTTTGACAAGGTTAAAGTCCTTAGAAAGGAAAAAGACGGCATTTTCCTTGGATTGGACCAGGAATTTATTCCGGATATCCCTGTATCAAAAACATATGCTGATCGTGTGATGTCAAGATTTTCGGAAGTATCAATAAACTAAAAGATGGATCAACAGAATCAAAAAGTATATATTGAAACCTATGGCTGTCAGATGAATGTTGCTGACAGTGAAGTAGTAGCATCAATCCTGGAAATGGACGGATTCACTCTGACCAATAATATTGCTGAAGCCGATCTTATATTACTTAATACCTGCTCAATAAGAGACAATGCTGAACAAAAAATATATTCAAGACTGAAATTTTTTGATTCGGAAAGAAAAAAGAAAAAAGGGAAAGTGATTGGAGTATTAGGTTGTATGGCAGAAAGAGTCAAAGAAGAGTTGATAAATGACCACAATGTTGATATTGTGGCAGGACCTGACTCTTATATGGATCTTCCCAACCTGATAGGAGCTGTTCAAAAAGGAGAAAAAGCTATAAACATTGATTTATCAACAACAGAAACATACAAAGACATATTGCCATCAAGGATTGGAAAAGGCAAAATCAGCGGTTTTGTTTCTATCATGAGAGGTTGTAACAACTTTTGTGCTTATTGCATTGTGCCTTACACTCGTGGAAGAGAGAGAAGCAGAGATCCCCAAAGCATTTTAAACGAAGTTAATGATCTTAAAAACAGGGGTTTCAAAGAAGTTACATTACTTGGGCAAAACGTAAATTCATATTCTTTCTGCGAAGGTGACGAAAATCAAACTGTAAGTTTCTCAAAACTTCTTGAAATGGTAGCTGTCTCAGTGCCCGATTTAAGGATAAGATTTTCCACTTCTCATCCTAAGGACATGAATGATGACATACTCAAAACAGTTGCATCATATCCTAATATTTGCAATCATATACACCTGCCTGTTCAATCAGGCAGCTCAAGGATACTCAAACTTATGAACCGCAAGTATGACAGAGAATGGTATCTCGACCGTATTGCTGCCATTAGAAATATAATTCCCGGTTGTGCAATATCCACAGATTTATTTTGTGGTTTCCACTCTGAAACAGAGGAAGATCACCAGCTGACACTTTCGCTTATGGAAGAAGTTGGTTTCGATTCAGCTTTTCTTTTTAAGTACTCTGAACGCCCGGGTACTTTTGCTGCGAAAAATCTTGAAGATGACATCCCTGAAAAAACCAAAATCAGAAGACTTAACGAAATGATTGAATTGCAAAACAAATTGTCTTCATTAAGCAATTCCAAAGATGTTGGTAAGGTTTTTGAAGTACTGGCAGAAGGTTTTTCAAAAAAATCGAGAGAACAATTATCCGGTAGAAACCAGCAAAACAAAATGGTTGTCTTTGATAAAATGGATACAAAAATCGGACAATATGTAAATGTAAAAATTACCGCATTTACTTCTGCAACTCTTCTTGGAGAGATAATTGATAATAAACTATAAATTTTCAGGGCTTTAAACCCAACTATTCGGATATTTTTTGCACTTTTGCGGCAAATTTGGGAAAATCTTTCCTTTTTAAAGCCTAATCAGGACAATGAGTAAGAAAAAAACTATCGTTGCAGCAAGGGTTTTCAATTCACGGTTTTCATCGACACTAAGTATAAGCTTGGTTTTGTTGATGGTGGGAATGATTCTTGTCATTGGATTCATGGCAAATGATCTTTCGAAATATGTAAGGGAAAATATTTGTCTGTCTGTTGTTGTTGACGATGCTATGAAGCTTCCTGACGCAAAGATGTTTCAGAATAAAATCGAAAAAACCGGATGGGCAAGGTCTGTGCAATACATTGACAAAGAAACCTCTCTGAAAGAATTGATAAAGGAAATAGGAGACAATCCTGAAGATCTTCTTGGATACAATCCGGCACTTGCTTCATTTGAGGTATATCTTAATGCTGATTATGCCAACAACGACAGTATTGCTAAGGCTGAAAAGTTTTTAAGACAAAATAAAAATGTTCAGGATGTAATTTATCGTAAAGACCTGATTCATCTTGTTAATGATAACGTAAAAAAAATAACACTGATACTTCTGGTACTTGCTGCCATACTGACTCTTATCTCGTATTCTCTGATAAGAAACATGGTAAGATTGATGATTTATTCAAAACGTTTCCTGATAAGAACAATGCAATTGGTTGGGGCTGATCGTTCGTTTATACGTAAGCCTTTCATACTCCAGAATATTGTAAGCGGCATAGTGTCATCACTATTGGCGATGGCTTATCTTTATGGAATTCTTTTTTATATTGATAATCAAATCAATGGTTTAGTAAATGTGCTTGACCTTACAAAAATTGGTGTAATTTTTGGCATTGTTATGATTTTTGGAGTACTGATAATGATATCTGCCACTATAGTTGCTGTAAACAGGTATCTTAAGATGCAAACCGGTGACATGTATTATATTTAACTAATAATATTTTTTATATAATGGAAAATAATGACGCTTACGAAAAGTTTGCTTTGGGCAAACAGAATTTAATTCTGATAGCTATCGGTTTTGCGGTGATCGTACTCGGATTTATACTGATGATGGGATCTCCATCTACTGAAACAGCTTACAATCCTGACATTTTCAGCTTCAGAAGAACTGTTTTAGGTCCGGGTGTTTCTTTAGGTGGATTTATATTCGTGATAATCGGTATTCTTTTCAGAAAGAATAATAAAAATAGTAACAATTCTTTATAAACACGCTTATATTAGCATGTTGAAACCGGTAACGGATAAAAGGTCAAAATAAGTATTAGAGGTTCCTGATGGATTTTATAGAAGGAGAGATTTTGTATTTCAATAAACCACTGACCTGGACATCGTTCCAGTTGGTTTCAAAAGTCAGATATCAGATATGTAAAAAGTTACATATCAAAAAATTAAAAGTTGGGCACGCAGGTACGCTTGATCCTCTGGCTACAGGAGTTATGATATTGTGTACAGGCAAAGCAACTAAGAAAATAGAAGATTTTCAGTATCAGACAAAAGAATATGTAGCAACATTTGAACTTGGAGCAACTACGCCTTCGTTTGATTTGGAAAAACCTGTTGATCAAAGATTTGATTACAGCCATGTAACAAAGGAACTTGTTGAAGAGACGTTGAAGAAATTTATTGGCAGAATAGAGCAGGTACCACCGGCCTTTTCAGCTTGTAAGGTAGATGGCAAAAGAGCTTACGAAATAGCCAGAAAAGGTGAAGAGGTAGAGCTGAAACCAAAAATTCTTGTAATAGATGAGATTGAATTACTTGATTATGATTTACCCTCTCTTAAATTGCGAATAGTTTGCAGCAAAGGCACATACATAAGAGCAATAGCCAGGGATTTAGGTAATGAGCTTCGTTGTGGAGCACATTTGACAGGTCTGATCAGAACAAAAATCGGTGATATCAGTCTGGAAGACTGTATCGATTTTGATAAATTTTCAGATGCATTTAAAGAAGAATAATTTTAAGCATAATAAAACAAAGAATCCATTATATGAAACTATCAAAATTCAAATTCAAACTTCCGGAGGAATTAATCGCTCAATATCCAACAGATAACAGGGATGAATCCAGATTAATGGTATTAGACCGCAAGTCAGGAAATATCGAACATCTTCTTTTTAAGGATATTACCAATTATTTCGGAGAAAAGGATGTTTTCATTTTCAACGATACAAGAGTTTTTCCTGCCAGATTATACGGAAATAAAGAAAAGACTGGTGCCCAGATTGAGGTATTTCTGCTTAGAGAGCTTAATGAGGAATTCCGTTTGTGGGATGTTCTTGTTGATCCGGCAAGAAAAATCAGAATAGGCAATAAGCTTTATTTTGGTGATGATGACTCAATGGTGGCCGAAGTCATTGACAATACCACATCCAGAGGTCGTACATTAAGATTCCTGTATGACGGTAATCATGACGACTTTAAAAAAGCACTTTATTCACTTGGTGAAACCCCGCTTCCGAGAACAATTAAAAGAGCAGTTGAACCGGAAGACGAATCAAGGTTTCAGACTATTTTTGCTTCAAACGAAGGTGCAGTTGTAGCTCCGGGAGCAGGACTGCATTTCAGCAGAGAACTGATGAAAAGACTTGAAATAAAGGGTATTGATTTCGCCTTTGTCACATTACATGCCGGACTTGGAAATTTCAGGGAAATCGACGTTGAAGATTTGACCAAACATAAAATGGATTCAGAACAGATGTACATTTCTGAAGAAACCGTCAAAATTGTAAACGATGCAAAGGATGCTCAAAGAAGAGTTTGTGCCGTTGGAACAACAGTAATGCGTGCAATTGAAAGCTCTGTCGGTGCAGCCGGACACCTTAAAAGTTTTGAAGGATGGACTAACAAGTTTATTTTCCCGCCTTATGACTTCAGTGTTGCAAATTCTATGATTTCAAATTTTCACGCACCCCTTTCAACATTACTAATGATGGTAGCTTCTTTCGGCGGTTATGATTTAGTGATGGACGCATACGAAGTAGCTATGAAGGAAAAATACAGATTTGGTATTTACGGAGATGCTATGCTGATAATCTGATCATGAGTCTGGTTTATTTAAGTCTCGGCTCAAACCTGGGAGACAGGTTTGAAATGATTAATAAAGCAATTTTTGAAATTGAAAAAACGGTCGGGTCAGTGATGGCCCGATCTGCTTTTTATGAAACCGAATCATGGGGCTATGAATCCGCTAATAAATTCATAAACGCATGTATTGTCGTCAGGACAGACATCCCTGCTAATAAATGCATTATTCTCCTTAAAAACACAGAAAACCTCTTAGGGCGAATAAAAACAACCAAAAAAGGGTATTCAGACAGACTTATCGATATCGATATTTTGTTTTATGATGATATGGTGATAAATGAGGACAATCTTATAATACCCCATCCGATGATGCATAAAAGAAATTTTGTATTAACTCCGCTCTGCGAAATAGCACCGGATATCATTCATCCGGTTTTAAAAAAGACAGTAAGTGAATTGCTTGAAAATATCAATTCACAACCATAAACTTGCAGGTCTTATACACTGAACCGTCATCAGAAGCGCATAAAACAATATAAACTCCGCTACTTACTCTGTTTCCTCTTACATTGTAACCATCCCATACAAACTGGCCACCAAGTGATGTACCTGAAGTCAGTACATTTCCATTTAAATCAGTAATTTTAATTTGGCTGTTTTCCATAAGCCCTGTAACAGTGATTTTGCCTGCATATCCGGGTCTTACAGGATTTGGGAATACATGAATATCATCAAAAGATAGTTCACCCTCTGTGGCTTCTCCTCTATAGGAAACAAGACCAGCATCTGTACCTATGAAGACTTCTCCGTTTTCAGGGTTGACTGAAACCGAATAAATATAATCTGAAGGTAACGGACTGTTTTGTGTAGTAAACTGATGGATGGTTTCTGTGCCATCCGGGGAAAGCAAATAAACTCCGTTTCCTTCTGTGCCCATCCATTTTCTGTTTGCACCATCCACAGCAATACAATTTACCCTGATATCATTAAGCAAATAATCAGCTGCATTGGTTCCGTCATTTCTTGGAACTTTAACCCTGCTGAATGTGAAATCAGAACTGAAAACATTTGAAGGATTACCTGCAACCAGGGGACCCAGTCTGGTACCTATCCAAATTGTACCATTCAAATCCTCGACAACACAATTTACGGTGTAAGGGCTTATTGTAATACCGTCCTGATCGGTAAAAGATGAAAACCATCTGGTATCATCATCAGATGCGTCAAACGGCGTTCCATTCTGGTCAACAAAAACACCGTAAATGTATCTCATTGAATTTATCCAAATCTGATTTTTGCTGGTAAAAAGGATTGAATTCCAGGTTGGAGCACCAGGCATAGAGTTGTATGACATCCCTTTCCATTCACCCTGAGGTGTCAATGCCCATAAAGTCTTTTCCGAAAGCACAGTAGAAACACCGTAGGTGGAATTTAAGACCCAGAGATTTCCTTCATCGTCAAAAACAGCTCCATCCACCCTGCAAAATCTGGCACCTTCAATTGTAGTTATCAAAGGACTATTATATTGATTGTGAAGCTTATAAAAAACACTATCCCTGAATTCATAAAGGCCCTCACCCCAACTGGTAAGAAAAAAATGTTTTTTATCTTTTGGATCAATGGCAATGTTCAAAATATCCATAAAAGGTACTCCGGTAGCTTTTTCTATCGAATCCTTGTTTACCAGCCCACTCCAGTTTTCATTGTCGAATGTCAGAACCTCACCCGGTAAATAATACCTGTCACCCCATCTGCCACCACATGATGCAAAAAATATACCATCTTTAAAGAATGAATTCCAGGCAAAAACCTCATTCGGACCGTTAGGTTTAATATTTAACTCTGAAACCTTAAAAACATTACCATTTAAAACAGCTCCGGATATTCCCTTATTTCCTGAAGCCACAAAAAAGCTGTCAGAATTCTTAATATAAGACAAATCATAAGCCGGTGAAATTTTGTTACCTACCTGATTATCGGTTTCATCTAAAAGGGCTATTTCATTTTTACCACAAACCGCGAGATATTTACCGGCAATTTTCAATTTTATCGCATTATCGCCTGTGTATATCAGTTTATTTACACCGTTACTAATTTTTTTATAAACATACTTGTTGTCCGATAGAAAATACAAATTTCCTCCGGATTCAATAATGCTGCTGATATTTGATTTTATATCATTATTCATTAACGTCCATTTCGAAGGATCAAGAAGATTATCTTTTAAAGAACCGGTATAAATACCTTTTGCAGTTACAACCCAGGCTGTATCATTCAAAATAGCCACATCATTTACAGGTAGTTTGTTACCTGAAAATTCGGGACAATATGTAGCTTTGATTTCCTTCTCCTTTAAATCCACGACAACCATACCGACGCCTGTCAGCATATAAGCAAACTGACCATCTATTCTAAGGTTATTTACAACTTTATCTGCAGTTAATGACTTATTTTTAAAATCAGGCAAATGATGAATACCCTGATCATCTAAAAAATCAATGTTCCCATCAGAGTAAACTATCATCAACACTTTTTCCTGCTCACTCCAATCAATAAATAATATTTCGAAACCATTTAGTCCTGTCAGAGAAGAATATGTCTCCAGGCTTTGGTTATTATTATCATAAGAGAATAGTTTACCACTTGCAACAGCAAATACTTTAGAATCAGTTACAACAACCTGGTTAACATTATTATATGAAAAATGTGTTCGCCATTCACCTATGCCTGTTCCGGCATTGGCAAAACTGCAAATAAAAAACGTTGAAAATAAAAATATTAAACGAAAGGATTTTAACATAAATCAGACGATAAAAAATCCGACATAGCTTTAATAGCTAACGCACGATGACTGATTTTATTTTTCTCATCCATTCCAAGCTGAGCAAAACTTTGCGCGAAACCCTCAGGCATAAAAACAGGATCGTAACCAAATCCGCCATCCCCGTGTCTTTCAGAAAGAATTTCTCCGTTTACAACTCCTTCGAAATAATACTCATCACCATCAATTATAAGGGCTACCACAGTCATGAAAAATGCTTTCCTCTCTGTTTTATCTTTAAGCTTATCGAGTAGTTTATCTATATTTTTTTGAGAGTCACATTCCTCTCCGGCATATCTTGCAGAATATACACCGGGTTCTCCATCAAGGCTTTTAACAAACAAACCGGTATCATCAGCAAAACAATTAAAACCATATTTTTCAAAAATAAATCTTGCTTTTTGCATTGCATTATCCCTGATAGTATCCATATCTTCAGGAATGTCTTCGAAACAACCTATTTCTTTGAGTCCTGAAATATTACAAACACCATCCAGAATGGCAGAAACTTCTTCAATCTTATGTCTGTTGTTTGTTGCAAAAATCAGATTTTTCTTCATTTTTATAATTTTATATTACAGCTTTCAGGACAAATCCAACATTCTTTTTATTGGTTTGTATGCTTTTTCCAGAATTTCATCAGATAATTTAATTTCCGGACTTTCATTTAAAAGACAATCGTATAACTTATGTAAGTTATTCATTCTCATAAAATTACATTCATTACATGCACATGTACTATCCTCGGGAGGTGCCGGTATGAATTTTTTACCCGGGCAATCCTTTTTCATTTCATGTAATATACCCGATTCTGTTGCTACAATAAATTCAGCAAAATCAGATCTTTGAACATATTTTAGCAATGCCGATGTAGAACCAACGAAATCAGCAATATCCAACAGTACTTTTTTACATTCAGGATGAGCTATTATTTTTGCATCAGGATATTTTTTCTTTAAATCAAGAATCTTTTGTAATGAAAACTGTTCATGAACATGACATGAACCATTCCATAAAAGCATATTTCTTCCTGTCAGACTGTTGATATAATTACCAAGATTTCTGTCAGGACCAAAAATTATTTTTTCATTTTCAGGTAAACTGTTTACTATTGGTACTGCATTTGTAGATGTTACCAAAATATCTGTTAAAACCTTAACTTCTGCTGTTGTATTGACGTAACTTATGACAGTATGTCCGGGATTTTCATTTATGAATTTTTCAAACTCATCAGCCGGACAGCTGTCAGCAAGCGAACAACCGGCATTTAAATCCGGAATCAGAACTTTTTTATCCGGACAAATTATTTTTGCCGTTTCACCCATGAAATTTACACCACAGAGCACTATTATATCAGCATCTGTTTTGGATGCTTTTTGAGCAAGTGCAAGGCTATCTCCGATAAAATCAGCTATTTCCTGAATTTCATCAATCTGATAGTAATGAGCCATAATGACAGCATTTTTTTCTGTCTTCAATCTTTTAATTTCCTCTACCAAATCAATATTATTCATATTTATATTTTTTAAAAAAATAAATGCTAAATAAATTATTTAATACCTGCTCACATTTCCTGCTTAACAGAAGCATGGTTTGTGTAAAAAGGATTTTTCAAAACGGAAGCAAAGATTACTCACTGCAAGCGGTGAGGATCTTCAATAAATGAAGAACAAAATTAATCATTAATTCCTAATTTTGTCTGCAAATTATGAGATTATGAGAAAGGTTTCAATATCTGAAATGAACAGACTATCTGCTGATGAGTTTAAAAAGTCTGAAAAAATACCTGTTACTGTAATACTTGACAATATAAGAAGTCTTCATAACGTCGGATCTGTATTCAGAACATCTGATGCTTTCAGAATAGAAAAAATATATCTGTGTGGTTTAACAAGTATTCCACCACATCCTGAAATTCATAAAACAGCTTTAGGAGCTGAATACTCTGTTGAATGGGAATATTCTGAGAATATAATTGAAACCATACTATCATTAAAATCAGCTAATTATAAAATAATATCCATTGAACAAACTCATGAAAGTATTATGCTTAATGATTATAATGTGGATATAAACTGTAAATATGCATTAATACTTGGTAATGAAGTTAAGGGAGTTCAACAAACAGTTGTTGATAACTGTGATGAATGTATAGAAATACCTCAGTCCGGAACAAAGCATTCATTAAACGTTTCTGTAGCTGCCGGTATAGTCTTGTGGCATTTTTTTAAAAATTTACAATCAGTCATCATTGAAGAACAGTTTTAAACAATCAACTATTCTTTATTATTATTCTTTTTAAATTTAAAAATCTAATAGAGATTATAATAGACTGTTGATTGTGTTGATAAATATTACGGAATTTATCTGAGTGTTCAGATATCAACAGATATAACAAGTTTTCAACAAATATTAAACAGGTAAATTATTAGATAAATACATGACCAAAAATCAGTTGGATAAAAAAGTTAATAAACCTTTTTTTGGTCATGTTGATAGATTATGTTTTTTGTTTTTGTTGATAATCCGGTTTTATGTGTTGAAAAAAAATGATTGTTTTTGATGAAATCACAGGTTAATTGATGAAGTAAGGATTTTCCGGTAAAAGAAGGTTTTTTTTAACAAGTTATCCACAGTTGTTCACAAGTTATAAACGACTAAAAAAGTATTTATTTTTTATCTTTGTAAACAATCTGAAAAGCCATGAATTTGTCAAGAACTTCTGAAGATACACCCCTGATTAAACAGTATTTTGAAATGAAAAGCAAGCATCCGGATGCTGTACTTTTATTTCGTGTAGGTGATTTTTATGAAGCTTATGGTAATGATGCTCTTACTATTGTCGACATACTAAGTATTGCATTAACAAAAAAATCAAATGGTGCTGCCGGATCAATTGAAATGGCCGGCTTCCCTCATCACGCTCTTGATAATTTTTTACCAAAACTTGTAAGAGCAGGTAGAAGGGTAGCAATATGTGATCAGCTTGAAGATCCCAAATTAACAAAAAAGCTTGTTAAAAGAGGTATAACTGAGCTTGTTACACCCGGGGTTTCGACAAATGAAAATATACTTGATCAAAAAGAAAATAATTTCCTTGCTGCTTTACATATTGAAAAAAATAAGGCAGGTATAGCTTTTCTGGATATTTCTACCGGAGAGTTTCTTACATCTGAAGGTTCTTTTGAATATGCAGATAAACTAATTGCTACATTTTCTCCTAAAGAGTTATTATATGAGCGATCTAAAAAATCTGTAATTAACGAGAATTTCCATTTTTCAGGTGCTAAATTTGAAATGGAAGATTGGATTTATACAGAAGACTCGGCTATGAACAGGTTGTTGAAACAATTTCAGACAAAAAATTTGAAAGGTTTCGGCATACACGGAATGAATCTTTCAATAATAGCATCCGGAAGCATACTTTATTATATGGATATGACCGAACATAATCAGTTAGGACATATCCAGGCAATATCACGTATTGAAGAAGACAGATTTGTAAGACTCGACAGATATACTATAAGAAGCCTTGAACTTTGTGATACGATGAACGAAGGCGGTAAAAGTCTTCTTAAAGTTATTGATAAAACTAAAAGTTCAATGGGAGGGAGGCTATTGAGAAGATGGATACTTTTCCCTTTGAAAAACATAAATGAAATTAAAGAAAGACATGATATTGTTGAGTATTTTTTTAAAAATCCGGAATTAAGAGAGTATATAGAGGAAAAAATTTCATCAATTGGAGACCTTGAAAGGATTGTTTCAAAGATATCTGTAGGCAGGATTTCACCAAGAGAGATGGTTTATCTGAAAACATCTTTAAAAGCTGTTCAGGAGATTGGTATTGCATGTGATTCATGCGGGGATTTAAACTCTGAAGATAGCGATCCTGGTTATAAAGCCCTGATGGCAATAGCATCAAAAATGGATCCCTGTGATTTTATAAGAGAACAAATTGATAAAATTATTGTTGATTGCCCGCCAATAGCATTGAACAGAGGTGAGGTTGTTAAAAACGGGGTCAATAAAGATCTTGATGAATTGCGGATGCTTTCAACTTCAGGTAAGGATTATCTGAATTCTATACAGGAGAGAGAATCTGTCAGAACCGGTATTAACAAGCTCAGGATAAGTTTCAACAGTGTTTTTGGTTATTATCTGGAGGTTAGTAATTCTCAAAAAGATAAAGTACCTGAAGAGTGGATAAGAAAGCAGACATTGGTAAATGCTGAAAGGTATATTACTCAGGAGCTTAAAGAATACGAAGAAAAAATACTTGGTGCGGAAGAAAAGATTTCTTCTCTTGAACTGAGTATTTACAATGGGCTTGTTGCTGAACTCATTCCATATATGTCTGCAATACTTCGGAATGCCGGTATTATTGCAAAAATGGACTGCTTGTTATCGTTTGCAAAGACTGCTGCTGAAAACAATTATTACAGACCTAAAGTTGAAGACAGTGATGTTATTACCATTAAACAGGGCAGACATCCTGTTATAGAGAAACAACTACCTGCCGGGGAACCATATATAGCCAACGATATTCATCTTGACAGCAGTAATGATCAGATAATAATCATTACAGGACCAAATATGGCGGGTAAGTCTGCTTTGTTAAGACAAACAGCTTTAATTGTTATTTTGGCACAGATTGGATCTTTTGTACCGGCTGAAGCATCTCAAATCGGGATAGTTGATAAAATATTTACAAGGGTAGGGGCTTCTGACAATATTTCTCTGGGTGAATCCACATTCATGGTGGAGATGAATGAAGCTGCGGATATCATGAATAATCTATCTCACAGAAGTCTGATTTTGTTTGATGAACTTGGCAGAGGAACAAGCACATATGACGGTATATCAATAGCGTGGGCTATTGTTGAATATATTCATGAACATCCTAAATACAAAGCTAAAACTCTTTTTGCTACACATTATCATGAACTTAATGAGATGGAAAAGTCATTCGGAAGGATCAGAAACTATAATGTTTCTGTTCGTGAAACCGAAGGGAAAGTAGTCTTTTTAAGAAAGCTTGAGCGGGGAGGTACAGAACACAGTTTTGGTATTCATGTTGCAAAAATGGCTGGTATGCCTCAAAGCGTTGTTAAAAGGGCAAATCAGATACTTTCTCAGATGGAAGCAGAAAACCGTAAAGGCAGCATAGCAAAACCCACAAAAGAAATAGCTGCTGAAAGGAGTGGTCTTCAGCTTAGTTTCTTCCAGCTTGACGATCCGATTTTATCTCAGATAAGAGATGAAATCATCAAGGTAGATGTCAATAATCTGACACCTCTGGAAGCTCTTAATAAACTAAGTGAGATTAAGAAAATACTTAAGGGAAAGTAAATCAGACATTGAAACGGAAATGCATTATATCACCATCATGGACAATATAATCTTTTCCTTCAACATTCATTTTCCCGGCTTCTTTTACAGCAGATTCAGATCCGTATTTGATATAATCTTCGTACTTAATTACTTCAGCCCTGATAAATCCTTTTTCAAAATCAGTATGTATCACACCTGCACAAACAGGAGCTTTGCTTCCTGTTGAAAATGTCCATGCTCTGACTTCCATAGGTCCGGCAGTCAGGAAGGTGCTAAGGTTTAATAATTTGTAAGCTGATTTTATAAGTCTGTTGACTCCTGATTCACTAAGTCCGATTTCTTCAAGAAACATTTGTCTCTCTTCATAAGTTTCAAACTCTGCGATTTCAGATTCAATTTTAGCTGCAACAACAAGTATTTCAGCGTCTTCGTCTTTAACAGATTCCCTGACCATGTCAACATATTTATTGCCGTTCAAAGCGGAGGCTTCATCAACATTGCATATGTACATGACCGGTTTATTTGTTAACAAAAAGAGGTCATGAGCTATTTTTTCTTCGTCTTTTGTATCAAAAGCTACTGTCCTTGCTGATTTACCCTGTTCAAGAGCTTCTTTATATTTTGAAAGCACTTCAAAGACCAGTTTTGCCTGTTTATCACCACCTGTCTGAGCTTGTTTCTGTACTTTCTGAATGCGACTGTCAACAGTTTCAAGATCTTTTATCTGGAGTTCAAAATCTATTATTTCCTTGTCTCTGACAGGATTAACACTACCGTCTACATGGGTTACATTTTCATCGTCAAAACATCTCAAAACATGTAGTATGGCATCGGTTTCACGGATATTGGCAAGAAATTTATTACCAAGACCCTCTCCTTTGCTGGCACCCTTTACAAGACCTGCTATGTCAACTATTTCGACAGTAGTAGGTACGATTCTGCCCGGTTTTACAATTTCCGCCAACTTATTTAATCTTTCATCAGGCACTGTAATTACACCTACATTGGGTTCAATTGTGCAAAAAGGGAAGTTTGCAGCCTGAGCCCTGGCACTTGAAAGACAGTTGAAAAGTGTTGATTTGCCGACATTTGGTAAGCCGACTATACCACATTGTAAAGCCATGTTTGTTTAAATTAAATTGGGCTGCAAAAATACAAAATTAAGCCGACTTTTTAGTGTGCTTCAAGCCAATTGTTGCCGAAACCGGTATCTGCCCTCAAAGGAACACTAAGAGAAACAGCTGATTCCATCTCTTTTTTTACAAGTGATGTGATAATTTCAAGTTCTTCCTTTGGTACAATAAAATCGAGTTCATCATGCACCTGAAGTATCATTTTAGTTTTCAGATTATTATCAATCAATGCTTTATGAATTCTTATCATAGCAATCTTTATGATATCTGCTGCTGTGCCCTGAATCGGAGCATTAATTGCATTTCTTTCAGCGTAACCTCTGACAACGGCATTTTGTGAGTTTATATCTGCAAGGTACCTTTTTCTGTGAAAAATGGTTTCAACCCATCCGTTGGCCTTAGCTTCCTGAACGATATTATCCATATACTCCCTGATGTTAGGGTAGGTATTGAAATAGCCGTCAATAAGCTCTTTAGCTTCAGACCTTGGGATATTCATTCTTTCGGACAAACCAAATACTGATATGCCATAAATTATACCGAAATTGGCTGTTTTAGCTTTTCTTCTCATATCCGAAGTTACTTCTTCGATAGGGATTTTATAGATTTTTGCAGCAGTGGCGGCATGGATGTCCTGGTCTTTAGTAAATGCCTCTATCATATAAGGATCCTGACTCAAATGTGCCATAAGCCTTAATTCAATCTGAGAATAGTCTGCCGAGAAGAAATATTCGTTTTCACCGGCAATAAATGCCTTTCTGATTTCTCTGCCCATTTCGTCCCTGACTGGAATATTCTGTAGGTTTGGATTACTGGAACTAAGTCTTCCTGTCGAAGTAATTGCCTGATTAAAAGATGTATGAATATTTCCTGTTTTGGGATTAATCAATTCTGGAAGTGCTTCAATATATGTACTCAAAAGCTTTTTCAGACCTCTTTGTGTAAGTATTTTGTCAATGACAGGGTGTTTGCTTTTAAGTTTTGTAAGTGTTTCTTCAGATGTTGAATATTGCCCTGATTTGGTTTTTTTTGGTTTGCCGTCTACTTCCAGCTTTTCAAAAAGTACTTCCCCCAGTTGCTTAGGGCTGTTTACATTAAAATCAAAACCTGCAAAATCCTGTATTTCCTTTTCCAGACTTTCAAGCTGCGCTGTAATTTCATCTGTTGATTTTGATAGTGAAACCGTATCAATCCTGACACCGTTATATTCCATATCAGCAAGAACCTTTATAAGAGGCATTTCAACTTCGTTGGCAAGATAATCAAGTCCGTTATCGCTTATTTCTTTTTCAAGTATATATTTAAGCTGAAGAGTTATATCAGCATCTTCTGCAGCGTAAGGGCAAATAATTTCCAGTGGAACATCTTTCATGTTTTTTTGATTCTTGCCTTTTGGTCCGATAAGCTCTTCAATATGGATTGTATTATAACCCAGATAAATTTCTGCAAGATAATCCATGTTATGTCTCAAGTCAGGTTGAAGCAGGTAATGAGCTATCATCGTATCAAAAAGTTTTGCCTTAATTTCAATTCCGTAATTTTTGAGGACGAGGATATCGTATTTTATATTTTGCCCGATTATAAGAATGTTCTCGTTTTCAAGAATTGGTTTCAGCTGAGAAATATTTCTTTCGGAAGATATTTCGTCTTCGGTGAAAGGAATGTAGTAAGCAACGTTTTTTTCCCACGAAAAAGACATTCCGACTAGTTTTGAATCCAAAGCGTCCAAACTTGTGGTTTCAGTATCCAGACAGAAAAAATCCACGGACTTAATTTTCTCTAAAAAATCCAAAAAATATGTCTCATTATCAATCAAATAATAGCTGTGTGGAGTGTCTTTTAAGCTTCTGAGATTTGAAAATTTATTTTCTTCCGACCGGTTACCAGCAAATATTTCATTCTCGAAGCCTGAATTTTCGCCATTTTCTGAGGACTCCTTTGGATTTTTTTCTGAAGTCTGATTTTTTATTTTTTCGCTATCAAATTTTCCATCAGAAATATTTTCCTCATTTGGATTTCCAAAGGAATCCCAAAGCGAAAATTGATTTGGATCAGAATTTGTTTTTGGGGTTTCTTTAATTTTTGTTTTTTGCGAAACCGGATTTTCTTTTGAATTTTGGACAGGAGAGGAATTTGAAATTGTTTGATCAAGTTTAACCAAAAAGTTCCGGAATTCAAGTTCCTGAAAAATCGACTTCAATTCTTCAACGTCCGGGCTTTCCATAATCAACTTCTCTTCATTAAATTCCACAGGAACGTCAGTCCTGATTGTAGCCAGAAATTTTGAAAATTTAATCATGTCAATATTCCCGGACACTTTATCCTTAAGACTTCCCTTTAGCTTGTCTGTATTTTCTAATAAATTGTCAATACTTCCGAATTCAGCTAATAGTTTTTTTGCAGTGACTTCTCCAACGCCGGGGCAACCGGGTATGTTATCTGAAGAATCTCCCATCAGACCAAGTAAATCTATCATTTGAAGGGGAGACCCAATGTTGTATTTTTGTTTTACTTCCTCTATACCAAGTATTTCAAATTCATTACCTCCGTATTTAGGCCTGTACATAAAGACTTTTTCTGTAACAAGTTGACCGCAGTCTTTGTCCGGAGTCATCATATATACTTCGAAACCATTTTCTTCGCCTTTTCTGGATATTGTACCGATAACATCATCAGCTTCAAAACCCATTACTTCCAGTATTGGAATCCTGTATGCTTTAATGATATTCTTAATGTAAGGTACTGACCATCGTATAACTTCAGGAGTTTCATCTCTTTGAGCTTTGTATTGCTCGAATGCTTCATGTCTGAAAGTAGGCCCAGGAGGGTCAAAACAAACGGCAATATGAGTCGGTTTCTCCCTTTTAAGAATATCTTCAAGAGTATTAATAAAGCCAAAAATTGCCGATGTATTCTCACCTTTTGAGTTAATTCGCGGATTTTTAATGAATGCATAGTATGATCTGTATATCAATGCATACGCATCCAACAGAAAAAGCCTCTTTTTTTCTTCCATTTATTTGACAGGTTTATAATGTAAAAATACTAAAAATAAAGCAGGCTGTATTTTTTTATTACATTTGCAATGTTATTATTCAACCAATGATTGACCAGATTAGAAAGCCCGTAGAGAAGGAATTCAACCAATACGAGAAGTTATTTGCTGAAACCTTGTGGACTGAACAGTTTAAACTAAAAACTGTAATAGAATACCTGCATTCCCAAAAGGGTAAGGAAATAAGGCCTTTGATGGTATTGCTTTCAGCAGGATTATCCGGTGAAATCACAATGGAAAGCATTAAAACTGCTGCTTCTCTGGAGTTCCTGCATACTGCAAGCCTGATACATGATGATGTGGTTGACAATACATTTCAACGCAGATCAGGTTTCTCAGTTAAAGCATTGTGGAATAACAAAACAGCTATTCTGGTTGGTGATTATTTCCTTTCAAAATCTGCTATGCTTTCTGCTGTTATCAAGAACAGGAATATTACAAAGCTGCTTGCAGACCTTGCATGTGACCTTTCGGTAGGAGAGTTAATGCAGATGTCAAATGAAGAGATGTTGATAATTGATGAATCAGCATATTATGAAGTGATAAAGAAGAAAACTGCCGTAACTTTCGCTTGCTGTACTTCTGCAGGTGCTATTTCAACAGATGCTGATCAGGAATTAATAGATCATTTATACAAGTTTGGTGAATATCTTGGAATGATTTTCCAGATCAAAGACGATATATTTGATTATTTCGATTCCAATCTGATAGGAAAACCGACCAGTAATGATCTGAAAGAGGGTAAAATGACTTTGCCACTTATTTATGCCTTGAAAAACAGCGATAAAAAGGTTATAAAGCCATATCTTAACATTATAAGGAATAAAGATTATACCTCTGCAAATCTCAAAACGATAAACGAGTTCGTTAAAGAAGCAGGAGGAGTGAAGTATGCCGAGAAAAAAATGGAAGACTACCGGGCTTTGGCATTAAATGAATTATCCTTTTTCCCCGATAGTCTTTATAAACAATCTCTGACACTTTGTGTTGATTACTTCATGCAGAGGAAGTACTGATTAAAACAATATTATTTTTAAAATCCTGAATTAATGGCTGATACAGTGCTGTAATTGTCATTTTCAAAAATGTTCCGTTTTTTCTCCCTGAATCTCGCTTAAAACTGCATTAGCAAGCCTGCTTGCTCCAAATCTGAAATATTCCTTATCGAGCCATTCCTTACCCAGGATAGATTCAACTATACAATAATACTGGATTGCTTCATCAGGAGTAGAAATGCCACCTGCAGCCTTGAAACCAACCTTTTTGCCTGTCAATTCATGATATTTGGCAATCATTGTGCACATATAGTATGCAGCAAGAGGCGTAGCAGCCGGTTGTTGTTTACCTGTAGAAGTCTTGATAAAGTCAGCACCTGATTCCATTGCCAATATGCAGGCAACTCTCAAATCATCCAGACTTAAAGCACCTGATTCCAGTATTACCTTAAGTTTAGCATCCTTGCAGGCAGATTTGATTTCCTTGATTTCTTCAATGATTTCTTCATACTTTTTCTCAATAAGTTTCCCGACAGGTATAACGATATCAATTTCGCTTGCTCCATCCAGCACAGCCAGCGAGGTTTCAGCGATTTTAACTTCAATAAAAGTCTGGGAGTGGGGGAAACCACCGCTAACAGAAGCTATATCAACACCTTCAGTTAAAGTTTCACGAACAGTCTTAACCATTGCAGGATAAACACAAATTGCAGCAACATTCTCCAGTTCAGGATACTTATCAGAAAACGAATTTACCTTTTCAGTGAATTTCTCTATGCCCTCTACTGTATCAGCTGTATTCAGACTTGTCAAGTCTATCATACTCAATATTTTAGCATACACATCAACATTGCTGTTTTCCGGTGATCTTTTTTCTAAAATATTCAGAATATCATTCTTGATTTCAGCTTCCGTAAGCACGGGATACTGATTTATTATTTCATTGATTTTTGTCTTCATTTTAATTGATTTTTGTATTGTTCAAATGTCTTTCTTTATCTCGTATTGTCTTTTTGTGTATATTTTTTTTGAATGCTTCTTCAAGATTTATTCCTGTCTGGTTAGCAAGGCAAATCAGAACCCAGAGAACATCTGACAATTCATCTCCAAGATCCTTATCAATCTCCTCATTTTTAAATGATTGCTCACCATATTTACGGGCAATAAGTCTTGCCACCTCACCAACTTCCTCAGTTAAAACTGCCATATTGGTAAGTTCATTGAAGTATCTGACTCCGTATTGTTTAATCCAGTTGTCAACCTCTGTCTGAGCCTCGCTAATTGTCATAACATCAATTGTTTATTCTTTGTTTTTACTATCAATCCATATAGTAACAGGTCCATCATTGACAAGAGATACTTTCATATCAGCACCAAATACTCCTGTTTTAACTCTGTCATCACTAAGTAAAAATCTCATTTCTGTACAGAATTCTTCATATAAAGGTATTGATTTTTCCGGTCTTGCAGCCTTAATAAATGAAGGTCTGTTGCCTTTTTTTACCATAGCATGTAAAGTGAATTGGCTGACTATCAATACGCTACCACCATTGTCAACTAATGATTTATTCATCAGCCCATTTTCATCACCAAATATTCTCAACTGATATATTTTCTTTGAAAGCCAGTCAATATCTTCGCTATTATCATCTTCTTCAACTCCAATTAAAATGAGAAGTCCCTCTTTTATTGACGAAAAAAGACTGTTTTCAATAGTTACTGACGCCTCAGAAACCCTTTGTATCAATGCTCTCATCTGAATTATTTTGGTTTTTATGCAAAAATACCGATAATTTTTTTGTTTTACTTGTGCCGATTACCTTTTCAAGTTCTTCAAATGAAGCTTCCCTGATCTTTTTTATGCTTTTGAAATGCTTCAAAAGAAGGACTCTGGTTTTTTCACCAATACCATCTATTTCATCAAGTTCTGATTTTACAAGATTTTTGCTTCGACGATTCCTGTGGTGAGTAATACCAAATCTGTGTGCTTCATCACGCATTTGTTGAATCAATCTCAGGGTTTCAGAGTTTTTATCAAGATATAAAGGCACTGGATCATTAGGAAAAAACAATTCTTCAAGATTTTTAGCTATGCCAATCACGTTGACTTTATCAAAAACACCAACCTTTTTCAGAGCACTCACAGCTGAAGAAAGTTGACCTTTACCACCATCCACAATGATAAGTTGGGGGAGATCCTTCCCTTCATCCGTTACCCTTTTATACCTTCTCGTCAGGACTTCTTCCATAGAAGCGAAATCGTCGGGACCCTCTACAGTCTTTATATTAAAGTGTCTGTACTCTTTTTTTGCAGGTTTAGCATTCCTGAAAACAACACATGACGAAACCGGGAAAGTCCCCTGAGTGTTTGAATTATCAAAACATTCCATGTGAAAGGGGAGTTCATCAAGCTGAAGATCTTTTTTGACTGTGCTTAATATCCTGGTTATTCTTTGCTCAGGATTGAGTTTTTCCTGCTGCTTGATAAGGTCAGCTTTGTACTGCTTCACATTTTGCGTTGATAAATCCAGTATCTTCTTTTTATCACCTCTTGAAGGAATAGTTATTGTAACACCATTTGGTACAATATCAGGAGTAAAAGGAACTATTATTTCTTTAGCATGGCTTTCGAACCTTTGTCTCAGTTCAAAGATTGCAGTACCCAATATTTCATCCTTATTTTCTTCAAGATTCTTTTTGTATTCTATTGTGAAACCTCTTGTAACACAGCCATTCATTAAAAACAAATAGTTGACGATTGCTGAATTTGCGGTTTCGTCATAAGAAAAGACATCAATATTATGAAGCCCTGAGTTGACTATAGTTGATTTACTTCTATACTGCTCGATTAATCCATATCTTATTTTTACCTCATTTGCCTGTTCAAACTTTAGTTCTGAAGCAAGATCATTCATTTCTTTAAGAAGATGTCTGCTTATAAGATGAATATTCCCTTTAAGTATTTCTCTTATTTCTTCTATGTTTTTACTGTAATCCTCTTCTGTCTGTAAACCAATGCAAGGACCTTTGCATTTTTTAATATGATACTCCAGGCAAACTTTATATTTGCCTTTTTCAATATCTTTTTCAGCCAGAGATAAATTGCATGTCCTGACATCATACAGCTTCCTAATCATAGCAAGTATTGATCTTACCATTGGCACCGAACTATAAGGGCCAAAGTATTCCGAACCATCATGGATTATATTTCTGGTTTGAAATACTCGCGGGAAAGATTCTTTTTTAATGCAGATGCTGGGGTAGGTTTTATCATCCTTGAGCATTACATTATATCTCGGTCGATACTGTTTGATAAGATTATTCTCGAGAAGCAAAGCATCTTCTTCAGTTTCTACAACGATATATTTAAGGTCGCGTATTTTCTTTACAAGAATTCTGGTCTTTGGAGAATCTGTATGGATTTTGTTAAAATAGGAGAGAACTCTCTTTTTTAAGTTCTTTGCTTTACCTACATATATTATAATTTCATCTTCGTCCAGATATTGATAGACTCCGGGTTTATCCGGAAGTCTGTCTATTATACTTTCCAGATGTTGGCTTATGTTGTAAAGCTGTTTCATTATTTAAATTCCTGAGGTGTCAGTTATGTCCGGTTTGATTTTAAAATAATCAATAGAATTATATTTTTTATGTAATTAGCTGTAATTGATTTTAATAGTATTGATTTTTTTATCTGTTCCACGTGGAACAAGCTTTGCCTTTGCTGAAAATATAAAAATCATTTCTGATCTGTGCTTCCTTCAAAACTTTCCCCGAATACTATCTCCCTAACAAAATAAGTAAAGTGTTTATATCGTTTGGAGAAATTCCCGGGATTCTGCTTGCCTGACCAATTGTCTCGGGGTTAATTCTTGTGAGCTTTTGTCTGGCTTCAATCGAAAGAGACTGGATGTTGTTATAATCAAACTTGCCAAGAATTCTGATAGTATCAAGGCGACTAATCTTTTCAGCAATGCCTTTTTCTCTTTCGATATATCCCTGATATTTTATTTTAATTTCAGCAGCTTCAATAATCTCCTCTTTTAATTCTTTTATTTTATTTAATCTGTTATCCAAAGCCTGAATCTGATCACGCAGATTACTAAAATCAAGTTGAGGTCTTAATAGTAAATCTGTGAGTCGGACGCCTTGCTTCAATGGAGTGGTTCCCATTTTTTCGAGAAAATCATTGATAAGATTGGCCTTGATTGAAAAGTTATCACAAAAATTAATCAGGCTTTCGATTTCATTACGTTTCTTCAACATGCTTTGATATCTGTCAGATTTAGCCAAACCAATCTTCCAGGATTTTTCAGTTAACCGCATATCTGCATCATCCTGTCTTAGCAAAATCCTGTGCTCTGCTCTCGATGTGAACATACGATATGGTTCATCGACACCTTTTGTAACCAAATCATCGATTAAAACACCAATATATGCTTCATCTCTGCCAAGTTCAAAAGGCTCCAGATTATTGCAATTCTGGTGAGCATTTATGCCTGCTATCAAACCCTGACCGGCTGCTTCTTCATAACCTGTAGTACCATTGATTTGACCGGCAAAAAATAAGTTCCTTATTAATTTGGTTTCAAGTGAATGTTTAAGTTGAGTAGGATCGAAGAAGTCATATTCGATAGCGTAACCCGGTCTGAAAATATGAACATCTCTGAAACAAGGTATTGCTTTCAACGCATTAATCTGAGTCTCCAAAGGTAACGAGGATGAAAAACCATTTAAGTAAAATTCCTCGGTGTTTTCACCTTCAGGCTCAAGAAAAAGCTGATGAAATTCCTTTTCAGCAAAAGTGACTATTTTTGTTTCAATACTAGGGCAATATCTTGGGCCGATACTTTTAATCTGTCCGTTGAAAAGGGGAGAATCTTCAAGGCTGTCTCTTAATATTGAATGGACTTTTTCATTTGTATAGCAAATCCAGCAGTTTCTTTTCTTCAACTTACCGGTAGTGTTTTCAACGAAAGAAAACTTATGAAAATCATCCTCTCCAATCTGCTCCTCCATATCTTCGAAATGAACGCTTCTACCGTCAATTCTTACAGGAGTTCCGGTTTTCATTCTGTCAGTGGAGAAACCAATATTTTTAAGATTTTCAGTCAAACCATAAGATGCCGGCTCCGAAATCCTTCCTCCTCCAAACTGTGTTTTACCAATATGGATAAGTCCGTTTAGAAAAGTTCCTGCGGTTAAAACGACACTTTTTGAATTGAAGACAACATTCATCGCTGTTTTTACACCTTTAACCTGACCATCTTCAACTATCAACCCGGTAACAGTATCCTGCCAGAGTTCAAGATTTTTTATACTTTCCAGCTTTTCTCTCCAGACAATCGAAAATTTCTGACGGTCACACTGAGATCTCGGACTCCACATAGCAGGACCTTTTGATCTGTTCAGCATCCTGAATTGTATGGAGGTTTCATCGGTGACAATGCCCGTGTATCCGCCTAAAGCATCAATTTCTCTTACAATCTGACCTTTTGCAATGCCACCTATAGCTGGGTTACAGCTCATCTGAGCAAATTTTGTCATGTCCATAGTAATCAGAAGTGTTTTTGATCCCAGATTAGCCGAAGCAGCAGCAGCTTCACAGCCTGCATGTCCGGCACCAATGACAATGACATCGTACGTAAAATTCATTTATTTAAATATTTGATAGTAAAATTAAAGCTTCATTTTCTTTATTACGCATTATAACGGCTTCATCATCAGTTTTATCCTTAAATCCGCAAAGATGAAGAATGCCATGAATAATTACGCGGTTTAGTTCTTCTGTATACGAAATGTTTAGTGATGCAGCATTTGCAGCTACAGTTTCAATGCTAATATAGATATCACCAGACACTGTAACTAAAGTACCGTAGTCAAAAGTTATAATATCGGTAAAATAATCATGATCCAGAAATTGTTTATTGATTTGAAGTAAGCGTTCATCACCAGTGAAAATAAAATTGATTTCACCGGCAATTTTGTTATTAAAAGATATTACTCTTTTTGCCCATTCTGTAACATTTACCTGATTAAATTCAGGCATATACACACCCTCAGAATAATATTTTATCATATTAAATTATGCAAAAAATACATAAGCAAGTAAAATAGCTGCAATTACACCGGCAAGATCGGCTATCAGACCTGCCCAGACTGCATATCTTGTATTTTTAATACCTATAGAACCAAAATACAGAGCAATAATATAAAAGGTTGTATCAGCTGCACCCTGGAAAAGGCATGACAAATGCCCCGTAAATGAATCAGCACCAAACGTTTTCATCGATTCAACCATCATTGCTCTGGCGCCACTGCCACTTAATGGTTTCATCAAAGCTGTTGGTAAGGCTTCAACGAAATCTGTATTCAATCCAATTGATGAGACCACCCATGAAATACCATCCATTAAAAGATCCATTGCTCCGGAAGCCCTGAAAACACCTATACCTACAAGCATTCCTACAAGATAGGGGATAATTTTAATTGAGGTTTCAAAACCACCTTTTGCACCTTCGATAAAAGTATCCCATACATTAACTTTCTTGTATAAAGCTCCTCCGAAAAATGCGATAATAATGGAGAAAATGGTAAGATTGCTCAATATTCCTGAAACCCTGGACATTTCTTCACTTGGAAGTCCTGAAAACCAAAAGACCAGTGCTACCAAAGCAGCAGTAATACATCCAATCCATGTTAAAAAGGTCTTATTCAGCAGCTTAAGTCTTTGTCTGAAACCAACATAGATAATTGCGGTCAAAGTTGAAACGTAAGTGGCGATTAGTATCGGAATAAAAACATCTGTCGGATTTGCTGATCCCAAAATTGCTCTTTGAGCAAGTATACTTACAGGAATAATAGTCAGACCCGAAGTGTTCAAT
The DNA here is from genome assembly GCA_964502355.1 of uncultured Bacteroidales bacterium. Classification (GTDB taxonomy): domain Bacteria; phylum Bacteroidota; class Bacteroidia; order Bacteroidales; family UBA1402; genus UBA8389. The sequence continues at coordinate 39,543 of CAZCWK010000002.1, forward strand.
GCAAGAAACATTATCTGAGCGTTCGACGCTGTCTCTTTTTTGGGATTCAGATCCTGGAGACTTTGCATTGCCTTGAGACCCATAGGTGTAGCTGCATTATCAAGACCTAGCATATTAGCAGAAAAATTCATAAGAAGTTGACCATGAGCAGGATGTCCTTTTGGTATCTCAGGGAAAAGTCTGGTAAAAAAAGGACCCGTTATCTTTGACAGCACGTTTATTGCTCCAGCTTTTTCACCAACTGACAATATTCCAAGCCATAAGGTCATGATTCCTGCAAGAGGCAATGATATATCAATTACAGCAAACTTTGCCATGTCAAAACTGCTGGTCATAATCCTTTCAAACACACCAAAGTCCTGAAAGAATATTAGTTGTACTAAACCTACAACAAAAGCTACCAGAAAAAATCCTACCCAGATGTAATTGAGTACCATATTATTCCTTAATTTCGACAAAAGTACAAAAAATCAACTTGTTTGATATGATTTTAACTCCGACGATTTGATTAAGAAAAGGTTTTAGTATTTTTGCCGACGAAATATATTTTATGCGTGATCCTTTTGATATAAGAAGCCAACAGCCCAACATCACAGATATTGAAGCTGACAAAGCCCTGAGGCCTCTCAGGTTTTCTGACTTTAAGGGGCAGGAGAAGATTGTCGAGAATCTTAAAATCTTTGTTTCTGCCGCTAAAATGAGGGATGAAGCCATGGATCATGTATTGCTGCACGGGCCTCCGGGATTAGGTAAAACTACCTTGGCAAGCATTATTTCCAATGAATTGGGAGTAGGTTTTAAGGTTACATCCGGACCGGTTTTGGATAAACCGGGAGATCTTGCGGGTGTTCTTACAGCACTTGAGCCTAATGATGTGTTATTTATAGATGAAATACACAGGCTGAGTCCGGTTGTAGAAGAGTATTTATACTCTGCAATGGAAGATTACCGCATAGATATAATGATTGATAAAGGACCTTCTGCGAGGTCTATACAGTTGGAAATCAACCCTTTTACCATGGTTGGAGCTACAACCAGAAGTGGTTTGCTGACTGCTCCTCTTCGTGCCAGGTTTGGTATTAACTGCCATCTTGAATATTATAAGGCGGAAGTGATGAAAAACATTGTATTGAGATCAGCAAGGCTTCTTAATATTCAATGTGGTAAAGATGCTGCAGAAGAAATAGCCGGCAGAAGCCGCGGGACACCCCGTATTGCTAATGCTTTATTAAGAAGGGTCAGAGATTTTGCACAAGTTAAAGGGTCCGGTGTAATTGATCTTCCTATTGCAAGATTTGCTCTTGAGGCTTTGAATATAGATAAGTACGGTCTTGACGAAATTGACAATAAGATTTTACATACCTTGATTGACAAATTTCAGGGTGGACCGGTAGGGATTACAACTATAGCCACAGCTTTGGGCGAAGATCCCGGTACGATTGAGGAAGTTTATGAACCTTTCCTGATACAGGAAGGTTTTTTAAAGAGAACACCGAGGGGCAGAGAGGTTACTCAACTGGCCTGGAGCCATTTAGGTATATCCAGAATTTCCGAGGATATGTCTTTGTTTTGATTTCTAAATATTGATTGCATGGCTGAGATGAAGCGTTTGGCAAAAGATACTGCCATATATGGAGTTAGCAGTATCTTGGGAAGGTTTCTCAATTGGTGCCTTGTGCCTTTTTATACATATGTTTTTACTGATACTCAGGAGTATGGCATTGTAGGAGAGTTATACGCATGGACAGCCATATTATTGGTGTTTCTGACATATGGTATGGAAACCGGTTTTTTCAGGTTCGCGAACAAGGATGGACATGATGCGAAACAGGTATACTCTACTACGGTAACTTCAGTAGGCATTACTTCAATTATATTTGTAATACTTTTTACATTTTTCCTGCCGGGAATATCCTCGGGTATGGGATATGAGAAGCACGGCGATTTCCTTTGGATGATGGCATTTACAGTTGCAATCGATGCATTCAGTTGTATACCTTTTGCATGGTTGCGTTTCCTTAAACGTCCGGTTATGTTTGCTACCATCAAATTGCTGATGATTTTTGTAAATATTATTTTCAATATATTTTTCCTTTGGCTTTGTCCTTTGATTTACGATAAAAATCCTGCACTTATTGATTGGTTCTTTAATCCTGAATATAGTGTAGGATATGTATTTCTTGCTAATGTATTTTCATCTGCTATAGGATTAATAGCCTTATTACCATTTGTTTTGAAAGTTAAGTTCGATTTCAATACCGATTTGCTAAAACAAATGCTAAGATATTCTTTGCCATTGTTAGTGCTTGGTGTAGTGGGGGTTATGGACCAATCGATCGACAAAATCATGTTCCCGCATCTCTTTGATGATCCCATTGAAGCCAGGAAATCTCTTGGCATATATATAGCTTGCTTTAAGTTAGGAATTGTGATGATGATGTTCACACAGGCTTTCCGTTATGCATATGAACCCTTTGTTTTCTCAAAACAAAAAAACTCAGAAAGTAAGACTGCTTATGTAGAAGCCATGAGTTATTACTTTATATTTTCGGTGTTCGTATTTCTGGGAGTGATGTATTATCTTGAACTTATTCAATATCTGTTGGGGAAATCTTACCGGGAAGGATTATTTATCGTACCAATTATACTGGTAACTTATATTTTCCAGGGCATTTATTTCAATCTGTCTTTCTGGTATAAACTGACAGACAAAACAAAGTGGGGCGCATACCTTTCCTTAATAGGCCTTGTGATAACTGTTACGGGCAATATCATCTTTGTCCCGGTTTATGGGTATGCAGCTGCTGCCTGGATTACTTTCATAAGCTTCTTTGCAATGATGGTGGCTTCATGGGCCTTAGGACAAAAATATTACCCGATAAACTACAACCTTAAACTTATAGGGCGTTACACAATATTGGGTATTGTTTTCTATTTGGCCGGAATGCTTGTACCAATCGATAATGTGGTTCTCAGATTATCCTATCGCACAGTCCTTATCGTAATATTCTTATTTTATGTTTTGCGAAAGGATATTTCGTTAAGTTCAGTACCTGTGATATCCAAATTGATAAAAAAGTAAAAAATCAATTTTACATACTATAATCGGACGATTATAGCGTATAACATATTATTATACAGCTTATATTTGCCATTGAACTTATTCATATTATGATGGGTATAAAATAAGACTTCTTTATTCGTGTCTTATTACCGATTATAAATTGGATTTATTAATAACTTGAAAAACTCTCAATATATACCTATGAAACGGGCATTTACAGTAATCTTATCATTTTTTCTTGCAGGTTTTATAATGATTCAGGCCGGAGGTCAGCTGGCTTTTCCGGGAGCTGAAGGTTTCGGCAGATTTGCCACAGGTGGTAGAGGTGGCTCTGTTTATCATGTTACAAACCTTAATGATGCCGGTAATGGTTCATTTCGTGATGCAATCAGTGCACCAAACAGAATAATTGTTTTTGATGTTTCCGGTATAATCAGAATAACTAAAGGCAATCCACTCATATTTTCAAAAAATCTTACTATTCTCGGGCAAACCGCACCGGGAGAAGGAGTTCAGATATATGGTGAAAGAGCATCATTCTCGGGCGCTGACAATATAATTGTAAGGTATCTCAGACTCAGAATGGGAGTCGGAGGGACAGAAGGCAAGGATGCCGCCGGTGTAGCTAACGGCAGGAATATGATTTTTGACCATATGTCAGTATTATGGGGTAGAGATGAGAATTTTTCGGTCAGCTGGGACAATAAAGGTACTTTACCCACCAACATAACTATACAAAATTCCATTATCGGACAGGGACTACAGTCACATTCCTGCGGAGGATTGATTCAGACAGAAGGTGGGGTTACATTGTTCAGAAATCTTTATATCGAGAACAAGACCAGAAATCCTAAAGTAAAGGGGCTGAACCAATATGTAAATAACGTGGTTTATAACTGGGGAAATGGTGGATGTTATATCATGGGTGACACTGAAGGGAATTCATGGGCGCATTTGCAAAACAACTATTTCATACAAGGTCCGTGGAGTGGGGCAACAGCTGCATTTACAAGAGGAACGCCTACTTTCACTTATTATGCAGACGGAAATTATTTTGACGGTAACTTTAATGGCAAAGCTGATGGTACATTGATGACAAGCGATCAGTATTCTACAAGTACAAGAGTGAATAATTTCAATAATTGGGACAATTCTACCACAAGACCTCAGGCTCACCCTGTTATTACGGGTATGATGTCTGCTAAGGATGCTTTGACATGGATTATCGACAGTGTCGGACCAAGTCTGCCGGTCAGAGACCAGGTAGATGCGTATCTAATAGATGAGTTGATTTCTTTCGGTAAAAAGGGAACAACCGGTGGTATAAATACAGAGAAAACATTGCCTCACGGAGGTACAGGAGTGCTTTATGGTGGTTCCAAACCTAAGGATACCGATGGTGATGCGATGCCCGACGAATGGGAAACTGCAAATGGTCTTAACCCGAACAGTGCCTCAGATGCTGCCGCAATTGCTTCAAATGGCTATGCCAACATTGAGAATTATGCCAACTCAATCAAAAGTGCATATCCTTATATAAAATCACCTTCACAGTTAACCTCAGGAGGTATTGACAAAACAAGTATTGATATTTCATGGAAGGATAATTCAACGGATGAAACCGGTTTCATAGTGGAAATGTCAACAGATGGTAAGACATATAATGTTGTTGAAACCCTGCCTGCAAATCAGTTAACCTACAAGAAAGTTGGTCTGTTAAAAGAAACGATTTATTATTTCAGAATCAAGGCTGTAAACGAAAGTCTGGAATCTCCATACAGTAATGTTATATCAGTTAAAACATATGGTGATCCGGTGATTCCGGCGCAAAGTATAAATCCTTCTCCAAATAACGGCGGGACATTCGGCATATCGAATGTCCCTGCTTTTTCATGGACAAATACCACTAATGCTTATGGTGGTACAATTTATTATTCTTTTTATTTTGGAACAAGCCAGGAAAATCTGAAGTTGATTAAAGATAGTCTGGCAAAAACCAACTACACACTGGAAGTTGCAAAAGCCGGAGCTTTAAATGTTGATTCGACATATTACTGGCGTGTGGATGCAACAAACTCAATGGGTAAAACTACGGGTTCAATTTGGTCCTTTAAAGCCGTTTCAGGAGGAACAATTTTTATGACCGACTTCCATTACACTCCGGCTACATTTTATACTGCATACGGTTTCAACACTACCAATTCAGATATCTTTTCCACGGGTTCAGCAGCTAACTCCGTAAAGACCTATTCAGGGATGAGTATTGGTAACGGGCCGAATAAAGTAAGGGTAGTCTGGCTTCCTCAGGGTGCACCAACATCAACTTCTTCGGATTACGGGCCTTATACTGCTGCCGACGCAGGTTCTACATCAGGGTGCATCCAGTTTTATACTGAGAGCGCCGGAGCTTATGTTCAGTTACCCGAAGTACAGGGTCCATGCGATATTACATTTTGGGTAGGTAATCCTGTTGGAACTTCCAGAACCATTAATCTGAAAACAATTGTTGGAGGTGTTGAAACAACTGCAGCAAGCTTTACTCTGGCTGCAGCAAAAAGATCTTTTAAATACAAATATACCTATACCGGTTTTGACAAGGTGATTTTTAAGATTGATCCGAATGGTAAGAAAATCAATGTCAATGATATACTTATTGAAGCATTTGTACCTGAGGTTTCAAATGATCCAATTGCTTTGGTTTCATTTCCTGATACCACAAATGTTAGTTATGCTGATGGAGCGATGAGCCTTAAAGCAAACCAGACTATTAAATATAGCGGTGGAGCTTCGATAGATGGCGATCAGTTTGAGCAGATAGGAGTGACGGTATCAGGATCAAATATTAATATTACTTACAACGGTCTTGATGCAAATAGCAGATATACTATTAATTTCCCTGAAGGCAGTTTGACCGACTTTGATGGGAACAAAACGAATGAAGTAAATTATTCTTTTAATACCAGTGATTTTGCGGCAGCTATAAAGCCGGGAGAAACACATTATGGCAAAGCAGCATCAACATTACCACTTGATTTTAAACCTTTCAACACTATTGCACCTTTTAAAACCGTCCAGAATATAGTCCAGACAATTGCAGCTGATTTTCCTCACTGGGTGACAGCAAGCGGAGGTATTTCAAAGGATTCGGTTATCATGTCTTCAACAAGTGACAAGATTATGGCTTATTTTGACGGTAAAGCCGGAAGTCTGCACATAAATGCGTATTACAAAGGAACAGGTGCAATTACTCTTAAAGTACAGGAATCACGAAATCCTGATTCTGCGCCCTGGTGGAGAACTATTCGCCAGTTGACCACGAGCGATTTCCCATTAGATGAAGAGTTTGCTCTCAACGGTGAAACCAGATTTTTAAAGGTTGTCCCAGTCAGTCTGAGCGGAGGAAGCCTGATAATTAAAGACTTTGAGATTTCAGATGTGAACGGCAATTACGTCACAGAAATCAATAGGGTAGAAAAAGATCTTGGTATCATTGCTTTTACGACCGGAGGTAATATTGTATTATCCGGGACCAAATCAGGAATGGGCGTGCAAATATTTGATATTGCCGGGAACATGCTGGTAAATCAGCTGGTTTCAGATGATTCAAACTCATTTGAACTTGCCAAAGGCTTTTATCTGGTTAAAGTAAATGATGGGATTTACAGTCAGATTATAAAGGCGGCGGTAAAATAAAACCTTTAGAAAGCAAACTGAGTCCCGGTTGAAGTAGACATCTTAAGTACTTCGGGACTAATTAGAAGGGGCTTTATGATAACATTTTATCATTTAGCTCCAGGCGAAGTTCACGCCAGTGAGGCAGGTATTTGTCCATAACCGCTTTAAACCGCGGGCCATGGCCTCTTTCTATTAAATGAGCCATTTCATGGACCAAAATGTACTCAATACAAGGAAAAGATTTTTTAGTAAGTTCGGTGTTTAATGTAATTCTGTGGTTTACAACATTACAGGTGCCCCAACGGGATTTCATTTTTCGATAACAAAATGAAGAAGCCTTAACTCCCATCACCGGCTCCCATTCTCCGGCAAGGCGAGTAATTATTTTACTCAACTCTTGAGCTCTCCATCTGTCGAGCATTAAATTGATTTTAGGGATGTAAGGTTGAAGATCTTCTTTGCTTAATGCAGTTAATGATAGAAGATTTCTATTGGGAACAGTATCACTACCTTGAGAACCGGATATGAGGGCTTTGGTTTGAGGCTTCAGATAGATTCTGATTATGCCGTCATCGCAGAGGATTACCTGCTGCTTCTTGTTGTTAAAAAAAAACTCAGTTTTGATGCTTTCACCGATGAAAAGCACTGAGCTGAAATCATCAGGCTCAAGCGCTTTTATTCGATCAATTCTTTGAAGATGCTTTTTAATCCAGTCAATTTTGGATTCAGCAAAAGATATAGCTTCTGATTCTTTTAAGTACTTAGGTATTGACAAACGTACTTCACCTTCTCTTGTAATGGAAATTCTTACAGATCTGATTTTTTTCCTTTGAATAGAGATGTCAATACCCTGTACTTTCATCAATAATTTTAACGCCTTTTACGTTTAAAACCGCCATCATTACCCTGTTCACCTCCTGTAGAACCGGGTTTTTTGCCATATGAAGAACCGCTTCCCGAACGACTTTTTGAACCATAGCTATCACGACCAGCGCCGTAACCACGGTTGCCACCATCGCGGCTGCTTCCTCCTCTGTTTCCGCCATCTCTGCTGCCACCGCTACGTGAAGCACTTCTGTCTCCGTAACCACGATTTCCGCCATCTCTGCTACCGTAAGGTTTTCCGCCACCCTGGCGACCTCCTCTGTCACGACCTCCTTCTGAGCGTTCAACGTTGCCTCTCGCCATTTGTTCTTCAGTGGCAAAATCTACCTTGACATTGCGACCAAGAAAATCAAGATCCCTGAGAGCATCGATTACCTTTTTTGATGAAGCTTCTTCAACATCAAACATTGAATATCTTGTGAAGAAATCTATTCTGCCTATCTGAACGCGACCTTCAACATAATTGTTGATAAGGTCCATCAGATTTTTAGGAGTGATGCCGTCCATCTTGCCAAGACCTATGAATATTTTCTTGAAACCGGCTTCAGGTCCACTAAAATTTGTGTCACCGGATTTCTTGTCCCTTCTATCGTTTTCATCGATAGTTCTGATATCAGAAGCAGCCTTATAGTAGTCAATCAGACGGTCAAATTCGAGAGCAACCATTCTCTTAATAAGGTCTTCTTTTTCCAGCCATTCAAGTTTCCTGTAAACACTTGGCAATAATGATTCAATTTCAGCTTCATCCACTTTGACCTTTTCAATTTTATCGATGAAATGGAAGACTTGTTTTTCGCAAATATCCTTTCCTGAAGGCATTTTTGCAGCAACAAAAGTCTTGTTAATCATCTTTTCGATCTGATGAATCTTACCTTTTTCTTTAATATGCACTATGGCAATAGATATACCGGTCTTGCCGGCTCTTCCTGTACGTCCACTTCTGTGAGTATATGCTTCGATTTCATCGGGCAAACTATAGTTTATGACATGAGTAAGGTCACTTACATCAAGTCCTCTTGCGGCAACATCAGTAGCAACGAGCAGCTGAACGTTTCCTATACGGAATTTATTCATGACATAGTCTCTCTGTTGTTGAGACAAGTCGCCATGAAGTGAGTCAGCATTATAGCCGTCATGAATAAGTTTATCTGCGATTTCCTGAGTTTCTATTTTTGTACGACAGAAAACTATTCCGTAGATGTTAGGATAAAAGTCTGCAATCCTTTTAAGTGTCAGATATTTATCCCTTGCATTAACCATGTAGTAAATATGCTTCACATTGGCAGTACTTTCGTTTTTATTGCCAATTGTGATTTCACGGGGTTTTTTCATGTATTTCCCTGTGATTCTGGCTATTCCTGAAGGCATAGTTGCAGAAAACAACAAAGTGTTTCTTCCTGCAGGAATACCTGCAAGTATTTCGTCAATGCTTTCAGTAAAGCCCATGTTCAACATTTCGTCGGCTTCATCCATTACAACATTTTTTACTGCAGAAAGATCAACGCATTGACGATTCATAAGATCTATCAGACGACCAGGGGTAGCAACAACTACGTGCACTCCTTTTCTTAAAGTTTTTATCTGGCTGTCAATACTGGAACCACCATAAACAGGCAATACTTTAAGATCATCAATGTATTTTGAGTAATCATTCAGGTCATCAGCTATCTGTAAGCAAAGCTCACGGGTAGGACACAGGACTAAAGCCTGAGGTTGTCTGATTGAGAGATCAATTTTCTGGATTATTGGCAGGCCAAAAGCAGCCGTTTTACCTGTCCCTGTCTGAGCAAGGGCAATCACATCATTTTCTTCGCCTAACAAGTACGGAATCACTTCTTCCTGTACAGGCATGGGCTGTTCGAAACCCAATTCGGAAATAGCCTTTAAAATAGAAGGTACTATTCCCAATTCTTCAAATGTCTTCATTAATAGGATTATAATCGCTGTTATCAGCAACAGCGCGCACAAAGGTAGACATATTTTTCAAAATATGACTGATTTTTACTTGTGTGTTTTTGTTGTTTGTGTATTTTTGAAACAAAATACGGTCAAAGTCTTTCCTGCTGAGTATCAGTATGGAATATAATAATTAACAAATGAATTTATGCGCAAGATAATCGGTATCGGAGAAACAATACTTGATATACTTTTCAAGGGTAATCAACCAATCAAAGCAATTCCCGGAGGTTCGACCTTTAATGCCATGGTTTCACTTGGGCGACTTAACCTTCCAGCAACATTCATCAGTGAAATCGGAGATGACAAAGTAGGAGAAGTTATAAAATCTTTTATGACTGAAAACAACTTGTCAACTGAATATCTTGATGTAAACTACGATTCAAAAACTGCTGTTGCACTTGCCTTTCTTGATGAAAATAACGATGCACAATATGAGTTTTACAAAGATTATCCTAATCAGAAGATAGATAGCTTATTCCCGAAAGTTGAAGCAGACGATATTGTACTTTTCGGATCATATTATGCTGTGAGTCCTAAATTGAGACCAAAGATGCTGGATTTCCTCCAGATGGCAAGAGATAAAAACGCTTTGATTTATTACGATGTTAATTTCAGACAGAGTCATGCTGATGAAGCCGTCAGACTAGCACCTTCACTTATAGAAAACTTTGAATTTGCCGACATCATTCGTGGATCGCTTGATGACTTCAGACATTTGTACAAAACCGAAGACATCGAAAAGATTTACAAGGACAAAATCAAATTTTACTCGCCTTATTTCATTTGTACAGCTGCCGATAAAGGTATTGAAGTGAGAGGCAACAACTTCTCAAAAAAGTATGAATCCAAACAAATAGCTCCTGTCAGTACAGTTGGAGCCGGTGACAACTTCAATGCCGGTGTGCTTTTCGGACTGCTTAATTCCAGAATCAGACGTCAGGATCTTCCCACATTAAACGAAAAAGAATGGGATGCCATAATCAAATGCGGCATCGACTTCGCCACGGAAGTTTGCAGCTCATCAGACAATTACCTATCAAAAGAGTTTGCCGTGAAATACACTTTTTAGAAAATAATCTTATATGAATCACCGAATCCATGTAGTTATTGTTTTTCTTTTAATATTAAACAACTGTGTAGTTACCAAAGCTCAGAATGAAACCACGGAGATGAAAGGGTGGTTGAAAGATAATCTATTGGCAATCAAAGAAAATGATACTTCAAGAATAATTAAAAACTACAAGTATATAGGTGACGGTTATGCTGAACTGGAGAATTATAAGAAAAGTAATTATTATCTGAATCAGGGTCTTATCTGGTCTGTTAAGGCAAAAGCTCATTTAGAAACCGGGAAGATTTACAATTTACTGGCAAATAACGCGAGTTATAATGGTGAAAGAAAGATTGCAATTGGATTGTACATGAAATCACTTGAAGCATTCAGTAAAATCAATAATCTTTCAAAAATGGCCATGGCGCAAATGAATATTGGTACTGAATACGCTGAAACCGGAGATTATAAAAAGGCAATAGAGTGGGAATTAAAATCTCTAAAATCTAAAGAAAACTCAGGTGACACAGAAAATATCGGATATTTTTATCAGAAATTAGGCGAACTATTCAAAGATGTTGACTTAGATAAATGGGAGTATTATGTAAAAAAAGCATATTCACTGAAGAATAAACCTGATGCAGTCAAACCCAATACTCTGGTTGCTATTTACAATGATTTAGGCGGCATTAACCATAAAAAGTTGAAGTATGACCAGGCTTATGCATGGTATGATTCAATGTACTGTTTATCAAAAGAATATGAGTACGACGCAGGCATGTCAACTGCATTGTCTAACAGGAGCCTGGTGCTCAAAGACGAAAAGAAATATGATCAGGCATTAAAAGACATACTCGAATCAATTAAGATATCCGAAAAGACAGGCAGAAAATTCTCAATAATTACTGATAATATCCATGCTGCGGGTATATTACTGGATTTAAACAGACCGAAAGAAGCCTTTGAATATTGTAGTAAAGCATTATATTTGGCGCAAAATAGTGGTGAATATCCTGAGCAGGAGTCAGATGCTCTGCGTTTGTTGGCAAAAATAGATGAGAGAAACGGTGATTGGAAAAATGCTTACATACATCTGAAAAGCTATAAAGAAACTACAGACTCCTTAAAAAATGCAGAAGTTCAAAAATCAATCGAGGAGTTGGAAACAAAATATCAGACTACTGAAAAAGAACAGAAAATTGCAATTCTGGATAAAGATAACCAGATAAAAAGTCTGAAATTGTCCAAAACCAAGTCACTGATTTTTGTATTGATAGTTTTAATAATAATTTCAGCAGGAATAGTTTATCTTTTTATCCGGAGACGACAATTAAAGAATATTGCACTTCAGACAGAGCTCAAACAAAAGCTGTTACGCTCGCAAATGAACCCCCATTTTACTTTTAATACATTAAATGCCATTAATCACTATATCCAATCAAAAGAAGTAGCACAGGCTTCAGACTATCTTGCACAATATTCCAGATTGATCCGACAGATACTGGAAAATTCCGCAGTCGAGCAAATTTCTTTGGATGAAGAAGTCCGGTTTCTCCATGATTATATCTCAATGCAAAAACTCAGATTTGGTAATGTTTTTGATTATGAGATAGTAATGGATGAATCAATCAATCCTGAAGAAACTGAAATACCTCCGATGATTACACAACCGTTTGTGGAAAATGCTATTGAGCATGGTTTCAGAGGGATAAGTAATGGAGGTAAATTATTGATTTCATTCACGCTGGAAAATTCAGAACTGTTAATTACAATAACAGATAATGGGAAAGGGTTCAATGTAAATGATAAAAATGAAGAAAAAGAAACCAGGAAGTCTTTTGCTTTAAATATAACACGCGAAAGATTATTTATAAAAAGCGGGGATAATAATTCTTTGAATATACAAAGTCCGGTTGGAGAAACCGGTTGCGGAACCAGGGTTTACATCAGAATTCCGGTAAATTAAAAACAAAAGCAAATGAAGGTTGTAATAGTTGATGATGAGTTTTCTGCCCGTGAACAATCCAAAAGATTAATTGGTGAATTGTTTCCTGAAATATTTATTTGTGGTGAAGCAGAAAGTTTAAATGCTGCATACGAATTAATTTTGATTAATAATCCTGATTTAGTCTTACTTGATATTGATTTGCCGGACGGAAATGCTTTTGATTTGCTTAGAAGATTACCTCAGATCAACTTCAGTATAATTTTTATCACTGCTCACGATCAGTTTGCGATACAGGCAATAAAATTCAGTGCTCTTGATTATTTACTTAAACCTTATTCCTCAGGGGAATTTGCTGATGCTTTGCGAAAGGCCATACTAAAAATCAGGCAGGACGAAATACAAACTCATTTTTCTACTTTACTTCAAAATATAAGCTCAAAGAGCGAGTCTGCTAAAATCGTATTACGTACTTCTGAATCAATACATGTCATATCTGTAAATGACATAATCAGGATAGAAGCTGACGGGATGTATTCAAAGTTTTTTCTGACAAACAGAAGCCCTGTATTGGTTTCAAAAAACATAAAGGAATATGAGAACATGCTTGAATCTCACGGCTTTTTTCGCTCTCATCAATCTCATCTTATAAATTCTAAACATGTAGTTTGCTTTCACAAAGCTGATGGTGGGTCATTAGGTTTGAGTGATCAAACAAAAGTCCCGGTAGCTACGCGTTTCAAAGAAAAAGTCTTAAAAAGACTGGACCAGATTTAAAAATCGGATATCAATCAAAACCTGTCAGATATTAATCTTTGACTAACGCATATATATTCTGATTATCCAGGTTAATCTGCTGATTTATTTTTGCTTAAAATCAGTGATTAAACATGAATATCCCTAAAAATAAAAACCACGAAGAGCATATCCTTGTTCTGGAAACCGAAGATGTAATTTTACCTGTAGCTACAGATAAAATATGGTTGGTTTCAATTATCGGAGATGAAACCCTGGGCATCTTCACCATCGAAAAATCTCTTACTCTCAGCAAGTTTACAGAAAAGAACTTACTTGAACTTACAAGTGCCGGATTAATCCGTATCAATCCCGAAAACTACATTAACCCTGACTATATCAGGAAATATAAAATATCAGATAAAGAAGTTGAATTACTAAATGGTAAAACCATACCAGTAAGCGACGAATACTCAAAATATCTCCTGCAATATTTTAATATGTATCTGTAAAACAATTAAATAATTAAAGTCATGAAAAAGAAAAATCAGATTGTCACCTTATTATTTTTATTAATTACCCTGGCTGTTAATGCACAGTTGAATCTTGGGAAAATATTAGATAACAGCAAGAAGAAAGCAGAAAACAACATCAAAAACAGGATTGAAAAACGTATCGATAATGCGGTAAACAAAACTTTGGATAAAATCGAAGATTCTGCTGAGGATGCCGTAAAAGGTAAAGATGAAAATGAAGAATCTACTGAAACAGCTAAAACTTCAAAAAATAAGAAGAGTAAAATCAGCGATTTAATACCTGCTATAGATAAAGACAGTACCGGTCTTGAGCCAGAGAAAGCTGACAATGCTCCCTTGCTTACATGGAACAAATATGATTTTGTGCCCGGGACAGAATTGATTTTTGAAGAAGATTTTAAAGGCGAACAAAATGGAGAGTTCCCTTCGCGCTGGGATATTACCAAAGGGAATGTTGAAATCGTGAAATTTGGCGAAGATAACGCAGTGTGTTTCCTTAAAACTAATGCTAACGCCCCAGATGCAATTATGCCATTGCTTGATACGCGTAAGACCGATTATCTCCCTGAAGAGTTTACAGTAGAGTTTGATTGCTATTTTTACGATGTCCATACCGAGAACCGTACTTACTATCTGTTTTTATACGATGTGAAAAATCAGCGTAGTATTATGTCTGCAAGCAAGCCCATCAGAATTACTTATAATCGTATTGAACAAGACCTGATTGGTAATGATTATCCGGGGCAAAAAGCTTTAAATCCAAAAGCAGGATGGAGACATGTAGCCATTTCATTCAATAAACGCGCATTAAAAGGCTATCTCGATGATACCCGCCTACTGAATATACCAAACTGTGAATTTAATCCCACAGGAATTATGCTGACAGCTCACAATGCAGGAGGTAAATCAAAACCATTAGTAAAGAATATCAGGATAGCAAAAGGTGCAGTGCCTCTGTACGAAAAGTTTCTTGTTAACGGTAAATTTATAACCAACGGCATCAGGTTTGACGTAAACAAAGCAACAGTAAAAGCTGAGAGCATGGGCGTCATCAACTATGTAGTTAAAATGATGACAGAACATCCCGAATTGAAGTTTTCAGTAGAAGGACATACAGACAGTGACGGAGAAGAATCTTTCAACAAAAAACTCTCAGAAGCACGTTCCAAAGCTGTTGTAGATATTATGGTTAAACTTGGGATTTCCCCGAACAGATTGACCAGTAAAGGCCATGGTGAAACCAAACCCTTATCATTATCTGAAACACCGGAAGGAAAAGCTCAAAACAGGAGAGTAGAGTTCGTTAAATTCTGAAATCTCATCAATGATGAATACGATTAAAAAACTAATCACTGCGATTTTATTGTTTTTCCCATTAATAATGAGTGCACAGGTATCACCTGTTATTACATCAATTGATGATTTATACGATAAAATCGATGAAAATATCTTGAATGCCAATACAGCATTACCCAAAGATTGTGACCCTTTTGGATTTCAGATAACTGTTAAGGTCGTTGCAAAAGAGAACGGATTTTTTTTAAATATTCTCAACCCGGGAGCTATTGAAACAAGTGTACATAGTATGTTGAGCGAACATAATTTCTCAAGATTTGATATGAAATCAGATGTAAAGAAATTTACTAAAGATGGTTACATCTACATTGGAGTTGGTCTGACACCTGTTAATGCAGCAAATGAATCTTTTGCGGTATATTATAACTCTTATACTTACAAGGAAAGTGTAGATAATCAAACAAAAATATACACAGTCTATGTAGGTGCTCAGTTTTTGGTTTCTACACCTAATAATGGCAGTATTGCAGGAAATGTGTATTATGTAAATAAAGAGAATAAACAGTCATTATTAAAGGACAGACCTTTTCTTTCTTCGGGAAACGAAAAGAAAATCGCATATAAAAGGCTGGGACCCGGAAGTGAGTCAGCCAATTCCGGAGAACCTGATAATATAACTTGGTTTCCTTTCATGCAGGATCAATCAAATTATCAGATTACATCACTGAGACCGGGACATTATTTCCCCTGGGTAAAAGTGAATAACTGCATTCAGAAGTTTGATTATCCTGATGAAAATACTCACGAAGAAACCGTAATAAAAACAGATGGTGAGATCAGATGGGATAATCCGACGAAAGGGCAGAAACTTGTAAAACCTGATAGGGTGAATGGCTCAAAAGAAGAGGACTTAAAAGTCTATACAACATTTAGCGAAAATAATACTATCGAAGGTTATCTGCTCACAGAAGGACAGGTCGCCGGGGACTGGCGCGATGAAAACTATATAAAAAAGGATGAAATCCAGATTTTAAAGACAAATATCAAAGTATTACTTGAGCCTTACGGCTGGATAAGTAACAACCCGAGGTTTCCTGATGATGAAATGAGCGTTGATGGTTACTATATTTTTAAAGATGTTCCTAGTGGAGTATATCTGGTTTATCCCGAAAATAAAAGAAGTATGGGTAAAATTGTTTCGGTATGCAATTGTGATAAAGATGGAAAACCTAAGCAGGCAAATATCTTATATCAACAAAACCTTGGTTCGTCAGGTTACAATATTAGCCTTGAATATAAACACTCGGCACCAATAAATTTCCCGGGTAATGAAGTCTTTAATCTGAAAGCAACATGGAAAAATGTCGTGATTGCATTTGGAAACGACAAAACAGTACCTCAGAAATACAGCTTATTCAAGGAACCAAACAAAGACAGCCTTGACAATCCTATTGATATTTTCGGTAAGGTACTTCAGCCTCCGTTTACTATCGTCGATGATCCGTACTATGCCGGCAGTGGTAGTAATTACAGGCATTGCAACGATATATTTAAAATAAGGAATTCCCCTCCGGAAGACTTATCATTCACAAAATCCGGTGAGATGTTGTCAAATTTCAGAGCAGAGCCTGAACTTGATGAAGATGGATTGTATGAAGCACTACAGATAGTAGAGTTTAAAGAGGATGCTGCGCTGCCTATGGGAGAAACCGTAAAAAAAGGAGTTTATCTTACATGGCAGTTTTCTTTCAGATTATTTGCGCCGGAAGGCGATGAAGGACCTAACCTGTCATTGGCTTGCTCAGAAACATTCGATTGGGCAATGAAAAGTGCAGAAGGTTTGTCAAAACCGGAAGCTATTTTCGGATCAGGGCTCCTTGATGCCAGAGTACCGGAGGATGTAGTTGAAAAAATCAAAAAAGGTGAAGATTTCGAGTTTAAAAAAACCGGAACATACGCCACGTATACAATCAGAGGCACGTTAAATAAATAAGTTATTAAATCATCCCTGTACTTATAATCAATTCATGAGTGAAGAAGTACACGGCCAAAAAATCAATTAAAACATGAAGACAATTAAATTATTAAGTATTGCTATTATCGCGCTTTTAATCGGTTTCGCCTGTAAAAACAAAAATTCTGCGGCAGATGCAGACGATAAAATGAAAGATATTGCCGAAAAAATGGTAGATATGAAGACTTACATCATTGAATACACTACAACAATGAATGTTGAAGAGTATAAAAGTGTTACGAAGACTACTCAGTGGATGGATGTTAGTAAAGATTTATTGGCAATGGAATCCACGTCTGAAACCGAAATAATGGGGAATACCCAGGTTTCAAAATCACTTTTTATTACAGATAAAGAATGGAGTTACACCATTGATTTGGAAAATAAAACCGGTTTAAAATCAAAAAACGATGACTCTGAAGATTCTCCTTCAGAAAAGATATTGAGCGATGACGAAATGACTTTCAGACAAATGATTGAAAAAGAGGGTGGTGTTATACTTGGAAATGAAACATTCCTTGGTAAAAACTGCATAATAGCTGAGTTGACTGAAAGAAGCGATGAAGGTAAACAGCTTAAAACAAAAATGTGGTATTATAAGGGAATTCCTCTTAAGGTCAGTAATTCTGCCTATACTATGGAAGCGACAAAGTTTGAAGAAAATGTAAAAATCCCGTCTTCAAAGTTTAAGGTACCAAAAGATATTCAAATCACAGAATACTAAATTTAAGGGGCTTCGGCCCCTTTTTTTAGTTATAGAGCATGTTTTTTATTTCTAAATATAATTTTTTGGTATAGCTTTAAAACCTCAATCTTATTATGTATTTGTTATTTAACATAAATTAGATTTCAAAGTCAGAATTATAGTTTAAATAACAACTTTGTACATTGCAATTTTCTGATTACTTAATTAGTGTATTTTAGTTTATATTTGCATTGTACTTAGTCAATGCCATGCGATTTAATTAAACTGAGTGATATCTTTTTGATTATTCAAATTAATGTAGTATAGATCTCATATTATGATAAATAAGGTTAAGATAAAGCTATTCCTCCTCACGGCTTTCTTCGTAATTTTTTCTGAACAAATACTACAAGCACAGGGATTAAAATTTCATGGGAATAATGAATCCATGGATAAACGAACAACTTTTATTGTTTTTAATGAAAGGTTCAGTCCGGTTTTCAGCAAAAATATTGATATAAGTTTTGATATGTTAATACAGGACTTTGGCACATTTGGCTATCTTTTACATATAGTTGATGATAAAAATGACGAAGCCTATAGTTTTACATTTACTTATCTGGACAAACATACGAGTGCTTTTAAATTTAATTCCGAAGGCAAATCGAATATAATTACGATGGATATCAGTAATGAATCTTTAAAGTCAAGGTGGGTTCCTGTAAAACTGCATATGGATTTAGAGACCGGAGATTGTTCATTGGCTGTAGGGAGTGAAGTAATAAAAGGATTAACCAATCTAAAAACCAGGTTACGTACACAAATTGTTTTTGGGAGAAGAGAAAATCTTGTTGATGTTCCTTCATTTGCTATTCGAAATTTGAATATTTCAGGAGCAAAGCAGTCATACAGATTTAATTTGAATGAAAGCAACGGAGAAGATGTACATGATGATAATGGTAAAGTAAGAGGTAAAGTCTTAAATCCTTATTGGTTATTAAATGAGTCCTACCATTGGAAAGAATCTGTTTCAATACCCTCAAAAACAATGATGGGTTCAAAATTTAATGAGAAAGAACAATGTGTTCTATTTATAAACCAGGATTCACTCTTCAGTTACAATGTTGGAACAAGGAAATTATTCAGTAAAGGATATGCTAATGCAAAGCCATACCGTATGATTTTAGGGACAAATTATTTAGACGAAACAAATAACAGAATCTATGGTTATGAAATAAACAGCCTACCCCGTGGAGGAGTTACAATTGCAGCATTAGATATTAAAACTCAAATATGGGAACCTGTAGGAACAGCGTTCACATGGGTTCAATTACATCATCATAATGGTTTTTTTGATAAAATTAGAAACCAATATCTTGTGTTTGGAGGATTCGGGAACAAACGCTACAGTAATAACTTTTTACTTCTCAACTCCACTTTTAATTGTTGGGATACAATCCAGTTTAAAGGAGATAAAATTACTCCACGTTTTTTCTCATCAATGACTTCCACTAAAGATGGAGATTATTTGTACTTATTTGGAGGTGTTGGTAATGAATCAGGGGATCAGACGGTTGGGCATATTTACTATGAAGATCTTTACAAAGTTAACCTTATTGACAGAACTATTAAAAAATGCTGGGATAAACAATCTGATCTAAAGCTGGTTTCAGGTGAGCAAATGGTTCTTTCTGATGATGAAAAGTATCTTTACATTATGCGCTATGCAGAGTATATTGAAGAGACATACCTTAAGCTTTACCGCTATTCTATAGATGGAGGAATATCTGAGCAGTTAGGAGATTCAATTCCGTATATTTCAAAATCAATTTCTTCAAATGTATCATTATTTTATAACTCTGCTCTTAAAGAGTTTTACTGTATCACTCATGAGTTTGATGATAATACTAAAAGTGTAAATTCACATGTTTTTACTTTGTCAGCACCACCTGTTGGTAAGGCAGCTATAGATTTATATTCAAACTCAAAATCAGGAAGCCTCAGGCTATTATTAATTGTTCTGGTTTCTGCATTAATTGTATTTGGTCTTTTGATATTCTATTTTACCAAAAAGAGAAGGGTAAATAAAATAGTTTCAGAAGCAGAACCTGAAATACTGACAAGGCCCAAAATTTCCGGTCCGTTTACTGAACATCACATTAGTACTGTTAATGATTCTGATGCAATTGATAATAGCATTATTACAGATAAAGAATCGAACAGAATCTATTTATATGGTATTTTTACAATATACGGTAAAACGGGGAGAGACATTACTTACTTATTCAGTATCAAGTTAAAACAAATATTTCTTTATATACTTTTAAACAGTGATAAAGAAGGAGTCAGTTCAACACTCCTTAACAATCTTTTCTGGCCGGACAAAGATGATAAACAGGCAAAAAACCTTAAAGGTGTTACTATTAGCAATCTTCGCAAGGCTTTGGCTGAAATTGATGGTATTGAACTTGTTTACGAAAGAGGATATTTTAAAATTGTTATAAGCGAACCTTGCTTTTGCGATTATTTTTATCTGAACTCTCAATTGTCTGAAAGCACCAGGGTAAGTAATTATATGCTCTCGGTTTTAGAAAGAGGTCCATTGCTTGAATGTACCAAACAAGAACTTTTTGATAAATTCAAACAGCATACAGAGAATACTGTTTTCTCAGTTTTACCACCTCATCTGCCTGTTCTTTATAAGGGAGGAGATTATAAAAGGGTTCTGCGGATTTGTGGAATACTCTTAAAAATGGATCCCATATACGAACCTGCTTTAGCATATAGCATATATTCTTATAACCATCTTAATGAGCATGAGAAAGTTTTTAAGATATATGCCTTATTTACATCCGAATACAGGAATTCAATGGGAGAAGTTTACCCGAAAAGCCTTGAATCGATTATTCAGGAAGCTTAGTGTATACGATAATCATTGTGTACTTCCCCGATCAAGCGGAGTCAACACAACAGATTCAATAACACCTAGATAATTACCTGAGGCATCAAAATAATGAAGTTTAATTGTAGCTGTATCTGGGGTAATTTCCAAAGTCAATAAGTGATTCATAAGTCCATTATTGAAGTTGACCGGATTGTTGGGCTTATTGGTCCCAACAATAATATGTGGATAAATAGTAGGGCCAACAGGTTCCTTAACATCTAAATAACTGGCTCCACCCTGAGTGATATATTGCACACCATCAAGCACTCCTCTTTCATAACCGTGCATATGACCACTAAATACAGCCGTAACTCCGTATTTTTTACTTATCAATGGAATTCGTGTTTTTACGTAGGATTGTTCTGCTCCTTGCCAACGTTCCATAAATGGAGGACAGTGAATAAAGATAAAACGGAACCTGGCTTGTTTGGAAACCGGAGATTTAAGGAAAGTCTCCAGCCATCCATTGGGAGCCAAATCTGTATCATAGCGGTTCCAGTCAATAGTTATAAACACCGAATTACCGTATACATAAGCATAGCTGCCGCTCACCTTTGAAGCATCCGAATTATATTCCACAGGTTGTTCCACATAATGACGAATCAAATTTCCGCCATTGACATCATGATTTCCAAAGCTTTCATAAAACGGTACCTTTGAACCAATAATGTCCAAAACATTATGAATAAAGATTCTTCTCAAATCAACACTGTCATTGCCACCACTGTTTGAAACATCACCTGAAGTAACACAAAAATCAACGTTTAGATTTTTAACCATATAAGTAGCCATACCCGAGAATGGGTTAATATGGTGACTATCGCCCCAAATACCTACTTTAAACGATGCATTTACATCTGTTGTGGCAGTTTTTAACGTTTGTTCTTCAGCTGTCGAGTCTTCTGTAATCGCCTGAAAGAAATAAGAGGTACTTTCCTGTAATGATGCAAGTACAGCTTTATGTATATAAGTATTAGCCTCTGAGTTAGTTACAGTAGTTGTAACAGTTTTGCCGAACTTTGTGGTTGTTCCATAATTAACGGTCCCCGGTTTTGATGAATCACTTTCCCACATGATGGTTGCAGAAGTGGGTGTTACATTTTGAATGTAAGGTTTGCTGGCAAATAAACGAGGCTTTCGTGCAGGCTGCTCATATCCTCCTAAACTTTTAATTTCTTCTTCAGCCAAAGCTTTATTATACAACAATACACGAGCGATATCTATCTCATTATCTTCACCATTATTGTCAGCAAAAAGCAATACTGTAGATTCTAATGAAAAGCGCCCATCTGTCTGCTGAACATTTCCGGTTAACCACTTGGTTCCATTAATATAAATGGAATATTCCAATTCATTATTGACTACAACGGCCATACGGTTCCATGTATTTTCATTAATCGACAGACCGGTATATCCCGTAGCACTTACACCTATATTTCCACCTGGATTGATAAATAGTTCAGCGTCATTATCATTTGGATTAGCAGGATTTGTTTGAAAAAAAGAATACCACTTGCCTAATTGACTTACCTTGAAATCAAATACAAAAGTATAGGTATTCGCACATGAACCATTATTAGGAGCTATTCCATGAGTAAGAATATAATAGCTGCCAACACCCACACGTACAGCACCATCTGTTTCCGTTGGGCCACTTACAGCACTGATTTTATCGCCGCAAGGCACTAAAGGATTTCCAATTGTTGCGGCACCTGAATTATTTTGATCGTCAAACCTCCATTCGCCAACAGGAGTAGGTTTAACACTAATATTTGAATTATTTGCCCGGATATTTCCAAACAAAAATATCATCAAAAAAAAGAAAAAAAGTTTTTTCATTGTTGTATTTTGATTCTAGATCAATCAGTTTCACATATCATTAATGAAGAATTTTAAGAAGAACTTTCTGAATAACCTGTTCCATCATTTTATATCCTTCCAGATTGGGATGAACTTCATCTCTTTGATATTTGATATTTAAACCTTGCCTGTCATCAACCATTTCCGAAAAATAATCAGCATAAAAAACCTTGTTCTCAGCAGCATATTTTTTGATTTTTCCGTTTAATTCCTTAATCTGATTAATGGATTCAACGCCGGGACGCCAAGGGTAATTATATGCAGGCAGAACAGAGCACAATACGACCTTAATTTTATGTTGTTTTGCCAGTTCTGTCATAGATACAATATTTTCAAATATGTGCTCCACAGATATATATCCATTATTTAACGCAATATCATTTGTCCCCGCCAGAATGACAACTGCTTTTGGTTTAAGATTAATGACATCAGATTGAAACCTGACAAGCATTTGAGAAGTAACCTGTCCGCCAATTCCTCTACCGATATAATTGTTACCAGTAAAAAAATCAGGATCTGCGCCAACCCAGCCTTCAGTAATTGAGTTCCCCATGAAAACAGCCTTAACAGGTTGCTTTACAGTTTTATTTGACTCGGAATATCTGCCAAAATTTGCCCAATCATTTGTACTCTGAGCTTCAACAATGGCACTGCAAAAAAGTATAAAAAGAAAAAATAATGGTTTTAGAATTTTCATATGTTATTTATAATTAAAGTTGTTTGGAGCGCTGCATCTCAAATGTATCGTCTATACCTGCTCTTTTCAACCATAAATTGCACCGGAAATCAGGATCATAAAAGAATATCTTTTAATTCCTCCATTTATTAACCCTACTTATGATCCTTCATATTCCCGGTAATAATTATTATTCTGATTTTTTTATTTTAAAGTCGATATTAATTGTGAAACAGCTTTTACATCATCAGTGTAGTTGTCTGAGAATGTGATTGCAAAAACAGCTGCTTTGTTGTTGTCAGGTAGTTGTAATTGTGTAGCACCTTCTGGTATATCCATACAAATTCGGTACATATAAGTAAAAGTATAAGCCTCGTTCCCAAATTTTGAGCTGTGTCTATGCGTTCCTACATAAGCTAACGGAACATTTTTAATAAATGATTTGGAGAAACCAGTTTGTCCCCATTGTCCGTAGAAACCACTGTAGTATGGTATATCGCATTTGTAGACCTTATTACCAAAGCAAAAATCTGCTTTTATATCACCATCAGTTGAGGCTGCTAAAATATAAGCTTTAGTATATTTACGGTCTTTAGGAATATCAATTAGCTGATTTTTGCATTTAACAACATTATTTGATGTCATATCGCCAATCTTAAATGGAATCCCCTGACTAATAATTTCTTTACCAATTAATTCAGCAGGATAAGAGCATCCGTCTTTATCAAATTGACCGGCTTCATTAAAGGCATCAAAAGTAAACGCATTATCTGTGTAAGGCAATTCAACAGGATTGTTGTTAACAGGCTGTGATTTAACAGGATTTCCTTTTAACTGAACTGCAAATGTTTTTGGAGAAAAAGAAGTAGTTGAGAAAATAAGTTTATTGCCGCTGAAAGAAGCTTTTCCGGTTTCTTCCTCAACTCCATTTGTTTCATAAGCCATAACTATATCAGAAGGGAATTCAACCGTAACATTTCTAGCTTCTTTGCCCTGAGTTTCATAAAACCTGAGAATGTAATTATCACTGTTTTGTGCTTTTTTAAGAGTCTTCAGAATTATTTGCGAAGTGCTAAGTTTTACAAAAGAGTATTCACGACCTGAATTTCCTTTGTGGCGTGGTGAACTAAATGCCATAAGAGGATTATTTAATTCTTCAGATTTTGCTGGAATTGAGGCAAGTTGAGGCTGATTATTATGACCTACAATAGAGTAAGTAAAAGTATGATGTCCAAAATCCTGATGATCCTGATATGTATACCTGTTATCTGTTTTAGGAGTATGTAGTAAAGTTAATCTCAGAGTATTGTCATTTGGTTTATCCCATCCGTATTTGCAATCATTCATAATAGTAATACCATAACCTTCATCACCTGTAATATCTGCCCATTGTTGAGCATAGGTTTCATATGCAGTATTTACATTATTTCCTCTTTTTATGAAACCTAATCCTAAATCATAAGAAGCTTTAGGATTACTTACAGACATTGGAAATTCAGCTTTAAGAAGTGCATTTGAAGTATTCCAGTCTATCTCATTTATAATGTCAACCCGATCGTCAGATGCTCCATCTGTCAAACGGATGTATTGTGTGAATTTTGAGTTGCCATAACTGCGTTTAACACATAAAGAAGCACTGGCAGGTCCTTCTTCAGCGATAGAAATCGATACATTATCAGTAATTGCAATAGGAGTAGCATCTACGGTCTTTTTTAATATTTCCCATGCAGGCCATTCAAAAGATTCATTGTTAGCAAAAAGAGCTAATCTGAAAGCTTGACCATTCTTAATCAGCTCTTTATTATTACGTTTGTCAATTAAAGAAGCAATATCTCCGTTACTGTTAAGAACAACTTTGTAAATACTGTTTTCAATAGAATTTGCAGAAACCTTAAGGCGACTTGCTTTTCCCTTTCCGCCTGTTCTTATGTCATAAACTGCGTATCCCACAGGAGCAACTTCGGCGCAAAATAAAATTTCCGCTATACCATTATTCTTGTTAATTACTTGTGCATTTACTTCTTTGCCTTTAGGGTCAAAAACCCGAATGGTTTTATTTAATTGTGGAATATTAATTGATGCTTTTACCAGACCTTTATGAGAAACCGAAAGCGGATTAAAAACAATAACCGGGATACCTGAAGTGTTAGTGTTCATTTCTTTAGCTACCCTGCCGACAGATGAAGTTACAACATCGGCAAAGCAGGATTGTGAAATCAGTTCGTCATTCCATGAAAAAGTATATGCTTTGGGTATACTTGTACCTGTTAAATCATCATGAAACTGGTGCCAGATAAAACGTCGCCATGATTCATCGATTTCATCGGAAGGATATTCACTACCTGTTAAGAAATTTGCCACAACAGCGGCTTTCTCAGAAGCAACACCCAATTGTTCATTTCTTCGATTAAAACGTTTCATGGCAGACTGAGAAGTATAACAACCTGTACCATGAATATCCATTAACAATTCACCATCATAAACCGGAAGTTCAGGATGATTTTTAAATGGAAGATAATCCTTAAAAAGCTGATCAGATGTAGCACTGATAATCTGGATGTCGCCATTGCCTTTTATTCCCTTTTCAACTGATATTACAGAATTGATAGTCGGAGATCCACCCTGATCACCTGTACCATAATATTTGTATGCAGTTTTATTTGCACTTCCATTTGCCAAACGACGGATGTCTCCATTATTGCTTATATCCTGGCCATCCCACGAATGAACATAATTTTCAGAGTTTAGTGATGCCATTATTTGGGATCCGTCCAGACCTTTCCACATTCCGGTAAAATAAGGCATTTTAGAATTACCATGAAAATTGTTGTGTCTCCATTGCAATTTCTGAGTTGAAAATCCTATAAGTCCGCAATGAGATGCTATTGTTGGAAGAGTATACCCGAATCCAAAGCAATCAGGCAGAAAAATATCTGTTGACTGGACGCCAAACTCTTTTTTATAAAATTCCTGGCCTAATAAAATATTTCTGAAAAATGATTCAGGTGAAGGTATATTTGGATCTGTTGCATCCCAGGAGCTTCCGCTTATATGCCAGCGTCCATTTTTAATATATTCCTTTACTTTTTCATATTTTTCAGGATAATACTCTTTCATCCATTTATACTTTATACCACCTTCGAAGTTAAAAACATAATCAGGGTATCGCTCGATTAATAAGAAATTGCGATCCATGGTATGTCGTACGAATTTATTAATTGATGTTTGCACATCCCAATTCCACTGAGTATCAAAATGGGCATTGGATACGACATAGGCTTTGTATTGCTTTTGTGAAAATGCAGATACGCTGCATAATACAAAGGAAAGAGTAACGATAAAACTGATTCTTCTGATTCTCATCTGATAAAATGAATTAATACAATTAGTATTCTACTTATTTGTGATAGAAATATTTATTTAATATAGTTCGATAGTGACCTTCATTAAAACCAACAATCATTGCCGGTCCATACGTAAATTGTTATATAAATATCTGGAAACCGGCAATGAAGTTGTAAATTATATTTAAGATATCAATTACTTGATTAAAATAGTTTTTGTGAACTCATTTTGTCCTGCATTTAGTTTAACAAGATAAGCCCCTTCACTAAGATCAGATAAATCAATATCAGCATTCGGAGATATATTCAGTTTATTAAAAACTTTAACCCCTTGTAAATTAAACACTGTTAAATTAAAGTTTTCAGGAGCATTGATTTTTAAAATACCTTTGGTTGGATTTGGAGAAATAGAGAAATCGAATGTTGTTAAATTTTTATCTTTTAAGCCCATAGGAGTGCGTGGAGCCATTTCAACAGATTCAATTACACCTATGTAATTACCTGTAGCATCAAAATAATGTAATTTAGAGGTTGCAGTTTCAGGAGTAACTTCCAATGTCAACAAGTGATTGGAGAGACCATTATTGAAACCTGTAGGATTGTTTTGCTTATTAGTACCAGAAACTATATGAGAATAAGTTTTCGGACCTACCTGAGCATCAACATCCAAATTGCTGCATCCACCCTGAGTGATGTATTGTACGCCATCAAGAACTCCTCTTTCATAGCCGTGCATGTGACCACTGAAAACAGCAGTAACACCATATTTCTTGCTCAACAAAGGAATATTTGTTTTTACAATTTCCATTTCAGCAGATTGCATACGTTCATAAAATGGAGCATTGTGGATGAAAATAAAGCGGAATTTAGCTTGTTTTGAAACATCAGATTTCAGGAAATTTTCCAGCCATCCATCAGGAACCAAATCTGTATTATAACGTGACCAGTCAATGGAAATGAAAACTGAGTTTCCATATTCATAAGCGAAGCTGCCACTTATTTTTGAAGCATCAGAATTATAAATTTTAGGTTGAACAATAAAATTGCGAATTATGTCAGTATCATTTGGTATAGCATTAACATCCTTGTCTCCAAAACATTCGAAAAATGGAACCTTTGTACCTACTGTTTCCAAAACAGCAGGAATGAATACTTTTCTCAGTTCAACACTATCATTTCCGTTAGTAGTTAAATTACCGGTGGAAAAACAGAAGTCAGGACTCAGATTATTCACTAAATAGGAGGTCATGTTCAAGAAAGGATTCAGGTTTTGACTATCACCCCAGATACCGACTGTAAACACTGCATTAGGATCTTTTGTAGCAGATTTAACACTTTGTATCATATTGGGACTGCTGTTTGAAATAGCGCGGAAATAATAGGTAGTACCAGGCTGCAATGGTTTAAGGACAGCTTTTTGGATGTAAGTATTTGCACCTGAAGGAATTGCAGTCGCAATTACCTGAGCGCCTGAAGCTTCAGCATTTGTACCAAAGTTAACCTTATTGCTACCGGGTTTAAGAAAATCGCTTTCCCACATTACAGTTACTGAATCCGGTGTTACATTTTGAATATATGGCTTACTCAGGAATGAGCAGAATGTGCGCAATTCTTGTGCATATCCACCTAATTTTTGAGCTTCAGTTTCACTCAAAGCAGTATTATATAACCAAACATGAGCACAATCAATCTCATTGTCCTCTCCATCATTGTCTGCAAATAGCAAAGCACTGGGTTCTAATGAAAAGTTACCGTCAATCGTTTGGACATAACCGTTCAAACCCTTGACTCCATTTATATAAACGGAGAATTCTTTACTATTATTTACAACAACGACTGCACGATTCCAGGTATTGGCTCTGACTGTCTGGCTGGTATATCCGGTAGCACCTACACCAATATTACCAAGCTTACCAAGAAACACTTCAGCATCATTTGAATTTGTCGAACTAGTTTGTAAAAATGAATAATATCTGCCTAATTGGCTTACTTTAAAATCAAAAACAAAAGTATAGGTATTTACAGAAGCATTTGGACTTGGAGTTATACCATGTGTAACTTTAAAATTACTGCCTTTACCTATACGTACAGCACCATCTGTCGCTGAAGGACCTTCGACAGCAGCTATTGAAGTTCCATTGGCCACTAAAGGACTGCCAATTACAGCCGCACCTAAATCACTTGGATTGTCAAAAGTCCATTCACCTACAGGAGTAAGAGTGCTTTGAGAAAGACTTTCTGCCCAGACATTTCCAAACATCATAAGCATGAGAGAAAGGAATAAAAGTTTTTTCATAGAATTATTTTTTTATTAAAAATTGAGAGATTCATCTCAAGTATTAATTATTGAGAATTTTTTTAGTTGTTTTTCCTACAGTTATATTTAAGACTTCCTCCATGACGAATCTTTTCCCAGTCAATCCAATTAGAGGTAGACTTCTGATTATTAATTTCTATAGATTTAAAGTCGGTAGCCGTAAATGAACCACCTTTAATCTCTAATACATTACCGGAGAAATCGATTTTAATATTTTCAAATTGAGGCAAATTGATACTGAAACCGGCCACACCCGGTATCATAGGATAAAGTCCTATTGATGCAAAAACATACCATGCCCCCATAGATCCTGCATCATCATTTCCGGGCAATCCGTTTGGCTTGCCTGTGTACATCTGGCTTAGAATTCGGGAAATCACCTCAGAGGTTTTGTCAGGTTTGTCTGTCCAGTTATAAATCCATGGAACCTGAAAGTCCGGTTCATTTCCTGCAGCAAAATAATGATCATCATAACCAGCATCCAGTTGTAAAAATAGGCTATCCAGCCTCCCTGAAGCCGCTTTTTTGCCACCCATCGTATTAATCAGCGTCTTTAAATCAAAGGGTACCATCCAGAAATAATTTTCTTTTGTTGCTTCACGCCAATCCTTATCAGGATCTTTCCATGACATATCATTGTTATTTCTGGAACGAAGCCATTTTGTTAATGGATCATACAAATTTTTCCAATTCCCGGCTCTTTTTATAAAATAATCAGCCTCATTCTTATCATTCATAGCCTGCAAGGCAAACTGTCCGATTGCATAATCGGAGGATGCATATTCCAGACACAAAGAAGCGTTCTCGATACCTTTATTGATATAATTGCTCAAGCCCGGTCTGACTTCGACATTCTGACAATAAGTTCCCGGCTCCATGGCTCCACGTATCATGTGCTTATATGCGGTTTCAGTGTCAAAATCCCTGCCTCCAAAAGCATAAGTATTTGAAATTATGACAGGAATAGGATCGCCATGCATAACGCCGGTCTCAATATTCGCAAGAACCCAGCGTCCATATCCACCGCATTGCTCTGCAAAATCTACAACTGACTGCATCATATCTGAGCTTTCTTTCGGGAATAGCATTGCTACCAATTGACATTGTGTACGATAAGTGTCCCAACCGCTATAGGTTGTATAATAATCCCTTCCTTTTTCAGTTTTATGAACATTAAAATCTGAACCCATATATTCTCCGTTTATGTCACTAAAAATATTTGGGTGAATCAACGAATGATAGAAGTGGGTATAGAATTGTTTTACACGATCGGTATTGGATGATTCAATCTTGATTTTACCAAGGCAACGGCTCCATTCATTTTCCGTGTCATTCCTTACCGTCTCAAAGTCACGTCCTTTATTATCCAGAAAAAGGTTTTCACGCGCATTCTCAACTGATACATAAGATATCGCAATCTTATATTCAACAGTTTGATTACTTTCAGTATCAAACGTGAAATATGCTCCTGAGTTTTTTCCACCAATAATCAACCTGCCATTTCGCATGTCGGAATTAATCCAGGTACCACAGACTTTGGCTTCACGATTGAATTCTGCTGCAAAATATACTTTATAATCAGTCTGATAACCACAAAACTCGCCTCCTTCAGCATACCCTTCGCAGGAGTTTGGAGAAGTAATTTTTATTTGGGCATTGGATACAAAAGTTGAACTTACCCCCGAACCAATAATTACAGTACCATTTGTTTCATTGTCAGGAAATCTGAATTGAACGATACCGCTTCTCTTTGATGTAGTGGTTTCACATATAACCTTATCCTTCATTGTAATCGAAAGGTAGCCGGCACTTGATTGATTAACAGTTTCATAGCACGGGAAAACATCTATTTTATCTGGTGAATGCCTGAGAGTGCCGGCAATTGGCAATACAGGGAAATTTCCCATATGCGGACATCCGGCTCCTGATATTTGATTGACAACCAACCCCTTCTGTGGAGAAAAGAAAGAGGGAGTTAGTTGTATCATACCAAATGGATAGGTTGCTCCGACGAACGTATATCCGCAAGCCAGTCCCCGTCCTTCAGTACCAATGCGTGTATCCACCAGTTGGGCATAATTTGTCTTGTATTCCGCTTTGATTACCTGGCAGGAAATAAAAACACTGAAGAATATTATAGTTATGTATGAAAAAAACTTCATTTATTGAATTTCGTAAGATATACCTAATGCTTTAAAATTTAATTCCTTTATGCAGAATGCCCGGTTAGCCGTATTTATACCGTCTCCACTATAAAATCCTCCTTCAGTACCAAAATACTTGTCAGCAGGTACAGGCACCACATCCGGGGTCAGAACGCTCATTACTCTGAACATAATATATCGTGGCTTGATGCTACGGTCCACTTCTGTGAGTACACACTTGCTTTTTTGAGGATTCCCACGCGGCATGGTATATTTAAACCAACCATTACCCACCTTTGTCCATTTGCGGGTGTTGGCTTCCTTAACAAAGTTCGGATCCCTGCTACCTGACATAATATAATATCCTGTAGATCCGTATTTACCGTCATCAATAGACTCGCGTCCCCAAATTTCAAATTTAACGATATCCCATCCGGGATAATCTAATCTACCTATGATAGAAGCTTCAGACAAGTATGTCTTAACCCCTAAATCAAAACAAAAATGTCCGGGAGCACTGATATTCTGACCCCAACATTCAGCTTCTCCATTATCAAACAAAGCCGCAACACCTTTAGCACCATAGGATGTGCCAGGATCATCATTCTTGGTCATTACCATTGGTACTATTCTTGTCTTATCTACATCATAATTCACGATTATTTGTTTGCCTGATTGAGTCACTGTTGGCAATACAATCGTATCTATTCCCATTTTATCTGATGGAAGAATATAGGTTGTAATCTTCAAATTAAGTTTATTGTAATCGCTCCAGTTCTGAATAACCAGCTTCCCTCCTGTGCCATCAACATCAATGACTTTCTCTTTGTCATTGTCTCCCTGATAAGTAAACCTGAACTTTACCGCCATTTTGGATGTTGAAAAGGCAATCTGTGCAGCATTATTATCATCTACATTAATTGAGTTGACAATAATCTTTGGTTGAATTCTGGCATAAACCTGACCATAAGATGACCCATGACAAGTAACTGTCAATGATTTATTTCCCCAATCATCGGAGTTATAGATATAAAAATCATAATCCCCTTCCGGCAATGAATCGATGGTCATACGAGTGTAGTCTCCGGAAATATGATCCTTAATGTTAAAGCTTTTTTCGCACGAAACACCCTGATAATCAACCCACCTGACATTGCATTTAGTAGCTGTACGCAAATATGTGTTTTTAGTAACAATAACAACTCTGCCATAGCCTCCAAGAGCAGTTGCAGAATCCATTCTGCCGACATAACTTGTCTCACCCATATCCAGATATTTACGTTGAGTATCTGTAATGTCAGAACATGAGGCTACTATCAATAAAACAGCCAATAGACCTATAAAAGTCAGCCATTTGTTATACTTCATAATGTTATAATTTAGTATCATATCTATTTATTCAATTATCTCCATTGAGCCCAAAAACTTAATTCAGAGAAACAAATTGAGTTCCCTCCATTAAAGGCATCATAGTATTTTATACGGAAGTACCTGATTGCAGGGCGTGGAAATGGTGTATCTATGGTAAACATTACACCTTTTTCAGCAGCTTGAACATCTTCAGTAGTCGAAGGTTCTCCAAACGGACGTCCTGATGGTCGTTTCAGTTCAAAAGTCTTGTCATTTAATTTTGTCCAACCCTCCAGAGGACTGGCATAATTTACAGGTGGCAATTGTAGGGCTCCGTATACATCAAAATGAAGTGGGTTAGCACCATTAAATACACCACGTTGTTGCAGTAAGATACGTCCTACAGGCACAGTATCACCCAGATCTATACAGAAATATTTCGGGAAAGTACAACCGGGACCGGTGGATGCAAAGTTCCATTCACCTATAACATCATCCCATAAAGTTTCAGGTCTGCCACTCCATGAATACCAGTCGTCAGTATCCACCACCTTAGGTTTTCCTACATACTTGAACAATTTCTTATTCAGATATTCCTCTCTCCAGGGTTTCTCTTCAAACTCCAAAGTGCTGGATGTATTCCCGAATTTATCCCTTACGAATACTCCGAATTTATTGGAGTCATTGGGAAGTCCCACCACCTGATAAGTTCCCTTTGCTTGTGAAAATACTCTTGCCTGATAAAATATCAATTTTTGAGAAACACTGTCTTTTCTTAAAAAGTATATAGACAATTCTGATTTGGAAGGATTCTCGAAATCTACTCTGAAACCACCAAAATCGACATTTACCTTAAGGCTTTTACTCATGACATTCACCGGAGATTCTTCAGGATAAATTGTTACACGCACAGGATCGGATAGATTGCCGCTCTTGTCAACGCAATATAAATCCACATCATAATTCTTTCTATCAGGAAGTCCTTCCAGAATAAGATCAGTGTTATATTGTGAAGAAAGTGCACTTTTCTTATCATCGCCAATATAGTATTCTGCCATTACATAAGACAGGTCTTTGTCAAGCGGAAGGACATATGTGAATCTAGCTCCACCCGGTAAAGCTGTATAAGTGACATCTGTTAAAACTCCGGGAGGAGTATCATCTTTTGGACCAAATGGCCTTAACAGGTCATCATCAGAGCAAGCAAAAAATGAAGCTACTACACTAATTATCAATATTATTTTTTTCATATGATTTATAACTTTACTAATATTACCAACCCATGTTTTGTACTAACTTGTGATTTGAATCCAGACTCTTTTGACGAATCGGCCAGAAATAATCTTTGGTAGCAAATGTCCTTTGATAAATATATGTTTCCAGATAATAATCAACTTCCGTTGCTCCTGACACATTCCAGCCACGAATAGGTCTGTTCAGATAGTCCTCTGAAAGCATCCAGCGCTTCAGATCCCAGTAGCGTTGACCTTCAAAAGACAACTCAACCATTCTTTCCTGACGGATGATATCTCTCATACCTTCCTTAGTGAGAGGCTTGGTAGGATTTGAGCTGTATTTTGCCCATGTTTGAACCAAACTACCCGTTTCTTTGTCCAATCCGGCCTTTGTTCGTATAGGTTGAAGATATTCATATACTTCATCATCAGGTTGTGATTTTGATTCATTTAGTGCTTCAGCACACATCAGATAAAGATCAGACAAACGAATGATAGGAAAAAAATAGAGCGTTTCGCCGATATTATCAACTGCCGGAGTGGTAGTCCATATTCTATTCCATGGTATCAATTTCTTGCAGCTATAGCCGGTAATACTGTACATGCCGGCTCTCATACCTGCAAAGTCTTTAGCTTTAGAATGAACCACATAACTATTATAATCGTCGGGGATTTCTTTACAATAATAGCGTCCCTGATCAAAAGCCAGATAAGCATAAAAACGGGGCTCTCTTGCAGTGTTATAAACTGGAACCTTAATGGTAGTATCATCATTGAAGTATAGTTGATCTGCTTCAGGTACTCTGATTAATTTAAATCGATTAGAGTAATCGTAAGTCTTGTCTTCTTCGATGGGAAGACCTTTATTTGTATAAAATTGATCAACAACGTTCATTGTTGCCCCGTGAAGATTATTGAATCCCAACGGACGACCACCAATTTGTGCAGAAGAAGGCGGACAAGAAGCATAATATATCAAACGTTGAACATCCTGACGACCTACGCCCCAAACCAACTCAGGATTGTCGGTGTTTTCAGTAATTTGTCCACGCAGATTTAATTCAAGCTGTGTCGTGTCTGTTACGATAATTCCATTCAATTTTTGATTGAAGGTATAGAAATCCAATGATGCGTCATGAGCAGCATCTATGGCTGCTTTGCAGGCTTTAGCAGCAGCTTTCCATTTATCTGCTGAATAAACAGGATTCATAAAAGGCACACCTGCCTTATTCTTAAAACTGCTGAATTTGATGTTTCCGTTAAACATCGGACTAGCTGCAAAAACCAGCACTTTTGCCTTGATTGCCATTGCTATAGGTAGATTGATACGTCCCAGTTCCTGCTTGCGGGCAGTATAGGTAGGAGTCAAAGCTTTACTATTGATCGCTTCATCCAGTACCTCCACCATTTGGCTTACAACCTGATCAACTGGTTCCCTTTCTCTTTGCACCTCTTCAGGTGTCAGGGAAATGTCAAGATTCTCTCCCATAAATGGAATAGGACCATACATCTGAAGAAGATAAAAATGATAATAGGCTTTTAAAACCTGAGCCTCAGCTTTCCATTGTGCTCTTTCTTCAGGAATCATATCGGGCACCTGGTCAACATTATCAATAAATGTATTGCAATTGCGGATACCTGCCCAAAGACTCTTGATCACAGTCTTTTCATCATAATCGCCGAATTTTTGATTCAAATTTGAATAATCACCTCCGTCCCAATAGTTCAAAAACGGATCTGTTGCATTTAATTTGCCTTTTGCAATTAACTCGGTAGTCTTGTTTCTGTAATAATAGAAATTTGGATCAAACTCAGGATTCCAGTTTTCATCCCCACACAACAGCGCCGGATTTTGAAAAACATTTGCAGTTCTTGGAAGATAATCGTAGCATGTGTACAACATCTTGAATGCATTCTCACGTGTGTCAAAAACCTGCTGTATGCTGGGAATATTGTCAGGAACAATATCCAGATAGTCTGAGCAGGAAGTTCCAAATAAGATGGATGTAGCGAATAATGCAGAATATATGATTTTTTTCATGATTAGTAATGATTAAAAATTTAAGCTTAATCCAATATTGAATACTTTCTGGATGGGATAATTAAGTCCACTTGCTCCCATTTCAACATCCCATAGTTTAAAGGCATTGAAACTAAACAGATTCAAACCGCTTCCATAAATACGTAATTGCTGAACACCGATTTTTTTTGTCAGATTATCCGGCACTGTATATCCGAATTCCACAGTCTTCACTCTTAAATAACTTCCATCACGCAACCACCATGTACTGGCTTTTTCATTGTTTGGTCTTGACGTATCGGATAAACGGGGCCATTCAGCGTAGCAGTTTCTGTTTGTTTCTGACCAGTGATCGTCTGCCCATGCTTTTATCAGCGCATGATTGTTCAGGAATGGCGCAGTACCAATATTTCCACCGCTCCAATCACTATTTGCAGATGGATCTATCCTGAAAGTAGTCCTTGCCGCACCTTGCATAAAAAAGTTAAAGTCAAATCCATGAATACCAAATGAGACTCCCAGACCACCTTCCAGCTGGGGTGTACCTGAATAACCGATGGGAACAATATCACGTGAATCGATGATGCCATCCCCGCTGACATCCTTATATTTAATATCACCCGGCATTACAGGGATATCATTGACTTTATCAAATGTTTGTATAGGTGAATTTGCTATATCAGCTTCATCAATAAATAAACGCTCTGCAATAAGACCTTTTTGTTGACCTATATATGTACCATCTGTTTTCAACCAATCCATACCTGCAGGAACCATTTCTTCAAATTTGCTGTATCTGTTTACTGCATACGTGAAAGTCATATTGGTCCTTAACCATATGTCTTTGTTAAAATAGTGATTTTCAGTTATCGTTAATTCAAGACCATGCGATTTGGCTTCACCAACATTAGCACGAACGTCTGCCGGAGCCTTTCCATCTGCGGCCGGTAAGTCTGACAAACCTAACGTGGTAGGAATAGCTGTACGGTTTATAAGAATATTGGTTCTGTTTTCGTGAAACCAATCAAACTGAAACTCCAGTTCATTAAAAAATGTCATTTCCAATCCCAGATTTAGCTTTGCCGCTTTTTCCCATGTAATGCTTGTATTTGCATAACGGTTGAACTTGATACCGGCAGAGTTCCCTCCTCCTGATTCCCCAAAATCATTGCTCAAACCCTTGTTCATATCCACTCTGTCAAGGTAGAAAAAACGGTCATTTGAATCACCGATAGCATCATTACCCACCAGACCATAAGTTGTTTTAAGTTTCAAATTGGTAATTATGTCATTGGTATTCCAGAATTTTTCATTTGTAAGAATCCATCCTGCACCAAATGACGGGAAAAATCCAAACTGATGATTTCTGGCAAATCGTTCAGCACCATTGTACCCAAAGTTCCCTTCCAGAAAATATCTGTGATCATATGCATAAGTAAAACGTCCGGATAAACCAAGATTTCTTGTCGGAAGTGAGCGTTGCAAATCATTACCGAAATCGGAACTGATTAATTCCCTTATAGTTCCGACAAGCATGGCAGAAAAACTATGCTTTTCATTATAAACATGTTCATAATTGCCCGCTAATTCACCATAAGATGTTGAGTAAATACTTTTATCACCTCCCGAAAAACCTAAAGATTCATTTCCTCTGTAGAAATTATTCAACTTAAAATATCCTGTGATTGGATTGTAAGTACTCATTGTATAATAATACGGTGTATATGAACGATTTATAGAATATATTGATTGACGGGTGGTACTTGCCATGAAGCGTGCAGACAAACCCGGTAAAAGGAAGTCAAGTTTTTGTCTGAACTCTATCTGAGCGACCAAATTGGTTTGAGTTGACTGTTGATAACCCTTCACCATGTCAGCATAAGGATTGATAAAACTATATGAAGGAGTACCTCCAAATAAAATATGTTTGGTATTCAAATTGATTTCATCGGGTTTATAATACGCCGGAAAATCAACAGGATTAGTCAACATTACACGTCCATACATCTGATTACCTGTGTACATTGGTCCACTTGCATCTCTGAAATTCGCATTGAATCTTACAGAACCTGAGGTCGTAGGTGTAAAATTGATATCAGTATTTGAACGGAGATTTATATTTTTAATATTGATATTGTTATTGAAATTATTGTGTTTATCCACTTTCAATACACCATTATCCTGAGTAAGAGCGCCCGAAATGTAAAACTTGACATTTTTGGATCCTCCACTTAAATTCAAATTATAACGTTGATTTTCTGCCTGATCCTTAAAAAGCAGTTCCAACCAGTCATTGGCCGGATAGTAATAAGGATTAATACCGGACTCAACACCTGCAATCTGATCGTCACTATATCTGCGATTGTAGTTAGGATGACGGGTGATAATGGCTTCATTGTTCAATCTCATATAAGTTAAAGGATCAGCAAACTCAACAGTACGTGTAGGTTGACTAGTTGACCTTTCAAACCTGAAGTTTAATTTTGTTTTTCCTTCAGCACCTATCTTTGTAGTGACCAATATCACACCATTTGCACCGCGTGAACCATAAAGAGAGGTGGCAGTAGCATCTTTCATAATTGAAAAGCTCTCGATATCGTCCACTGACAATCGTGCCAAATCGCTGGCAGAAAGCTCCATATTATCAATTAAAATCAGTGGTCCTCTTGAGTAGTTATTGAATGTGGCCACACCACGAATGAAGAATTGCGCATTGTCAGCACCGGGTTCACCCGAGGTTTGCATAGTAATCAAGCCGGCAATACGTCCACCTAAAGCTGTTGTCAGGTTACTGGATGGGACACGCAAATCCCCGGGCCTTACAGTAGAAACCGCCGCAATTACGCTTTCTCTTTTCTGAGTTCCGAAAGCTACCACTGCAACTTCATCAAGAGCATTTACAGTTTCAGTCAAAGTAATCTTAAGATCTTTGGGACTTGTTACATTTACTTTTTTAGTCTCATATCCAAGAATACTTACTACAAGAACATCCCCTATTTTTGTGTTTATGGTGAAACCTCCAATACTGTCAGTTATCGAACCTCCTTTTGGATTTGACAGAGCTACAACAGTAGCACCAACTATAGGTTCTGATTTGTCAGAAACGATTCCTTTCACTTTAATATCTTGCGCAGATGCTTCACCCACGCATAACGAGAAAAAAATCATAATTAAAATGGCAAAACCATACCTATCTTTTCGTTTTAAGTTTCTCATTAAATATTTGATTTAAGTACTCAATAATAATTTTAATTAAAATCTAAAGTTTATAACTTTATTAAGTTCTATTGTACATATTCCCCGCCCTATGGCATCAGGAAGAATAAATACATTTTTGGTTGCTACTTAAGTTTCTGAATTTCTCATTATAAGTTTTTTTAAATTTTGATTATGTAAAGTAATTTCCGGTGAATTAAAAATGAGATTAAAAAGAGATTAATCGGAATATCAATCTTTTTAATCCGAAGCATTTTTAATCATCTTTTTAGTTAAAACAAACTATCTCACTCACCTCAAAACTGCCTATCAGTCGAATATCCTCAGATGAACTACCCAACATAACGGTAAATGACCCGGGCTCAACAACAAATTGATTATCTTTATTCCACAAACCCAGATCCTGAGGTGTCAGTGTAAAACTTACACATTTCTCTTCTCCCGGGAGCAAATGAATACGTTCAAATCCCCGAAGCATTTTGACGTAAGTAGTAACAGAGCTGTAATCATCTCTTATATAGAGCTGAACCACCTCATCGCCAGCCACTTTACCTGAGTTTCTAATTGTACAGCTGATTTTGTTTACAGACTGAGGACCTATAACCGGATGCTCAATGAACAGGTTATCATATTCAAAAGTGGTATAACTTAAGCCATAGCCAAATGGGAAAAGAGATCCATCGACACGGACATTTCCTTTTGAGTCTGAACCGGGTTTAAACGGAAAAGCAAAAGGGATTTGCCCGACAGTTTTCGGAAAAGTGACCGGCAGCTTTCCCCCGGGATTATAATCTCCAAACAAAACCTGAGCTATAGCATCCCCTGTAAATTCCCCGGGGAAACCGCAATAAATAATAGACGGGATATATTTTTTTGCCCAGTTTATTGTTACAGCCCGACCGTCAATTAAGATTAAAACAACAGGAACTCCTGTAGCATAAACGGCTTTCAACAACTTTTCCTGACGTCCGAAAAGATTTAAACTCGTGCGGGAATACTCTTCCCTTACAGTCTTTTCATTTCCACCCAAAACCAAAACTGCAACATCCGATTTACGAGCTACCTCAACAGCATTATCAATCATTTTATTTTCAGCAGAATCGAGAGGTATATCGTATAGCTCACTTTCAGGAAAATGACTATCAATAATATCACATCCCTTAGTATAAGTTACTTTAGCGTTTGGAAGATATGATTTAATGCCCTGATATACCGTTCTGACAGGTGCGTTAGCCGGACCATATCTACAAATCAGATTTTTGGTTTCATCAGCATTAGGACCTATAACAGCAACCGTACTAATTGTTCTATTTAATGGCAAAAGGTTTTTTTCGTTTTTAAGCAGCACAACGGATTCTAAAGCCGCTTTTAAAGCAACCTTCTGATTATCTTTACTATGTACAATCTTTTCAGCAAGTTTCTCATCACCTTTGTAAGGATTGTCAAAAAGCTTCTCTTTGAATTTCACCCTCAAAACATCCAATACACGACTATCTATTGTCTTTTCAGAAACCTTTCCATCAGAAACCGCTTGCCTTAGTGGAATGATAAAATGCTCCGGTTTCGTGAAATTGGTACGGACATTTAACCCGGCATTAATCGCACAGGCTACAGCGTCTTCTGCAGTAGGAGCGACCCTATGCTTGGTATTCAGGAATTCTACAGCTTCGCTGTCTGAAACAACATATCCTTTAAATCCCCATTCATTACGGAGAATAGAAGTAAGAAAATAATAACTGCCCGTAATGGGTTCACCATCATAATCGTTATAAGAGCTCATCACACCCAAAGCCCCTGCTTCCTGAATAGCCTTTCTGAAAGGCTCAAGGTATAAAGTACGCATTTCTTTAGGAGCGACATGAGGATCAGTACGGGTACCTTCATCACGACCTCCGACTGGTACGCTGTATACAGCAAAATGCTTAGGGGTTGAAACCAACCCATTGATTTGTAAACCTAATACCATCTTCTTTCCTAATTCACCAACAAGAAAAGGATCTTCCCCATAGCATTCTACCACTCTTCCCCAACGCGGATCCTGAGCCAGGTCCAAAATCGGAGAATAAATATTTGTATAACCCAAAGCATTTGCCTCATTGGCAGTGACTTCAGCAATTTGCTTAATTAACTCTTTATCCCAGCTTGCACCCTGACCACATTGAGCCGGAAACAATGTAGCCCTGTCTGAACATAATCCACGAATTCCTTCATTTGTAAAATCCACAGGTATTCCCAAACGTGTTTCTTCGACAAACCACCTTTGAATTGTGTGTCTGTTTCGAACACCTGCTGCATAAGGAAAAGAAATTTTTGAGCCAAACTTTCCCAGACCATTAGCCTGCTCATCAATATTTCCGATACCATCCTTCCAGACTTCATTCTTCCAGTTTGGAGTTGGTCCTATATCCTCCAGGACTCTTCCCGAACCATAGAGAGTAGCAAGCTGACATGTCTTTTCTTCAAATGTCATTTGAGAGAGAAGATCAAGGGCTCTGGCTTCAATGGATTCAGAAGGATTTTCAAATACATCCTGTACTCCATTTTTGTTGAAATCTATCCAACCTTGCTTATATATATTTTTAGTCTGCGCAAATGCTGAAAAACCAATAAAAAGCGCAGCAAGAACCAAATTAATCTTACGAATCATGCCTGATTTTTAAAACAAATGAACTAAACAACAAATAAAGCGCACACAACAAAATAATTAAAACAGAACCAATCTGAGAACCAATCATATCAGAAGCAAGACCCATCACAAAAGGTATAACTGCACCACCAAACACACCGGTTATCATCAAACCTGAAATCTCATTTGCTTTATCGGGTTTAGATTGGATTGCAAACGAAAATATGATTGGAAAGATGTTTGCTACAAAGAATCCCAGGAAAGCAAGCAAAACAAAAACTGATATTTTGTTACTCATAAAGAACAGTAATGCCAAAGCCAAAACCGTGACAACAGTATTGATTTTTAAAAACTTTGCCGATG
Source organism: uncultured Bacteroidales bacterium (assembly GCA_964502355.1). Classification (GTDB taxonomy): domain Bacteria; phylum Bacteroidota; class Bacteroidia; order Bacteroidales; family UBA1402; genus UBA8389. The sequence goes on from CAZCWK010000002.1 coordinate 81,483, forward strand.
AAAACTTTGATAATATGATTGCTCCTATAAAGGCACCAAGAGTACGAAACGCAAAATACATACTCGGACCATATCCTGCAGAAATAGAGTCAACACCACAACGCTCCATCAGAATCTTTGGAGCGGCAGTGTTTAAACCAACATCAATGCCAACCACAAAAACGATACCCAGAAATAAAAATAATATTGTTTTATCCTTTAAAAGCCCGAACACACTTCCATAAGAACTTGCTTTATCATTAACAACTTCCTGTTTGATAGGAGTCAACATCAACCATATTGTAGAAACCAGGGTTATTAAAGCATAAATTGGGAAAATATATTGCCAGTTTCCTAATTGCGATGCGGCAAAAGCAGCAATAAACGGCCCGCAGAACGACGAAATTGCTTTCACAAACTGACCGACAGTTAGACTTGAAGCAAGCTTCTTCCCATCTACAATATTAGCTAAAAGAGGGTTTAGCGATACCTGCAGTATAGTGTTTGCAATCCCCAGTAAAGCAAATGCCAATAAAGACATTACAAAAGTGTATTGTATTAATGGGATAAACATCGCGATGATTGTAATTATATTACTCAGGAGTACAGTCTTCTTACGACCAATTTTGTTCATCAATATTCCCGTAGGTACTGAAAATATAAGAAACATCGAAAACAAAGCTACAGGTATCAGATTTGAAAGAGTATCCTTAAAAGCCGGATTGTAGCCTCCCAATAAATCTTCTTTAACATGCATAGTGGTAATTCCCACAACATCGCAAAATCCCATTATGTAGAAACCAAATAAAACCGGCAGGATTTTAGAAATATTACTCTCGTTTTTCATTGTATCATTATTTTGAATTATGTTTTTCATTAATTATAAAATACCGGACAGACCATCACAAATGGTGCCGGATTCTTCTTTTATTATTTACTATCAAGACAATTCAGCGCAAAAGCATAAGCACCCAGAGCAATAGCTTTACTTGCTCCAAGCCTGGAAATCGCAACACCTATACGTTTTGAGCAATCATAAAAGGCTTTTTTATCACTACCTGGTATATCAACATACTGAGAGCTGGTTTCCAGGAACTTGTCTAATTGATCTTTATCGTCCAGATTTAACGCCTTCATCTGTAATCTGCTAAAAACCTCCCCATTTAATCTTCCGATAGTTCCGTTCAATTCAGACATCAAAGCAGGCATTAAATATTTTGAAGCTCCGGTAAGTCCTCCACCGATTACAACAAGTCCATCAATAACAGTAATAGCATGAGCTATAGTATCACCTGCTTCTTCACCTAATTCATTAAAAGTTTTTAATGCAGCAGCTTTATTACCTGATCTTGTTCCTTCCGCAATATCAAAAATATTTTTTGGGGATAAATCATTATCCAAAGCACCGGAAAGCTCAGCATATATCCTCTTAATTGCGCCAATGCCCACGCTCTCTTCAGTAATACAATCTCTGTATTTTTTATGTCTGAATACCCAAACATCTCCGCCACAACCATTATCGCCCATATGAAGTTTACCATTTGTAACAACTCCGGCACCAAATCCGCTTCCAATAGTCACACCCAGCAGGTTTTTATACTGTTTCGGATTCCCTGCCTCTTTAAGTTTGCTGTTAATTTCAGGCAAAATACCACCAATAGCTTCACCATAAGCAAAAAGATCACCATCATTATTGATGAAAACAGGTATCCCGAATTTTTCTTTCAGAAACGGACCCAGGGCAATTCCACCTCTGAACGCCTTTAGATTAGGTAAATCACCGATAATGCCGTTTTTGTAATCAGCTGGGCCGGGGAAAGCAAAACTTATTGCAACCGGAGGCTCTTTTAAAGCTTCTTTGACTTTTGTAAAACCTTGGAGCAGACTCTCCAGACATTTAGTTAAATCATCCGCATTTGAAGCCAGACAAATGGGTTCAACTATTTCCTTGTTAGCCTGCATTGCAGAAAAAACGAAGTTTGTCCCACCTGCATCGAGCGTCATAACTATTCTTTTATCACTTTGATACATATAGAAAATTATTTGTCAGAAAATGAATATGGGAAACTCTTTTTATTAGTTCCACGTTGATAATTAGGTTTAGAGATCATCTGAAAAACAATATTGCCACCTTGCTGCAATTGTTGATTAGTAAAGTAATTATAATTATAAGCCTTACCGTCAATATCTATTTTGTCAATATATATGTTTTCTCTGCTGTTATTAATTGATTTAAGTAAAAGTTTCCGGCCACTTTCCATAGTAATGTTCATATTTGAAAATAGTGGCGAACCTAAAGCATACTGACCTGATATCGGAGAAACCGGATAGAAACCCATTGCTGAAAAGACAAACCATGCTGAGGTTTGACCATTATCTTCATCACCGCAATATCCGTCGGGTGCTGGTCTGTAAAGGCGATCCATAATCTGACGAGTCCAGTATTGCGATTTCCATGGTTCACCGGCCCAATCATACAAGTAAGTCATATGTTGTATTGGCTGATTTCCATGAGCATATTGGCCAAAATTCATAATCTGCATTTCACGAATTTCATGTATCACCTGTCCATAATAAGATTCATCAAAAACAGGAGGAAGTACAAATACAGAATCAAGCATGGCTACAAATTTCCTTCGTCCACCCATCAAATCAATCAGTCCTGCAGGATCATGAAAGACACTCCATGAATAATGCCAGCTGTTTCCTTCGGTGAAATCACCTCCCCATGAAAAAGGATTGAAGTCTTTACGAAACTCTCCTTTAGTATTTCGTCCTGCCATCAAACTATATTTAGGATAAAACAGGTTTTTATAATTCAGCGAACGTCTGGCAAAGGTTTCAATGATATTATTGTCCTTTTTAAGCTCTTTTGCCAACCGATAAATACAATAGTCGGCATAGGCATATTCCAGAGTACGGGCTGCACTCTCATTAACACTGATGTCATTTGGTAAATAACCAAGCGTGGCATATTCTTTTGCTCCTGCACGACCTACAGAAGTAAGAGATGGATGAGAGTTATAAGCATTCTTGATAATACCATCCCACAAAGTATTAATATCTACATCTTTCACTCCATTGAGGTATGCTGAGGCTATCACAGAAGTTGAATTTGAGCCAACCATTATATCTATATGACCGGGAGCCGCCCATTCAGGCAACCAGCCGCTTTCTTTGTAAGTATTGGCAAGACCCTCCAGAATATATTTGCTTTGAGTAGGGTAGAAGAGATTAAAAAATGGATGTACCGCTCTGAAAGTATCCCAAAAGCCATTGTCCGTGTACATTCTTCCCGGGCTAATCTTGCCATTATACGGACTGTAATGTACGATATTGCCTTTAGCATCAATCTCATGAAACTCCCTGGGAAACAACAACAGTCTATAGAGGCATGTGTAAAATGTCCTTACTTTATCCAAATCGTTTAATTGCGCATCCTCTATCGAAAAACGGGATAATTGTTTATTCCAAATACTTTTACTAGTTGCACTGATTTCATCGAAGTTTTTGCCGCCAATTTCATTTTTAAGGTTTATTTCAGCCTGATCCCAACTTATAAATGATGATGAAATTCTTGCCTGTATGGATTCTCCATTACTTGTTTTAAAAGTAATTACGGCGCCACTATGCTTGCCTGATGTTTCAGTAATACCCTCTTTAAAAGCCCCTTCCTTCCATAGGGAGTAGTTAAGGATGGTTTTGTCGAAATAAATAACAAAATAATTTTTGAAATTTTCAGGAACACGCTGATTTTCGTAGCCTATACGATCGGTGGAATAACCTATGACTTTGTTTTCTTCAGGTATGACTTTTATATATGACGCTCTTTCAAATGCATCAATTACAATATTTGCCTGTTTTGTTTCAGGAAAAGTGAAACGCATTACTGATGATCGTTCGGTAGGAGTGAGTTCGGCTGTTACGTTATAATCAGCAAGATATACTTTGTAATAATTAGGTAACAAGGTTTCGGCTTTATGTGAAAACCAACTTTTGCGGCTTTCTTCCGTAAACTTCTTTTCTCCGACAGTCGGCATTATGGAGAATACTCCGTAATCACCTGTCCACGGGCTTGGCTGATGAGTCTGTCTGATTCCTGTAAAAAAATGACTGTTATATGAATAAAACCATCTTTCACTGTTATTAAGAGCTGTCTGAGGTGACCAGTGGTTCATACCCCACGGGAGAGCTATCGCCGGATACAGGTTGCCGTTAGATAAAGCAAATTCGCTCTGGCTTCCCATGACAGGCATTACATATTGAGTATAATCCTTTTGTGCAAATGTGTAAAGTGAAATAAACGCACAAATCATCAGCAGGGAAGTCCTTTTTTTCATGTGATATTAAATTTTCTGCTGCAAATGAAGGATCCTGCGATTAAAATTGAGATTAAATCGCGTTTAAATGGCACAGAAATTTATTTAATCGATTGAAAAAAGACTATTATCTTTCAAATTTCAATATTGAAATAATAAAATGAAGGTGCCCCGAATTATTGGGACACCTTTATCAAGTTTATACGGATTACATTGATTTCAAACAGGAAAATTACATTTAAAGCGATAGCAGATTTGCTTTGGCTTGCGGAACGGCATTTAATAAAACTATATCACAAGATTAAGTATATCTGCTTTGCTAGTCTTTTAGTAATTTTAAAATTGATGAGCACATTGTTTCAATAATGATTGAACATGAAGCTGCACCTGCATCTATATGGCCTATTGTTCGTTCACCAAGTCTGGAAGAACGTCCGATTTTAGATAACATATTTCTGGTTGATTCTTTCCCTTTCTGTGCACCAATAGAACATTCATTCAGAACTATATCAAAAGGTTTTTTATTAACTATTGCATCATTTATATAGTTGAGAGCGCTAGACAAAGTATCGATTAACGATTTGTCACCTGGTTTAGCATTACCCATTTCCATAACTTTCTTTGTGGCTTCAAAAATCATTTTTTGGAAAATATCTGATGTAATTATTACTTCATTTTTTGAAACTTTAGCCATTGTCTTGAAGAATGTTCCGTATAATGGGCCCATAGATCCACCAATTTCATCCATAAGCGTTTCTCCAACGATTTCTAATGAATCGGAAAAATTAAATTTATTTGATTCCAGTTGATTTAATGACATTAAAAAGCCTTTATTCATATTAACTCCATGATCTCCATCACCGATTATTCCATCTAAATCACATAAATAATCTTTATTCTGAATAACTGCATTAGCAATATCTTGTACTATAATTAATCCTGATGTATTTAAGAAAAATGCTTTCATATGGTTTTTATAATTGTTTATAACAAACTGCATCTGCTGGGAAATCTATTAATGTTTTCAATTCTTCATCTACTTTCATTAATGTAAGAGTTACACCCATCATATCCAGAGAAGTGAAATAATTTCCAACAAGTGATTTGTACATTTTAATTTTATTTTTTTCAAGAATTTTCGAAACTTCATTAAAGAAAACATAGAGTTCCATAACAGGTGTAGAACCCAATCCTGATACTAAAACTACAACTTCATCATTTTCTACAAAAGGGAGATCGGGCAACAATATTGAAATGCAGTACTCAGCCATTTCTTTTGCACTTTTCAGTTCTGATATCTTAATGCCTGGTTCGCCATGATGGCCAATTCCAATTTCCATTTTACCGGGAGCAATCGAAAAATTTGGTTTACCAGCTGAAATTATTGTGCATGGAGATAATCCAATGCCAACACTTCTCGTATTGTCAATGGCTTTTTGTGAAACAATAATTACCTCATCCAGCGTTGCACCTGAAGCAGCCTTAGCTCCTCCAACTTTCCACATAAGCACTTCTCCTGCCACTCCGCGACGTTTATATAATTCATTTTTGGGCGCAGAAGCCACATCATCATTTGCTATTACTTTTTTTACTGTAATTCCAACTTCTTCTGCTTTTTCAATAGCCATTCGGACATTCATATTGTCTCCTGAATAATTACCGTATAAACATGCTACACCTTCTCCTGAATCTGCTGACCTAAAAGCTTCCAGAAATGCTTTTGCTGAAGGAGAACTGAATATTTCTCCGACAGCAACTGCATCACACATATTTTTTCCAATGTAACCGATAAATGCCGGTTTATGTCCTGAGCCTCCACCAGTAACAATACCTACTTTCCCTTTTTTAGGAGCTTGTTTATATTTTAGTACTCTTGGATTTGAGGTTAAACTGACAATATTATCATTGTTTTTTACAAATCCCTCAAGCATCTCATCTACAATTTTATCAGGATCATTATAAATTCTTTGCATCTTTTATTTGTATTTTATTATTCGGAAAAAGAAATATCTTCATAAAATAAGTAATCTTCCAATTTTACTGGAGAAGTGAAATAACAGATCAATTTCAAATCAGAATCACCAGTGTTTTTTACCATGTGAATTGAATTTTGAGGGAAAATAATAACTGATCCCATACTTATTCTAGATGTTTCATTGTCAATCATAACCTTCCCTTCTCCGGAAACTACATATACAACTTCTTCATCATTTGGGTGAGAATGAGCAGGTTTTACTGTTTCACCACTATGAATCAGGACTGTATTTAGAGAGAATTTATTAGAATAATTACTATCCGGATGGACAAGCCATTTAAGATCTCTTCCCGGGAGTTTTATGTATTTAATTTCAGATTCGTTAATTACCATAATTTTTAATATTTTATTTCATAAAGACTAACTTCATTTTTGTTTTGATTAGAACTGACAAGGTAGTCTCTGTTATCAATTTTGAAACTAATAATTTGAGTGGGACCAGCATCTTCTTCAATTATAATTTTATCAAATGTCCATGATTTAAAATTAAAATTGCGAAAAGCAAGTAATTCTTTTTTACCACGACGGTTCCCAACAAAAACAACAGGTTCTTTCCTAATATAATTTGTAGTTAATCCATGCCCAAATTCAAGTTCAGTTTCAAAAATTCTATCCCAAAAACCATGAATATTTTTATAAATAGCCAACGTATTGCCATGAAAAGGTTCGATAGTAACTATTTCATTATTGCCATCACCATCAACATCTATTAACGCAACTTCACTAATTTCTGATGATAGCATTTTTTCAACTTTCCATCCTTTTTTAGTTGAATTCCAGTTGATGCGGAATAGACCTTCAGCAGCAGAAACAAATAAAGTATCTATCCCAGCATAACTTATTTTTGTCATTCCGTGATTTCTAGTCAAGTTTTCAATAATTGGTTTTGTAATCCATTTTTCAAAACATTCATTTGTTGATACTTCATACAAAGCTCCCGGATTAGACCAGTCAAGTGGATTCTCTTTATATTTACTTATACTTGCAATAAATAAAACAAGATGATCATCTATATTCATCCATTCTATTCGATGTGCAAATGGGATATCCAAAATTTTATAATCTTTATATGACTCACTTACTCTTTCGTGATAATAGACTCCAGCATTATAACCAATAAATGGAGGATAAACACCCATAATAGAGATAAGATCATCTTTTTTATTCGGTACATCATGTATGCTCATTGTCCCTCCGGGACCTTCAGCGAATTTTCTAGGTACAAAATCCGGTAAGCTTAATAAATAACACGGTCCATGTCCTTCACTTCCAGCTGCTATCATTTTTGATTCATCTACATTTACTAAGGATATGGCATATCCTTTATCAATACTAAATGAATTTACTTTCTTGAAAATCATTACTCATTTTTCTTTATATGTTTTTCTTCGAACTGCTTAATCCTATCAATTTTTTCATCAGAACGTCCACCTGGTTGATATTCATAGCTCAACCATTTCGTTATAATAGTTTTTGCTAACTCTATTCCCACTACTTGTGATCCTAATGTCAGGATATTAGCATTATTACTTTTAATTGACCTTTCAACAGAATATGAATCAGTACAATTTACAGCTCTTGCTCCCAGTACTTTATTGGCAGCCAAGCATACACCTATACCGGTACCACAAAACAATAAACCTCGGTCAAAACTGTGATTTGAGACTGCCTCTGCAACTGAAAAGGCAGTATTTGCATAAATAGGATCATCATTTCCAAAATCTTTTATATCATAATTTAACGTTTCAAGATATTTTATTATCTCTTTCTTGAGTTCTTTTGCATTCGGATCGCAACCAATAGCAATCTTATAATTTTTGTACATATTTATTTATAATTATAGTTATTCAGATATTTCCAGTAACTTTCTAACCATTTCAATACCGGTTCTCCCACTATTAAAAACCGGTATTTTAACATTTTTCAGTGCAGGTTCAAGCGCACTCATCGATACTTGAGCTAATACGATTGAGGAAACACTTTTTGATAGACTATCAATCACATCAATTAAAATTGAATTATGTTTTTCCACATCTCCTTTTTTTAATACTTCAAATGCTTCGGAACATAAGACAGTTGTAATTTCAATTTCTTTTCCTGCTTCATGAGCTGCTAATTTTAATAAACGTTCTGAAGCAGGCACTGTAGTTGGTACTGTTGCAAGTAACCCTATCTTTCTGCCACAACTTACTGCCAGATCCATCATCGGTCTGTCTATTTGCAACATTGGTATGTTGATCATCGGTCTTGCATTTTCCACTGCTTTATTAAAAGTTGAGCAAGCTAATAATATCAAATCAACTCCATAATTCTCCAGATTATGTGCATATTGAGCAAACTTTAGATAGTTTTCCTTTGGAATTATACCTGGTTCACAGTTAAAATTGGTATTCTGGATAGTATCATCAACAATGTGTACAACCTTTACTTCAGGCATAATTTCATCAATAAATTGTTGTACTCCTTTAGTTGAAATAAGAGCAGCGTGAATAATTCCTACTGTTTTATTTTTAAGATCTTTCATTTTTAATTCTTTTAATTGTCAACATATTCCTGAAGCCTTTTATCTTTTGTAAGTGGCCCCATAAAAAGCATTATTATTAAACCTATTATTGCGGCTACACCAAAAATTAAGAATATTGTATTATATGCAAATACATATCCGTGTACTGCTTTAACAGTTTTGATTGTTAATCCGGAAACAGTTTGGAAAATAGCGCCTCCAATCCCTGTACCAATGCATGCGAGTCCCCATACTGTAGCCGTAGCACTTGAAGGAACCACATCAGCAGGCATAGCCAAAGCGTTTGCAGTATATGATGTATATCCAAAACCTACAATACCAAAAATTATAATTGCAGTTATTGGTGAATGTATTGTAAATGGGGCTGCAATAAGAGGTATTGCCATAAGGCATGCGGAAATACATACCGAAACCAGTCTTGCTTTAGGTATTGGTACACCTCTCTTAATAATATATTGTGTAAAATAACCACCTGCAATATTACCAATATCGGCAACTATGAACGGTAGCATTGCATACCATCCAATCTGTTTCATACTCAGGGAGTGTACATCTACGAGATATCTTCCGATCCAGAATGTAACAAAATACCAGACCGGATCCAGAAAAATTTTAGACAAAGTGAACATTAATACAAATCTGTTCTTAAAAAGTTCGTTTGGCGGTATTATCTTTTGTTTTATATCATTAATCGATTTTTCAGGCGTATAATAGCTAAACCAGAAAGCGACTAACCATAAATATCCAAGAATGGCAAGAATTACAAAAGTCATTTTCCATCCGTAATTCAAACCAAGAAATGCGACTAAGGGAGGAACAATAATTGCACCTAAAGCTGAACCACTATTAAAAATTCCTGAAGCAGTAGAGCGTTCATTTGGTGGAAACCATTCTCTTACAAGCTTTATCCCTGCAGGCCAGTTTCCAGCTTCACCAATCCCAAGAAAAAATCTGACTATTCCAAATTGTAATGGCGTAATAACAAATGCATGAAATAAGCCTGCAGTTGTCCAGAAAGCCATAACCAAAGAATACCCGATTTTTGTCCCGAGTTTATCAATTATATAACCAGAACCAGCATTTGAAATAGTATAAGCAATAAAAAAGGCTGTACCAATATATCCAAATGCTTCATCTGATAGAATTTGTCTTAATTCTCCATCAGAACTCAGGTAATTAAATGATAACCTATGTACGTAATTAAGGAGTGTGGCTAAAAATCCGAATGAAATCATTAGCCACCTCATTCTTAATTGCTTGTCAACATTTTTATTTTCTATTTTAAAAACCATTTTGACAGTATTATAGTATACTCACAAAAAAGTAATTATTGTGAGACACATTTTTTATAATATTTTTGAATTTTTTACCAGGTAATCTCGATAAATGAGACTCCCTGCCTTGGAAGATTAAAACAGACTTCCTGTTTTCCATTCTTGGTATCAATCCATTTCGGAGAATTTAATAACTGGAGTTGACCGGCTTTCTCGAGTTTATTTATTTGTTCTATTGATGGTTTTTGAGGTGAACCCATTTCTTTCCATAACGTGTATGAGTTACTGTGGTTCTGATCAATTCTGTAATGAGTTAGTAAAACTTTGTCTGAAGGAATCTGACTAATATTTAATCTTACTGGTGAATCAGGTACATTGATATCGTTTATATCATGATAATTCCAAACTATAATTGTTGCTGAATTTCCACCTGATGATGCAATTGCATTAATGTCTGGAAAAGAATCTTTTACTCCATTATCACGAACCTTAATAAAGTTATATGCCAAATTGTCTTGGCGTACTTCGACTTTATCATCTTTCATAAGTCCAAACATTCTGAAAACATTTAATACCGGTTTGTCAACACCATTTGTTGACATATCTCTGAAACCGGCAAACCATTGTTGATCTTCAAATTCAAAACCCCAGGTCACTGCGCCCTTTAAATTAACCCCCCAAAATTCAGCTAATTCATATATTCTTGCATAGGAAGCAGCCGTATAACTGGAATACATAGTCCCATTACGATAGGCATTACTTGGATAATCTGCCTCAGAGCAAGCTGCACATCCTTCAGGATCGCACTCGCCAATTATTATCGGAAGATGCTTTATAGTAGGATATGATGCAATAACCTCAAAGCCTTTGCTAACATCACGTAGTTGCCTACTTATATTCATTTGAACAACACCATTAATAACTTTGGGATCTCCTTTTGCATGAAAAGTAATGAAATCCAATGGTGATCCTTTTTTGCCTGTAGCATAATTTTTACCTGATACAACATGGTCAAGGAAGTTTCGTAAAAACGCTTCAGCTTTTTCTCCGGCAGGTCCTGTTGATTCAGGTCCTCCAATCATAGCAGTCGGTAAAGCTCTTTTTACAGCATCAGCTGAATAATCATATAATTTATGATATTCTTCTGCTGTACCACGCCAATATCCAATATTTGGTTCGTTCCAAACTTCCCAATACCAACTTTCAACCTCTTCTTTCCCGTATCTTTTTACAGAGTGTAATACCCAATTATAAATCAAGTCCGCCCATTTTTTATAGTTATTTGGAGGATATGACCATCCGGTATATATATCATTATATTTTGCGCCTGGTTTCCAGAAGTGTTTGTATGGATCAGGATTTGTCGACAAAGCCTCTGGCATAAATCCAATTTGTGCTATTGGCTTCATCCCTCTTTCAATAAAGGAATCAAAAATACGATCGATGATATCCCAGTTATAAATCGGATTTCCTTTTTTATCTTCGGTATATACATTTGTAGATCCCCATTTTAATGATGCGGTACCATCACCTGTGACCAATAAACTATGAACCCTTACGTAAACAGGAACCGGACTTAAATCAGACAATTCAGACAATAGCTTTAATCCATCTTTCATGTATGTGTAATTAGGTTCGTCATATCCCCAGAAAGACCAGATCTTATCCAGTGGTCCCAATTTTTTGTTTAAGTCTACATTTATTGTGATTGGATCATTGTAACTTGTATTATTGTTTTCTGCCATACTCTGTTCACAATAAGTAATAGCAATAAAAAACATTATCAGAAAAAATCTATTAAAAAAAGGATATATATAATTCATAAAAAAAATTTAATATGTATTAAAAAACAACATAATATTAACTCAGCAACCCTCAATATATCAACTAATACCTGTTGGTTAACCTATTTAAATGAGATCTGAGTTTGGATACAGCAAAGTTGGTATCAAAATCAGAACAAATTCAGATATATTTCAGGCTGCTGAGTATTTTATTTCAATAATACCGGATAATCAATACCCGGATAACTGGTGGAGATTTTTGTTATTTGAAACTTCGTCTGATGGAATTGGTTGACGTTGAGATACTCCGACAACAAAATTATTAAAATCCGGATCTCTGACTTTTAAAGTTTCAAGTTCCGCTGGATCATTATAGAGTTCCCATCTTTTTATATCAAACCATCTTACACATTCGCCATTAAGTTCCAAAACGCGTTCAATTCTTAATCGTTTAGCAAATAGTGTTTTATCATTTCCTATTTCGGGATAAGCTGTAGCTAAAGGCCTCATTCCAACTCTTGCTCTGACTCTGTCTACATATGGATATGCTTCATTAGTTTTGCCAAGCTCATTTAGACATTCAGCATACATTAACAAAACATCTGAGAAACGGATTATTCTGAAATTTATCGGGCAATTTCTATCTTCAACTAAAGACGTTTGATCTCTTGAGTATTTTCTATAGTAAACATCATTATCCCATGCGCTCTGCCATGTTTTACCATAAAACTTACCTGATTCTTCATTTGGAAAATCTTTCAGAATATTTTTATAAATCAAACTAATCCTTAATCGAGGATCAAGTTTCCCGTCAGCTGTTTTTTCTTTATAGTATTCATCTCGAATCCAGCTTCTGGCTACTCCATCTCTGAATCCAACGCCTTTCAAACCAAAAATAATTGATCTCTGATGACCATTTGTAGCACCTTTAGAGTCACTTTCTCCTCCTATCAAATTACCCGCAAATTGGATTTCAAAAACAGACTCAATGTTATTTTCTTTGGCTTCAGAGAAATTATCCGAATAATTACTTACCAGACCATAATACTTTTTACCTTCTCCTTCAATAAGCCAATTTAATTGATCCTTAGCTTGGCTCCACTTATGTTGTTGCATGTAAACACGAGCCAACTGAGCTTTGGCTGCACCTTTTGTTATTCTTCCCTTCTCGGCACCTGTCCATTCTTCAGGCAATAAATCAATAGCTTTTAAAAGATCATTCTCAGCTAAATCCCATACTTCCTGGAGTGATCCTTGTATAGGTTGATCAGCAGGTTGTTGGATTTTTGTGACAAGAGGAACTTCTTCCCATAAGATTGCTAAATGGAAATAATTATAAGCTCTAAGGAAATAAGCCTGTCCAAGATAAGAATTCTTTTTATCATCAGACATTTCTATATTTGGCACATAAGTAAGTACTTGATTAGCGCGGAATATTTGTCTATAAGCTTCTCTCCAAATCCAGCAATTATTTTCATTATGATTATAATCATTGTAAATAAACTTAGTCCATGCACTGGTGTTAACCATAGGGCTCAAACTATATCCTTCATCAGACAACAAATCAAAACGCCAATGTAAATAACGGTGCCAGGAACCTGTTCTGTAAAATATTGCATAACAGGCATTAACGCCGGCTTTAGCATCTGATTCAGTTTTCCAAAACATATCAGAAGATAAGTTATTGGGATTGGTAACGTCTAAAAAGTCTTCTTTGCAAGATGTAAGTGAATACCCTAATAGACAAATTATTAATATATAAAGTATATTTTTCATAATAACATTCATTAATTAGATTTCTATTTGAATACCGACATTAACTGCTTTTGGATTTGGATAAGCATCTATTCCTCGATTATTCCTGTTCCAAATATTATCTTTTCTATACTCAGGATCTCCCATGCTAAATTTCGTTAAGGTGATAAGATTCTGCCCATTAACATACATTCTGCAGGAATTGACTCCAATTTTATTTAGCAAGGATTTGGGTATATTATAACCAATTGAAAGTGACTTTAATTTTAAATAACTACCATCCTCAAGCCAGTATTCACTATCTCTGCTATTTTGTTTTGTTCCGATAACTGGTCTGGGATTTTTAGATGAATTATTTTCAGGTGTCCAATAATTAGTACTGAAACCTTTAATAAAACCAGAATCCGAACCGGAATCCAAACCAATCATATATCTTCTAAGTGAATTAAAAATATCACAACCAAAATCACCAAACCAATTCATTTTTACATCAAAGTTATTCCATGAAATACCGGCATTAAATCCTGCCAAAAATAATGATTCAGCGTTGCCAACTATCTGACGGTCAGCGTCAGTAATTTTACCATCATCATTATAATCGACATACTTTATGTCTCCTGGTTTTGCAGTTGGTTGAATTACTGTACCGTTTGAATTTACATATGATTGTACATCCTCATCACTTTGGAAAAGACCATCTGTCCTGATTAAAAAGAATTCTGAAACAGGACGTCCAACAGCAGTTCTGGCTTGGTTGACAATTATAGCATCTCGGCCGTAGCCTAACCCTGTAACTTTATTTCTCATAATATTAACATTAAAGTTGGTAAAATATGAGAATTTTTCTTTGCTGTCTCTCCAACCAACTGATATTTCCAAACCGCTGTTTTTTAAAGATGCAGCATTTACGATTGGATCACCTGCTCCATTTCCTGTAGTCAATAAAATTGGCATTGAGACCAGAATATCATTAGTGTTGGAAATGTAATAATCAATGTTTGAAGTTAACCTATTATCCAAAAACGACATATCTAAACCGAAATTTGTCTGTGTCTGACTTTCCCACTTAATATCTTCATTTGTCAGATTAGTTTGAATCGAAGCTTGTTGTTGTTTTTGATCCGTACCAAATGTTGCAGTAAGGTTTGTATTAATCAATGGAAGATAATCGTAATAACCTATATTCAAATTTCCCAAAGTCCCATGACTTGCTCTTAGTTTTAAATCGGATATCCAGTGCAAATCTTCCATAAACTTCTCTTTTTGGATTCTCCATGCTCCTGAGAATGAAGGGAAATACCCCCATCTGTTTTCTTTCTTAACTCTTGAAGATGCATCAGCTCTAAGTGTTAATGATAATAAATACTTATCATCATAAGTATAGTTTGCACGTCCAAGATAAGAAAGCATCGCGCCAATATTTGCATAACCACCAACTACTGCATTATCTGTTCCAGCTCCAAGTACTTCGTAGTACTTACCACTATCGGTCCTTAGAATGTTGTAGATTTTTCCATTTATGGTTTCATAATTTTCTTTCTGGAATGTTTGACCTAGTACTGCATTTATCGAATGCTTACCAAATGTATTTATATAAGATAGAGTGTTTTCAACAAGTGGGCTATCAAATCTTCCTCTTGATTCATACAAACTTGAAGGTTCATAAGCCATATTCATACGCCAATCTCCTTCTTTTCTAAGAGTTTTCTGTCCATCAAAATTAAGAGTATACCCTGTGTTTAACTTATATGTCAGACTCTTTAGTATTTTTAGTTCTGCCCATAGTCCGACCATTATTCTGAAATTTGTATTAATTGTCTTGTTAAGGTTCTCAACCGCGATAGGATTTTCTCCAATGCAGTTGTTTGTGTTCGGATCTCCAAATCCATAACCCCCGACATGGTTTTCATCATAAACCGGAATTAGTGGGCACATACCCAACCCTAAACCACTTGAATTGGGATCAACAACATTATTACTCATATTTAATGTCTGGCCGTAACTTAGTATTCCTCGAACTCCACTTGTATTAACTCTAAAATTAAACCTATCATATTCTGTACCGTAGTAAATACCTTTGTTTTTAAAATATTCGCCCGAAACATAATATTTCCCTGTATTGGAACCACCGGATACACTCAGATTATATTGTTGAATACTACCATTGTTCATTACTTCATCTATCCAATCGGTGTCTACACCTGAATTGTATGTTAAAGGTGATAAACCGGCATTCTCACGACCAATTTTGTTTAAAAGAATGTACTCTTCAGCATTGGCAAGTTTGATAGGAGGAGTTCCGTCCTGAATTGTATATGAAGAAGAAAAATTTATACGCATAGGTCCTTCACTACCACTTTTAGTTGTGATGACAATAACGCCATTCGCTGCTCGAGAACCATAAATGGCTGCAGCAGAAGCGTCTTTTAGTATTTGAATAGATTCGATATCAAGAGAATTAATATCTCTTATATTTGTTGTCAGGATTCCGTCAATAACATAAAGTGGCGTAACACTCGTGAAATTATTTATTCCACGTATAGTCGCGAAACCGGTATCTCCAGGTCGACCGTTCATATTAATCTCAACTCCAGGGATTGAGCCACTAATAGATTCAAGTATTGAAGTTGTTGGTGCATTACTTAAAGTTTTTGTATTTACTACAGAAACAGCACCAGTAAGATCTTTCTTTTTTAGCGTACCATAGCCGACAACTACCACAGCATCCAAACTTTGAACATCTTCTTCAAGAACAATTTTTAATGGATGTCTATCAGAAACTTTGATTTCCTTTTTAATATACCCAAGATAACTAATCTGCAAAACGTTGTTTACCTCGGCATTGATTATAAACTTACCGTTTTCATCAGTAAAAGCACCTTTTTTAGTACCTTGAATTGATATATTTGCTCCAATTACCGGATTATTGGACTCATCGGTGACCATACCCGATACTTGTCCAGTTTGTTGTGTAGGTTGTTGTTTTTCAGGAGAAATACTCCCTTTACTTAAGATAATTTTTTGATCAGAAAATTTAGATTCAATATTTTTACCTTTAAAAACTATTGCTAATGCATCAAAAATTGTTTTGTCCTGAAATTTGACAGTAACTTTTTCATTTACATTAACGATACTATTGTCATAGATGAATGTATAAAGAGTCTGCTTTTCTATTTCGTTTAAAATATCACTAATGGAAGTGTTTGTTACGTTAAGAGTAACTTTTGCCTGTCCTTTTTTTGTATTGTTTTGTGCATGTGAAGCGTTTGTAAAAACAAAACATAAACTCACTAACAATGTTACAAGTAACAGGGATTTTCTTGATGATTTTTTTTTAATTAAATTTTTATTCATACCTTTAACCGTTTTTATTTACACATCATAAATAAATTCACTTTAGCTGTTGTTACAGCTTACTTTATTACATACGGAAAGTCGGGCCATCGTCTTTCCGTATGTTTTTTTAATTATATTTTTCCATAGGCACTACATGTTTTTTGGTAAAAAATTAAGGTTCTCACGATTAGTGTTTGAAAACATTTATACATTTATTTTGTTGTCCATTTGATAAATCTGTTTTATATTCAATAAAATCCAGACCTGATGCAATCTCAAGGCATTCCAATATTTGTGGTAATTGCTCATTTGTAAACTTTCCAGTAATTCTCGAGTTCAAAACATCGCTATCTTTGACACAAAATGTCACATTGAATTGACGGCTTAAGACATCAATAACGTGTTGCATATCGTGTTTATTAAATAATATTTCCCCGTTAATCCATGCAATATCATATTTTGGGTTAACATTGGAAATTTTTAAATTATCATCGTCATTTTTATTATAAACAGCTTTTTGACAAGGCTTTAACAATCTGCTAAAAACTGTTTTATCATCTTTAGTCAAATTAATTCTTACAGATCCCTTTATTAATGTCGTCTCTATCTCGTCATCACTCTGATATGCCAGTACTCCAAACTTCGTACCCAAAACCTCAACATTATAATTATGAGCTGCTTTTACAATAAAAGGGTGTTTTTCGTTTCGAGTTACTTCAAAATATGCCTGACCATCAAGTTCAACCTCTCTGATTTTACCGGAAAATTTTGTAGGGTATTTTAGTTTACTGTTAGTGTTAAGCCACACTTTAGTCCCATCTGATAATGTGAAAGATGTAGTCATCCCCGGATTAGTGCTAATTGTAGCATATAGTGAAGGCTCATTTAAGTTATTATGCAAAACAAATAAAGTGATTAATAATACAGGGAAAAATAAAATTGCAGCTACCTTTTGAAGTATACTAAAGTATTTTTTAATAGTGATACCTTTTTTTCTTCTTTTGATTTGGTCTTTGAATTCTAAAAATGATTTTTCCTGATCAAGCGAGTGTTTAAATTGAAGCACATTTACAGCTTTAATAGTAATATAAATGTCTTCAAGTCTTTTTTCATTATCAGGAGATTGTTTTCTCCATTCCTGAATCAAAGTAACTTCATCTTCAGTACTCGTACCTTCGATAAATCTTATAAGTATTTCTTCTTCTACTTCAACCATTTTTTAATTGCTACATAGTTAATACAATTGTGATACAAAACATCCTAAACGAAATTTCAAATATTTTCTGAAAATGTTTTTTTATTATCAAAAGGGATTATCCGGCTTTAATGCTATTTATTAAGCCGAAGAAATTATAATAGTAATAACAGATACTCTTTGAGAGCCACTCTTAGTATTTTGATTGCATTTGAAATGCGATAGGATATTGTTTTTGGCGAAACGCCAAGTATTTCAGCGATTTCATCATACTTCTTGCAATCATATCTGTTTAAAACAAAAGCAGTACGATAATCTTCAGGCATATTGTTAACAGTGGTTTCAATTATATTCTGTAATTCATCAGAAATATAGAAATCAGGATTATCTAAGGGATTTTGATACTTATCAAATAGTTCTTGATGTACCCTGTTTTTTACTCCTTTTTGAGTAATTACATTCAGGCACTTATTTTTTACAACTGTAAACAGGAATGATTTTAACTGGTAATCAGGTATTAGCAAACGTCGGTTTTCCCACAACCACAACATAGTTTCCTGTACTATATTCTCACATTCTGATTCTTCGATATAATTTGATGCAAAAGCACATAGTGGAGCATAATATTTCTTGAAAATGTACTCGAATGCATCTTCGTTACCTTCTCTGATAAGGCTAATTATATTAATGTCGTTATTATCAAATTCCATCACAATTTTTGCTGAATATAAACCTTAACCGAGAAGCAGTTTTTTTATTTGGTAGGAGATTAAAGGTATGCAAACAAAAAACGCGTTGGTCAGCATTTGGTAAATAGTGAAATAAAAACCATTCAATAATTAATGACCAGTGTTTTCTGAAACCCCACAAATTTATACTAATTTGTGATTTAACCAAAATCATGAAGATTTTTGTGCAAAAATATAATTTGCCTCTTTTTTAATTACTCAGCATCCATCAACAGCTTGATTTCATTGAGGCGAAGATCTTAATGTTCAAGATAACCCAGTATAATACTTTCTATAGCTTAGATAAATTTGCTTTAGCTTGTGGAACGGCATTTAAAATAAAGCCTACTGTGGCGCATGTATCCATCTCGCCACACTCAGCACAAGTAGTGAAATTTTTAGATTGAGCACATTTGCGGATCTGGCATTCATAGCAATATCCGATTTTAGGTCCTTCTATACGGCAACCTGTACAATTTATCATCTCAAGAGTAATTTCAGTTGAATTATATTCTTCGCGCCATTTTTTAGCAACCACTTCACGAAGTGCATTGTCATTATTGGCAGTTGCGATCCTGGCTTCACACTCTTCACAATTTAAACCACAGCAAGCAATAAGGTCTTTCATTTTTATAGTATTTTTTAAGTTAAGGGCTAAATGAGTGGTATCACAAAGATATTATAACCCCTGTTTGAATCCACATAAACTCCCTTAATCTTCCATTAAAAATATTTTTCATTAAAAATGAAGTACAACTTAAAAAATTAAGTATATTAGCAGACGATAATTATGTTTTATGAACAGGATAGGTGAAAGGATAAAAAAGAAAAGGGAACAGCTTAATTTACAGTTAAATGAATTAGCTGAGAAGGTAGGTGTCAGTCCGAGTGCTCTTTCGCAAATAGAAAAAGCAAAGTCATTTCCATCAATAGTGACATTAAAAAATATTGCTGATAAGTTACACACAACTGTCGGTGAACTAATTGGAGAAAATGATTCACTTGCGAATAATCCGGTTGTATATAAGTCGGATATAAAATTTATTGATCAAAACAAGTCGGGGACTATGTTTTATCTGCTTTCTCAACATGATGTAAACAAGCAGATGGATACTTATCTGGTGAGGTTTTCTAAAGCTTCAGCCGTTGATGGTTTTTTTTCACCATCTTTTGGCCAGATTTTTTCTTATGTACTTTCTGGAGAGGTCAGGTTTGATCTGGATGGGAAAAGCTTTGTTTTGAAACCTGGAGATAATATATATTTCAGCGCTAAATCACAGTTTAATGCCATAAATTATAATGATGGTATAAGTGAAATCCTTTGGGTCCAATCGCCTCCATATTTTTAATTTATCAGATTAAGCAGAACTTTATTAATTAAGTAAAATATCATATAAATTGAAGTAAGTATTCATTAATAATATACAGAAATGAGTAATCTATTAAGTGTTTTAAATGAGAAGAATATTATTTTACCCGATAATATTCTGAGTGTTCTGCAGGAATGCAAAAGCTATAAAGTTTATAATGCTACAAGTGAACTTTCAGATGCTGCTACAAATGGAAAAGAAAATCTTGAATATGAAGTTAAGTATGATGTACCGGGCAAAGGTCTTTATACAGAAGTAATCGTCCAACGTGTTAAAAACGGGATTTCAGCAAATTATACAGAAGCCTACATGCGCAGGAGGGATCCTGACACAATGGTTATAGCAGATAATAATCCGACAGACAAGGAAATTTTTTTTGATAAGTATGGTTATGAGTTTTCAGGTTTGCAGGAAGAGACATATGAATGGCTAAAAAAACAAGATCTTGCTGTATTCTTTTATTTCGCCGGCAGAGAGAATATTGGTTCTCTTGGTATTGCCATAGCTCCAGCAAATGCAGCTTTCTTTGCATTGGGTTTGTCTATGCTTCAGGAAATGGTTGCTGTGGATGATTTAAAACATAATTCTGAGCTTAAATCAGTGATTTTTGTTGCTCCTGTTTTCAGACATACGCATTTTAGTGGTAAACAGGTGGTTGTCCATAATCGTACTGAGACTGTTCACGAGTTATATTCATATAACTTATATCCGGGACCCAGTGCTAAAAAAGGTCTTTACGGAGTAATGTTAAATCATGCTGAAAAGGAAGATTGGGTCATTGCTCACTGTTCAGCTGTACAATCTGTAAGTCCTTATGATAATCTTACAACTTTTATGCACGAGGGTGCCAGTGGAGGAGGCAAGAGTGAAATGCACCAGCATATTTTGAGGGAATCAGATGGTCAGGTATTGTTGGGACGTAACCTTATTTCTTCTGAACAAAGATATATAACTATACCCAGATCTTGCTCGTTTAATGCTGTCGCGGATGATATGGCCTTTTGTCACCCTTCGGTTCAGAAAAATGACGGAAAGCTACGTATTATTGATGCTGAAAACGCCTGGTTCGTGCGAGTGGACAGTGTAAAACAATATGGAGATGATCCAACTTTGGAAAAAATGACAATAAATCCCTCTTCTCCTCTATTGTTTTTAAATATTGAAACCACACCCGGATCAACTGCCCTGATTTGGGAACATATTCAGGATGAGCCGGGCAAGTCCTGTCCTAATCCCAGGGTAATTATACCACGAAAGTCTGTTTCAAACGTAGTTAACAGACCGGTTTCAGTTGATATCAGAAGTTTTGGTATACGTACTCCGGCTTGTTCAAGAGAGAATCCCTCCTATGGTATTATTGGATTATTCCATATTTTACCACCTGCGCTGGCATGGTTATGGAGACTTGTTGCTCCCCGTGGTCATAACAATCCAAGCATTGTAAGTTCGGGTGGGATGGAAAGTGAAGGTGTAGGCTCATACTGGCCTTTTGCTACAGGTAAACGTGTACCACAGGCAAATATGTTATTAAAGCAAATCATTGATACTCCGCGTACTACTTTTACTCTTGTCCCTAATCAGAACATTGGTGTGTGGCAGGTCGGTTTTAAACCTCAGTTATTAATGCGTGAGTATCTGACCAGGAGAGGTGCTGCTCAATTAAGGACTGATCAGTATCAGGCTGCCCGTTGTCCGCTTTTGGGTTATGAACTCAATTATCTGACACTTGAGGGTTCAAAAATACCTTCCAGGTTTTTGAAAGTTTACAATCAGTCTGAAGTTGGTTTCGATGGTTACGATGCAGGAGCCGAAATACTTACTGACTTCTTTAAATCTGAATTGCAGAAATATCTTAAGGAAGATTTATTGCACACAGGAAAAAGAATTATTGATGCTTGTTTATCAGGTGCAAGTATTGAAGATTATAATGAAATCATACCGATGAGTTACCAGTATGAATATTCCTTCAACAAAATCGAAGATTATGAGCAAATAGGGTAGTGCCGAATCTTTTGATACCTGACAGGATAATTATACTTATGCATAAATTTAAAATTCTGATTTTTTTGAGTTCGGCAAACTCTTTGCGTAGTCCTGGCGGGATTCTTTTTACAAATAAACATTATTTTCGATAAGCCATCTTCTTTCGTGAGCGGGTGGCTTTTTTTTAATTTTACCTTTGGCTCTGAATCTTTCCGCTTTGATGGATAGAGTTTTAATGGATTGTTTATTAGAGTTGCAGTATTGAAATAAAAAATTATCGGAAAACAAAAATTTTAGAGAACCCTTCAACTTGTCAGTTTTATTAAAAAATGAAATGCCAGTTTTCAGGAATATTACAAGAACTTGTCGATAAAGCCCGGATAGGTAATAAAGAAGATATCGACTTAATTATGAGTAATCTTACAAGTGAATCTGATTTTGCAATGACCAGATACGTAGATTATGCATTAAGTCTTGTGGTAAATCCTGTCGGTTTCGAGCAAATTAAATATTATCTCTTTAATGGTACGTTGATACAGCGTAACTATGCAAGTTTATATCTTAATCGCCTTGGAGAATGGAAGATTGTAAAAGAAGCTTTTAATCAAGGTCTGATTGATGAAATACAGGCATATTAAATTTGGTTTCATTATTAATGTAGTGTGTTAATTAAATGGACGATCAAAAGCAGTATTTCGTTGAATTGATTGAGCAAAACAAATCAATCTTTTTTAAGTTTTGCTATATGTATTCTACCGATAAGAAATGGTCTATAATTTTCGGTAAAAATAATTACTTAAAAGTAATAAGATAATTCATAATGAAGTTCCAAATCGTAACAACACAAACAGCAAAAAGTTTGGAGAGATAGAAGTTTAGTTTGAATTTATTTGTCAGTATATAAATTATCAGGTTATTGATACCCAAGCCAATCAACGATATTCCGATAAATGAAAAATATTCCGTCGCGATTTGCTGGTTGTGGCTGTGAAAAGTCCAGATTCTGTTGAAAAAATAATTGGAAGTCGCCGCTAAAACAAAACCTGTAGAATTGGCCAGGTATTTGTTTGCTTTGACTTTCTCTTTTAACACCCAGGTAGTTCCAAAATCCACAAACATACCGGAAAATCCGACCACGCAGAATTTGATCAATTTTAAGATCAAAAAACTATCTATCATTATTTTACAATTTTCATTTTAATCAGTTCGTTCTCAAGTGCAGGCCCAAAAACATTGTTGGTCGTAATGCTAAAAGAATAATCTCCTTCGGGCAGATCGGGTACAATGGTATATAGCACTCCTGAAATCTTCTCAAACGGCTTCATGACGGAAATATCCACATTGCTTGCCACAGGTCTGATTTCTTTGATTTTTTTGGTAAAATAACACGCGCAAACGCTGACAGGAAACGTTTTATCTTTAAAATTTATGTCATAGTCATAAGGATTGTAAACCGAAAAAGCCGTACGGATGGTATCTCCGCTACGCTGATTTATTTCCACAGGCAACTCGACTTTCACTTTCAGTCTCAAGGATGAGTGAAAACGATCAGTAAAAAAGCCCTTGAATGTTTGTCCATCTACCTGGTACATTTTGCTCAATCCGTTCACGTCAGCACAAACAAAGACAGACTGACCTTCTAATGCCAGCTCCTTTTTCCAAACATCAAACTGCGTCCGACGGTTGAAAATGGAACTGATCGTTGTCGAAGGTTTACCGGTAAAAAAGGTATAAAGTGACGGTTTCTGAAACGACCCGGTAAACACCACAGGCTTATCTCCGGCTACAGCCTGAATGGCTCTGATTTTTTTCTCTTCGTCAAAGCCTGCTATTCCGGCTACCGGAGGAAAGATAATCGCTATCCGGATAATCAGAATAAAAAGCATTGAAGCAAACACATAACTGTTTATATATTTTCTGATAGCATCGTTTTCTTTGGCTTTATGATACAGGAGAATAATCATGGGAACAGAACAAGCTACCGTCCAATGAGGCTCTACATGGCCTCGATAAGCCATAACTCCGAAAAAAGAGATAAAGCCGATAATTAAGAAGTACAATCCCCGCTCAAACACATCTCTGCTTCTGTATTTTATCAGGATATAAACAACCAGTCCCAATGTAAAAGGATTGAATACAGCCAGCTGATTGGGCAGATACTCCAGAAAAAATTTCCATTGAAAGTGGTTGCTCCTGTCTACCAAATGATACTGAAAACTGGGAAAATTGTTACTGTATTGCCAATAAAAATGGGGACTCAGAAGCAACAAGGCACTAATCCCTGCCAACCAGAATTTTGGCTTTAACAACAAGCGCATATTTGATAAAACAACCAAACCGATCACCAGACTCGATTGATATTTACTGTAAACCATACCAGACATTGCCAGACATAGCAACAAGGTATTGAGGAAGCTTTCTTTTTTTAGAAAAATCTTATAGGAAAATAAAAAGAAAGCAGTGAAAAGCAACAATGGAGCATCGGGTGTTGTGATAAAACCCAAAGCAACAAACATCACCAAGGATGCCGCAATAATAAAGAAAATATTAACCTGACTGCAATCCGCTTTGCGGTCATCAATGATACGCCAGGTAAGCAAAAGGGTAGCAAGCTGTGCCACTATGGTCACAAAACGCACACCCAGATTTCCACCAAAAAGCAGCGAACTGAGAAAGTTAAACACGGCCACCATCGGTGGATGGTCAAAATAGCCCCAGGCCAAATTTTGCCCCCAGATTGCGTAATACGACTCATCGTTTATTATCCCCGTAAATATCGCCTGTAAAAGGTTCACCACAAACCACAAAGCCAACAGCAGGAAAAAACTTTTCCTGGCTGAGATATTTTTTTTGAAAATGCGCATATAAGTTAGTTTAACAATTTGTTACGCAGCGATCTGGTCCATGAACTCCATATGTAACGATATGGTTTGCTCAATTTCTTCTCCAGATTGCTCATATTGAAGGAAACATAGAGCGATTGCTCGTTGTACATCTGGTTTTCCACAAAATGCAGCGTAAACATCAGTTTTGTTTTAACAACATCCGTATGGAAAAAATTCACATAAAGATCTGCCCGATCATATTCATTTGCCCTATAAATGCGATCACCCCAATATAGATTCATTCCGTGATCGTTATAAAATGACATTTGTCCTTCACCTTTATAGTAGCTGTTCTCCAGGCCAAGACCGCGATACTCTATTTTTGTCTCAACCATCAAGGCATTATTAATAAACCATTCCGATCTTCCATCTCTGGCATCCTCTACCCCGACTGCCCATCCCAAATTGGTTTCGAGCTTGTCAAATCCTGTTCGTTTTGCAAGATCCACTCCCAAAGATGTTAAATACAACCCGTTGTCGTGCAAGGCTTCAGGAATCAAAGGATCTATTAAACCGGCATAATGATACATGTAGCCAAAATGTTGCGCATAAAAATCACCAAAATTCAGACGAACGGATTCTCCAATTAAAAAGGTTTCATGACGTTCGCGTGTCTGCCTGCTGGTCCAGTCTAGCCAAGCCCTGATGTAAGAGCTACCCTGAGCATATTCCCAACAGATTCCGTTGATGTTTGGACGATAATTATTAATGGAATCCGTGAAAAAAATACGGGGATAATCATTCAAAATTTGTTTACGCGGAAAAGCACCCATGATAAATCGGAATGGTGCTGAATTATACTCATAATAGGCAATCGGGTCAATATAATCAATCGTCTTGTTGCTGCCATATTCGTGCATAGCATCCACACCGACAAAAATCCGATGAATGGTATCCCAACTTAGCCCAATCTCAGGAGCCAAATGCACTCCGGCCATTGTTTGAGGTATCTGAACTTTTGAATGCATGAATTCGGTATTGTCAAAAAAAGAATTTACACCAACTTTCCAGACCTTTTGTTGTGCAGAGATGGGCAAAAGCAAACACACAAAGGGTATCATTATTAAAAAAATCCGTTTCATGATGTAATCTTATTATTAACAGGGCAAAGATATATAAAAGATTGATGAGATATATCACCTGCGAAAAGTAGGTGAATTTCCATAAAAAATCTAAAAACGTTGTAATCATTTGATGTAGATGTTGCTACCTGACAGGATAATTATACTTTTGTGGAAATTTGAATATTAAGGATATGAAGAAGTTGCTTTTGCTGGTGTTGGTATGTTTGAGTATGTCTGTCGTGGCGCAGGATAAGAATAGTAGTTTTAATCAGCTGGTTACTTTGAAAGGCACTGACTGTGTGGTAACTACTTATGACAATTTTAACAAGATGGTCAAGTCAGACGAGTCAATGAGTGTAATAAACACTAAGACATTGCTGACAACACCTGTCAAATTCCCGCAAAAGATCTTCAATATAAAGATTAAACAAGCTAGGATTAAGGCTTTGAATATTAATACAATGATAGTATCTGCTCAGCAGGTTGATGCCAATAAACTGATTC
This sequence comes from uncultured Bacteroidales bacterium, assembly GCA_964502355.1. Taxonomy (GTDB): domain Bacteria; phylum Bacteroidota; class Bacteroidia; order Bacteroidales; family UBA1402; genus UBA8389. The sequence goes on from CAZCWK010000002.1 coordinate 108,218, forward strand.
CTGACAGCAAAACAGTCTTGTTTATTGTTTCGACGGATGGTCTCAACGTCAAACGCATTAGTGAAGGTAATTATTTTCCATGGGAGTGGGCGGTTAATAAGAATACCGGTACTCTTGTCATAACCGGGCAGACTGATACAAACAAGAATGGTCGTTTGGATAATTACGACAAAAACGAAGTTATCATCTATGACCTCAAGACTCAAAAACGAATAAAATAATTTCCCAACGGTTAAGGATTATTTTGATTGAGCGAACATATTGTTTGTGTAGCATTAGCTGAAGACTGTTTGTAAAAAAATATTAATGAGCCATCCTCTTTTGCGAGCGGGTGGCTTTATTATGTCTTTTTGCCTGAATTATAGTCCGGGTGGACTTTTTTGTTAGCATTTTATATGATTTTTGTCTAAAATGGCCCTTTTAACGTTTAAAGGGCGTCATATATATAACTATTTTTGTCATGCGTCGTTCCATATGACCTAAATGTAAAAAACAAAAAATGATATATGAAAATCGGTAAACTGCTTGTCGCAACTGTAATTAGTTTTTGTGCTTTTCTTCCTCCATCTGTCTCTGCACAGTCTGGTGATCAGATCCTTGATGGTATTGGTGAAACCGGACTGATATCACGTTATACATTAAAAGCTGATGCAAGAGACTGGTCAAGAAATAATTTGCATGGTAATATAAACGGCACAGATTTTAAATTTGTGACGGACTCACTATTTGGAAATGTCCTTGACCTTAATGGCAAAAGCGCTACTTATATTTCACTTCCCGGAGATTTGGCTACAGGTGAAGAGTCATTTACTATGACAGGATGGGTATATCTGCGCTCAATACAAAACGGACAGGTATTTTTTGATTTTGGCAAAAGCAGCAAATCACGTATTCAGGCTGTTTTGACCGGCTCTAAAAATAAAGAAGGGTTTCAGGCTCAGGTAATGAGTGATTCAAAAAGTTATACTTCAACAGCTAAGTTTTTGTCGATAAATAAATGGCATTTCCTGACAGTGATTTTTGATATGCCTTCAAAATCTTTGATAACTTCTGTTGATGGTCAGCCTGTTAGTAAGGTTACGAATGTTGATATAGAGCTTTCACGTCTGTTTGATTATGACTCGGTCAATAATAACAAGATTTTGATAGGTAAATCTCCCGAAGGCCAAACTGCATTGAATGCGAAATTGTATGATTTTCGTATTTACAGGATTCCATTGACCGAAAGGCAAATACAAAGGATTTATAATATAGCGTTAAAAAAGGAAGAGCCTGTTTCAAGAAGACGCTTTGAGCCTGAACGTAATCAGGCATTTTCTGATTCAACACCGCAACTTTACAATGCGTTTCTTAAAAGTGTTCCTGATATTGATGTTGTTACCGAAGTAAAGAGTCTTCCGCGATTGCCCCGTTTTGTAAAAGGCGTTTACAAAGACGGCATTAATGGTCCTGATGTCAGAGTTTTATGGCCTGCTCCTGTTGATAACAGTCAGGTGCTGACTGCAGGAACTTATAAGATTAAAGGTAAAGTGCCGGGTACTAAGATTGAGCCGGTAGCAATCGTCAAAGTTATTGAGGCTTCAAAATATGAGGCGCCAGTACGCAAACTTGAAGCTTTCAAACTTGATCAGGTTTCTCTCAATAACGACTCTCATAAAGATAAAACCAGATTTATTGAAAACCGTGACAAGTTTATTGAAGGTCTTTCAAAAACTAATCCTGATAATTTCCTCTACATGTTTCGTAATGCTTTCGGTCAGAAGCAACCTGCAGGGGCTGAGCCGCTTGGAGTTTGGGATAGTCAGGATACGAAATTACGCGGTCATGCCACAGGTCATTACCTGAGCGCTATTGCTCAGGCTTATGCGAGCACCGGCTATGACAAACAGCTGCAGGCAAACTTTGCAGGCAAGATGGTTTACATGGTGAATATTTTGTATGAGTTATCACAATTGTCGGGTAAACCTCAGACTCAGGGTGGATTATCTGTTTCGGATCCTTCGCTTGTACCTCCTTTAGAGGGTAAAGGTAGTTTTGATTCTGACCTGAGTGAGAATGGTATAAGGACTGATTACTGGAACTGGGGTAAGGGTTTCATCAGTGCTTATCCACCGGATCAGTTTATCATGCTTGAAAATGGTGCAAGTTACGGCGGTTCAAATGCTCAGATCTGGGCTCCTTATTATACTTTACACAAGATTCTAGCCGGACTGATGGATGTTTATGAAATCAGCGGCAATAAAAAGGCTCTTGAAATCGTGAAAGGCATGGGTGACTGGGTATATGCACGTTTAAGTAAGTTGCCGCAAGCAACTTTGATAAGTATGTGGAATAAGTATATTGCCGGTGAGTTTGGCGGAATGAATGAGGCTATGGCAAGGTTGAGCCGTATTACCTGTGAATCCCGCTATCTTGAAACCGCTAAAATGTTTGATAATATCAGGGTGTTTTATGGTGATGAAAATCATAGTCACGGACTGGCTAAGAATGTTGATATTTTCCGTGGATTGCATGCAAACCAGCATATTCCCCAGATAATCGGTGCTCTTGAGATTTATCGTGATAATCATGTTTCTGATTATTATCATATCGCTGACAATTTTTGGGATATGGTGACTGGTGATTATATGTATAGTATTGGTGGTGTTGCCGGAGCCCGTAATCCGAATAATTCCGAATGTTTCATCGCTCAGCCTTCAACAATTTATGAAAATGGTTTTAATAATGGTGGACAGAATGAAACCTGTGGTACATACAACATGCTTAAGCTGACAAGTGGTTTGTTTATGTTTGATCAGAATGCTGAGTTAATGGATTATTATGAGCGTGGTCTTTACAATCATATTCTTTCTTCTGTTGCTGAGCATAGCCCTGCTAATACTTATCATGTTTCGTTGAGGCCGGGTTCTTACAAACAATTTGGAAACCCGGAAATGGACGGTTTCACTTGCTGTAATGGTACAGCTCTGGAAAGCAGCACTAAGCTTCAAGGTTCTGTTTATTACAGAAGTGCAGACAACAAGGCTTTGTATGTTAATCTTTACATTCCTTCCACTTTGAACTGGACTGAAAAAGGTGTAATTATTACTCAGACTACTGCTTATCCTAAAGAAGATAAAACGAAACTGACTATAAAGGGTCGTGGTAAGTTTGATATCAATGTACGTGTGCCTCACTGGGCTAAGAAAGGTTTCTTCGTGAAGATTAATGGTAAAGATGTCAAGGTCAATGCTATTCCGGGAAGTTATCTGACATTGAGCCGTAAATGGAAAGATGGTGATACTATTGAGCTTTGTATGCCTTTTGGCTTTTATCTTGAGCCTGTTATGGATCAGCAGAATATCGCGAGTTTGTTTTATGGCCCTGTCCTGCTGGCTGCTCAGGAAACTGAACCCCGTACTGAGTGGCGTAAAGTGACTTTGGATGCAGTAGATATAAGCAAATCCATTAAGGGTGATCCGCAAAAGTTAATATTCGAAATTGACGGGGTGGTTTACAAACCGTTTTATGATACTTACGGTAGACATTCGGTTTATCTCGACGTCACTCTAAAATAATTTGAAAAGCTCCTTCCGGTTAATCGCGAGGAGCTTTTTAATTTTATTACGGCAATCCGCACTTGCGGCTTCCGGTACATTAAGATCATGAACAAGAGGCAACACGTCTGACCAAGCTGGTTGCCCCGGGAGCTTGAACACGCTCGTTTTTTTAGTAAACCCTGTAAGTGCCGTTGAAGTCTTCAGAGCCCGAGTTTATGCTTTCAATTATTTCGAAGCATTGATTGATGTCTTCAGCAACAATTATCGGTTTTGGCAGGAAATCGTGCAGGAAATGTTCTTCCTTGAGTTTTTCCAGAAACCCGATGAGTGGTTCGTAGAAACCTTCGATATTGGCAATGATAATCCTCTTTTTGTGGTAATCCAGGTTGTATGAAGCCCATGCATCAAAAAGTTCGTCAAGAGAACCGACTCCACCGGGAAATACGATGATTAAGTCGCTAAGGTTCTTGATGGTTTCTTTCCTGTCGCTGAGGTTTCCGACAAATACGGTTTCATCATTCTTGTCATTATACCAACCTCTTTGCTTGAAATCTTCGGGAACTACTCCTATGCTTTTGCCTCCGTTTTCGTGTATGGTACTTGAGAAAATTTCCATCAATCCTTGTGTTGAACCTCCGTTAACTACGGTCATACCTTTTAGTCCCATCCACTTGGCAAGTTGCCTGGCATTTTCATTGAAAACCGGATTTATATGTGTGCTTGCTGAGCAGTAAATACCTATGGTCATTGATATGTTTTTATTTATTGAGAAATAGTATTTCGCAGGATTTTGTTTTGCAATTATTAAGTGATGCAAATATCCTCTTTTTAATCGTTTAATGCAAAAATTAAGTACTTTTGCCGGTCAGATTCAGTCTGCATAAATAATGAAAAATTATAATTCCGAACAAAATATTTCTTTTCATACGCTTTCAAATGGTATAAGGATTATCCACAGGCAGTGCGATGGAGAGGTTTCATGTAGTGGTTTTGTGGTGAAAGCCGGTACCCGCGATGAGCTCATTAGTGAGCAGGGTCTTGCCCATTTCACCGAGCATATGCTGTTTAAAGGTACTCCTTCAAGGTCTTCTAACAACATACTTAACTTTATGGATAAAGTGGGTGGTGAAGTTAATGCTTATACTACCAAGGAAGAAATTTTCCTGTACTCTGTGTTTCTCCGTAAGGATTATGAAAGGGCTATTGCACTGATGACAGATCAGTTTTTTAATTCATACTTTCCTGCCGATGAAATCGACAAGGAGAGAGATGTTATTATGGATGAAATCGATTCGTACGAGGACTCTCCGTCTGAATTGATTTTTGATGATTTTGAGCAATTATTGTTTCCTGATCATCCTGTCGGGAGAAGGATTCTTGGTACTGAGCAATGTCTTGCGGGGATTAAACGTGATGACTTCATCGATTTTCATTCGAGAAATTTTACTACTGATAGTATCGTTTATTATTCTCAGTCAGCAATGCCGATGAGTAACGTAGTGCGACTTGCCGAAAAATATATTGGCGGGATTAAGGCTTCTATCAGGCAAAACGGCAGTAATATTTCTTCCGCCCATAATGGCCTTTTGTCTGTTGACAGAGGGTTCGCCCGTAATTTTGCTACTCCAAAGGATGCAATTGCGGCTGATGGCAGTGGGTTTGCACCAAATATTTCTCCTGTACCTGCAAGAGGTGTCAGGAAAACCATAGACAAGGATACTCATCAGGCTCACGTTATCATAGGCAATACCAATTACTCTTTGTTTGAAGAAGAGGACAGGATGTGCATGTACTTCATCAATAATATCCTTGGTGGCCCGGGCATGAACAGTCGTTTAAACATGGCTCTCAGGGAAAAGTCTGCTTTGGTTTATTCGGTTGAATCCGGTGTAACTTCTTTTACTGATGCCGGTGTTTTTACCGTGTATTTTGGCACTGACACTGAGCATGTCAACAAGAGTATTAAGATTGTTGAAAAAGAGCTTAAGTCCTTCAGGGAAAAGCGTCTTTCGGATGCTCAGTTGCATGCGGCCAAAAGACAACTCTATGGTCAGATACTGATTTCATCGGAGAATAAGGAGAACCAGACTTTGAGTATGGGTAAAAGCATGCTTTATTTCAATTACTATGATTCTATCGAAGAAATAGTCTCTAAAATCGAGTCAATCACCTCCGACAAGATTATAGATGTAGCCAGCAGGATATTTGCCCCCGACGATCTATCGGTGCTGATCTATAAATAAAGTATTGATTCCGGACCCATATTAAACAGCAGGTCAATTATGCTCAGGTTTGGGATGAAACCAAACTTCCTTTCGAAAACCTGATAATATGGCCTAATGATTTTTTCAGTAAGTCTGCTGTCAAGTATGGCTTTGGGCTGAAGGATTTGCCTCAAATCAATCATTTTATTTTGTGCAATCTCTTTGACCGAATCGCCTGTTTTATTTAAAGAAGTTATTACTGAAGACTTTTTCACAGAACCTGAGTCGGTGGTGGTAATTTTATGGAACAAATCCGATTGTTCGTATCCTGCACTAAAGTCTTCAATATAAGTTTCGGTAAGCTGGCATTGAGGGTCTATTTCCAGGAGCTCGCAGAGTTTCAACCTGATTTCTTCGTTGAAATCAAACAGCCACTTTTCTTTTTTCTCAAAAAAAGGTCTGATGTCATCGGCGTAATACTCGAAAAACGGGCTGGAATTGTAGGCCGACTCGATGCTGTACCAATGCATCCTATGCCAGTCTCCATGGTCAGATAGCTTGATATCTCTAATTTTAGTCTTGACGTTGCCGGTTTTTTCGACAGGTATAGTCAGGCTCATCCGTCCGTTAGCTGAGGCTATCTCAAAACGGTTTCGATATGTCTGTTTGATATAGTTTTCATGGCTTTCAATATATCTGACATCTGCCCGGTTGAAAAGTGCATAATATGCTACCGGTGCGAAGCATGCTGTCGTGAATATGGCTTGAGACTTTTGTTCCATTTTTGCATAATCGTATTAGCCGCTTTTATTTTTTTTGTGTAGTCGGGAATAGTTCAAATATACTTAATAAATAATCCTCGTTACCTGCGGCGAGGGGTTTCACGTTACGAAAATTGAGAGACAAATATATTCAATCTTTTGCTTTGTACTTGAAGTATTTTGTTAAGTTTGTATTCAACTAAATCATTATACTATGTTTGCAAAAGATATTTACGTTAATAGACGCAGTGATTTGTGTCAGTTAGTTCAATCAGGTATCATTCTGTTGCCGGGTAATGCTGAGGCTTCAATGAACTACCCTGAAAATACTTATCATTTCAGACAAAACAGTCATTTTATATATTTTGCAGGGATTGATATCCCTGACCTGTTTGTGGCTATTGATGCCGACAACGGTGAAACCATTCTTTTTGCTGACGAGCTTACTATGGACGATATCATCTGGACAGGGCCAAAAGAAAGCTACAAAGATATTGCCGCAAAATCAGGTATTTATAAAGTTCAACCAAGCAATACAATAAGCAGTTATGTGGCTGATGCTATCTCCAAAAAACGTGAGATACACTATCTGCCGCCTTACAGGATGGATACCGCTGTGATGATATCCGGACTTACAGGGATCAAGTTGGCTGAAATAAAAGAAAAGGCTTCTGTAAAGCTTATAAAAGCAGTTGCTAAATTGCGTTCAATTAAAAGTGCTGAGGAGCTGGCTGAAATTGACAAAGCTGCGATTTTGGGGTATGAGATGCATAATGCTGTGATGCATAACACATTGCCAGGTGTTACCGAAAGGCATCTTGCTGCGATAGCAGAAGGTATTGCTCTCTCAAAAGGGCAGGGGATGTCTTTTCCGATAATTCTAACTCAAAGAGGAGAGGTTTTGCATGGACACAGTCACGATATGACATTAGTTGAAGGCAGTCTGATGATTTGCGATGCTGGTGCGGAGAGTCTTGAGCATTATGCTTCTGATTTTACAAGGACAATCCCTGTAAGCGGTTCTTTCACTCCTATACAAAGGGATTTGTACCAGATTGTGCTTGATGCTAACAATAAAGCCTTTGAATTGATCAAACCTGGTGTATTCTATAAAGATGTACATTTAGCTTCATGCCGTGTGCTTGCTGAAGGACTGAAATCTCTTGGTGTTATGAAAGGTAATATCGATGAAGCCGTGGCTAATGGCGCGCACGCTCTTTTCATGCCTCATGGTCTGGGCCATATGATGGGTCTTGATGTGCATGATATGGAAGATATCGGTGAAAATTATGTTGGTTATGACGATGAAATCAGTCGCAGCAGCCAGTTTGGTCTGAAGAGTCTGAGGCTGGGCAAAAGGCTTCAGCCCGGTTTCGTCCTGACTGTAGAGCCCGGTATGTATTTTATCCCTGCCCTGATCGAAAAGTGGAGAGCTGAAAAAATCAATGCTGAATTTATCGATTTTGATAATGCCACTCAGTTGATAGGCACAGGAGGTATCCGTATCGAAGATGATGCCATCGTTACTGAAACCGGTTGCAGAATGCCGGGAGAAAAGCGACTCCCTGTTACTGTAAGTGAAATTGAATCAATATATCTTTAAAAGTAAACGGTTTTTCGGATAACTGCATTTTAATATCGTCCAAGAATAAATAATAAAGCCCCGGAAAATTCTGAGGCTTTATTATTTAATGCTATACAGGATTACCTGATTTTTCGAAACAAGTGCTTGTTTTCAGGCGAATATAATATCAGCAATGCCTTACCAATTATCTGATTTTCAGATATTGGACCAAGAGATCGGGAATCATTCAGGAAACCCTGATGGTCATTTAGCATCCAGTAATAATCATGTTTGAAGGTATAATAATCGGATTCAATACCGTTGATTTCGTATTTGCCGGAACCGGATCTGCTTATTGTGATATTTTCATATCTGTCAAGCAATTCTCTCCATTTTTTTACTGATTTTTTATCAAGACTAATTTTGTAACCTTTGCAGGGAACGATGATTTGTTTATCGTCTTTGTAAGAAAGATAAGGCTTCAATGGGAATTTATCGCTACTGTGTTCAACCGATATTTTCATAAACTCAAACTGAGTCATGAAAACAAATCCTGTATCATTCCTGTGGTATAATTTTTTTTCAGGGTATTCCTGTTTAATGCTATTTTCAACCAGCTTAATGTTTTTAAGATCAAACATAAAGCATGCTGTAGCATCCATAGGTCTTTCAATCAACTTCCCGTTAGCTCTAATGGTGTTTTCGAAAAATAACAGAGTATCTCCGGGTAGCCCGATACATCTGCTGAAAAGAGCAGGCGATAGCTCCAAAGGCAGGTTAGGGTGTTTCCTTGGATCATTAAAAATTAAAAGGTCATTATGTCTGATTTTAGATATACCGTTAATCCTGTAAGGCTCTTCATTTATACCAATCAAGTGCTTTTCCCTGACACCGCTTTCATTTTTGGATCTTATCTTCAGCTTATAAGGCATTCTTGGGCCAAGGGTCCATTTTTCGACAATAATCTTGTCTCCGGGTTTGAAACTCTCCAACATCGCTTTGGAAGCAATGTCAATGGTTTCAAACACGAAAAGTCTTAGTATGAACGCGATTACAAAAGCTATGAACAGTATTATGAAAAGTCTCTTGATTCTCATAAATCATTAATAAATAACCGTCAGGATGCCTTCATGAACAACCTCTTCCATCTGATTTTACCTTCAAACCATTTTTTATCCTTGTCAAGTGAAAGCCATACAAGGATTGGTTTGCCGACAACGTGATCTTCAGGAACAAATCCCCATGCCCTTGAGTCGGCTGAGTTGTGCCTGTTATCTCCCATCATCCAGTAATAATCCATTTGGAATGTGTATTTTGTGGCTACCTTACTATCGATATAAACAACTCCGCCTTTAACCAGTATGTCTCTTTTTTCATAATGTCTGATGGCATGTGCATAGAGTATTATATTGTCTTCTGTCAGATTAATTGTTGCACCTTTCTTTGGAATCCACAGAGGACCGAAATTATCGCGTGTCCAGGTGAATTTTGCGTTGAGTGGGAATGTGGATCCTCCGATATTTACACCTCCGATAATATCCGGTTCGATAAACACTGTGTCAATCAGGGGATTGCTCAGCACCATAGCCAGCGATGACTTAGTTAAAGGCATATGATAAACAGGATTGGCTTTGCCGTTCATATCTCTTTTGAAAGGGAAATACTGCAGCAAATAATCTCCGTCAGGTACCATATATCTGTCAGTGTCACTTATGCCCCATTCGTCGAATTGTTTTTCTCCGAGATAAGAGCCTTTTGTCTGTATTAAATAGTTGTATTCGACACCTGGTCTGTCAGGATTAAGTACTCCGTTTATATAGATCTTATTGTTTATTATTTTAAGGGTATCTCCCGGAAGGCCTACACACCTTTTGACAAAGTTCTCGCGACGATCAACAGGTCTGTAAACAACTTTACCATACTGGTTAGGGTTGTTTTTAATGTACTGGGCTGCTTGTTCAAGTGTTACACCACCATTATCGGCAATGTAATGACATAGAGAATAATAGTCCGGATTAGACATCTTAACCGGTACTGTATCTCCTGTCGGGAAATTAAACACTACAATGTCATTACGCTTGATATGTCCGAAACCTTTAACTCTTTTGTAATCCCATTGTGGTTTTTCGATATAAGACTTGCAGTTTAATATCGGTAGTGTGTGCTGCGCTAACGGAAATGAAAGTGGAGTCATTGGAACTCTGGGTCCGTAACTTAGCTTACTTACAAAAAGGAAATCGCCTACCAGCAATGATTTCTCAAGCGATGAAGAAGGTATCTGATAATTCTGGAAGCAATAAATGTTGATTATATAAACAGCCACAAGAGCAAAGACTATGGCATCTACCCAGTCCATTACGCTTCTGAAAGTCTTGTTATTAGACTTCTTCCAGAACCCCCAGGGTATGTATCGCGTGATGTACAAATCAAAAAACAAAGGCAGCGCCAGAAGCCACCAGAGGCTTACAGTCCAAACAGTAAAGAAAATGGTTATTAATCCCCAGATTGAGAACCTGATCCATTTGGATTTAGGTACTGATAAGCGTTTGATGAAACTCACCTTTTTTTCTTTTGAGGCATCCATAGCTATTTAAAATTATATTATTAGAAACCAAGCATGTCTGACATGGTCAGGAAGCCTGTTTTACCTTTTGTAAATTCTGCTGCAAGGACTGCACCCAGTGCTAATCCTTTTCTTGATTTAGCATCATGAGAAATCCTGATAGTATCGACTTCAGAATCCCATGTCACTTCATGATACCCTGGCACTTCTCCTGTTCTTTCAGAAACTATTGCAAGCTCTTCTGCTGACATTGCTTCTTCCTTGACCCATCTGTCTTTTCTGTCCAGATTCTCAAGAATATCTTCAGCTATTGTAATGGCGGTTCCTGAAGGTGCATCAAGCTTATGAATGTGATGTACTTCTTTCATTGATACATCATAAGCAGGGAATGGGTTCATCATTTCTGCAAGTTTCTTATTGAGTGCAAAAAATATGTTGACTCCAAGGCTGAAGTTTGAGGTATAAAAAAATGTTTTACCTTTTGCACACGCTTCTTTGACAGAATCTATTCTTTCAAGCCAGCCGGTAGTACCTGAAACAACAGGAACATCAGCTTTGAAGCATTTAAAATAATTGCTTAACGCTGTTTCCGGTCTTGAAAACTCTATGGCTACATCTGCAGATTTGAAAGCCCCGGATTCAAATTCATTCTGATTATCTATATCAATGATACAAACTATTTTATGGCCTCTTTCAAGGGCTATTCTTTCGATTTCATGGCCCATTTTGCCATATCCAATCAAGGCAATATTCATAGATTAAAAAAGCTGATTATTATTTGGATGTTTCTGATATTTGGCTCAAAGATACATAAAAAATTAACCTTTGATTTTAAAGGAATATTACAAACTGTTAAAAAAGGGTAACTAATGGCGGATTGGTACATAAAATACTTGTACATTTGCAGTTCAGATAAAATTTAAGCAATAATTAATTGCCGGATACAGTAAATGAAGCATTGGAGAACCATACTATTGTTTTTAATTCCTGTCCTTTTTTCAGGATGCGCGAATACCGGAACACCCGGCGGTGGTCCTAAGGATGAAACACCTCCCAGGTTGATAAAGAGTATTCCTGAGATTAATAAGACAAATTATAAGGACAAAAAGGTGGAAATTTATTTTGACGAACTCATTTCAATAGAAAGTCCGTCTGAAAAAGTTATTATTTCACCGCCCCAGGTGATATCGCCGATTGTAAAAGCTATTGGTAAAAGGGCATCTGTTACTTTCATGGACAGCCTTGTTGATAATACTACTTATACAATAGACTTTACAGATGCTATTGTTGATTATAATGAAAAAAATAAATTCGGGGATTTTGCATTTACTTTTTCTACCGGATCACAGATTGATTCGTTAAGACTTGGTGGAAGGCTTCTGGATGCTTCTAACCTTGATCCTGTCCCCGGTGTTTTGATTGGTGCTCACAAGGATTTAAATGATTCAGCTTTTGTCAGGACCGGTTTCAGAAGTATTTCGAAGACTGATAAAAACGGTTTGTTTACTATAAAAGGCCTTTCAAAGGATTCTTTTCATGTTTTTGCTCTTGGTGATAAAAACAGGGATTATAAGTTTGATCAACCGGGTGAAGCTATTGCTTTTACGGATTCTGTTTTCGTGCCATGGACTGAGCCATGCCTTAAGTCTGACACAATATGGAAAGACAGTATTACCGTAGACTCTGTCTGGACAAGGACTGTCACATGTTACAAACCTGACAATATTGTACTTCTTTATTTTAACGAGGAGTTTGGAAGGCAGTACCTGGCTAAAAAAGAAAGATCTTCACGCGAAAGGTTGACATTTACTTTTGGTTATAAATCGGATTCTTTGCCTAAACTGAGATTGCTCAACAGTGAAGCTAAAAGCTGGAATCTTCTTGAAACCAATCTGACGAAGGATACTTTGGTTTACTGGATTACTGATACTGCTGTGGTCAATATGGACACTTTACATATTGAAATCTCTTATTTAAAGACGGATTCGACCAATAACCTTAGTCCTGCAGTGGATACCCTTAATTTAATTTCAAGGAAAGTTGTGCATAAAGCTCCTTCAAAATCTTCAAAGAAAGCTGATGAAGAGAAGAAGAAAGAAGAAGAAGAAAAAGCTAAAGTTATTCCCTTAGAATGTAATATTTATGCTCCTGCAACTATTGATATTGGTTTTGAACCATATGTGGAGTTTTTCACACCTGTTTTAAAAGTTGAGGGTAATCCGTGGCATTTGAAAAAGAAGAAAAGTGCGGATAAAAAGGATTCTACCTGGATTGATGTGCCTGTCAAAATGATACAGGATAGCTTAAACATAAGATTTTATAATCTTAAGGCGAAGATTGATCCCGCAGGAGAGTATAAGCTGAGTCTGGATTCCGGTAAAATAACCGATGTCTATGGTCATTTGAATCTTCACTCTGAAGTAAGTTTCAAGGTTAGAGAAGAAAAAGAATATGCCAGACTTATGCTGACTGTAAATGGTATTAATACAAAATCTTTTGTTGAATTGCTTGATAAGTCAGACAAGGTAGTCAGAAGGGAAAGGGTCGTAAAAGGTCTGGCTGATTTTAAATATGTGAAACCGGGCACCTATTTTATCCGTGCAATAGAAGACAGGAATGGTAATTTCAGGTGGGATGTCGGAAACTACAGGAAAAAAATGCAGCCTGAAGGTGTATTTTACAGGAGAGAACCTCAGGAGATGAGAGTGAATTGTGACTATGAGGAAACCTGGGATGTGATGAGCGTGCCTTTGGAATTACAGAAGAACCTGGATTCGGGAAAGAAAAACAAAGATTGATATTGTAGCATGGCAAGAGTAACTTTGACAGCGATTTGCCTTATGATAATCTGTTACAGTGGATTTGCAAAAAACAACTGTAGTGCCGGAACAAAATGTTTTGTTGCCGGGGAATCCATCAATTATCTGGTCTATTATAACATGGGTTTAATATGGATTAATGCCGGCAGTCTGAATACTCGTGTAGGAAATGCTTTAGTTGAGGGTAAGCTCATGCATCAACTGACTTTAACAGGCAGGACCTCAGGCTCATTTGATTCTTTTTTTTCTGTAAGGGATACCCTGATCTCGTATGTGGATACTGCTGACCTGACTCCTGTAAGAGCTATAAAATCATGTCATGAAGGTAAGTGGTCCGGTGTGGATTTTTTTACTTTTGAACCCCGTAATAACGGATGGAGCGTTACAACATCCCTAAAAAGAAAAGACAAGTGGGGGGAGCGAATAAATTATTTTACTGAAAACTGTGGTTTTGACATGGTTGCAAGCTTTTTCAGATTAAGAACTTCGATAAATTATGAAACTCTCAGAGTGGGAGATAAGTTTACTATACCAGTCAGACTTGATGATGGTGAATATAATGTTTACCTCACTTATAAAGGCAAACAAACAATCAAGCTGCATGGAAATGGCGGATATAAGTCAAGGCTGTTTGAACTGACTCTGATACAGAGTAAACAGTTTAAACGGGGAGACGTTATGAAGTTATGGGTTTCTGATGATGAAGCCAAAGTCCCTTTACTTGTTGAGTCTCCTATAGCTATTGGCGCTATTAAAGCTGTTTATAAGAGCTCCAAAAATACACGCAATAATATGCAACCTGCATCCTGAGGGATTATGCGAATTGCATATCATAGCTGCTTGCAGATGGGAGAACAATCTTCTTCAGGAATTCCGGTCAACGGCAATTAAAAATACTAAATATTTATCAATGAGTGATTTTCCACTCAAATCCGTCTTTTGTATCCTTAATCTCGAATCCTAATTTGGTAAGTTCGTTTCTTATCAGGTCTGATGTTGCCCAGTCTTTATTTTTCTTGGCTTCAAGCCTCATGTTCAGAAGCAGGTCTATGGCACCTTTAAATGAGTTTACGTCCTGAGTGGCTGCTGAATCACCGGTTTCAGAGTAAAGACCAAGTATTTCAATCATAAATAGATCAAATACTGCTTTGAGCTCGTCAAGGTCTGACTGGCAAATGGTTTCTTTGCCATCAAAAACTGAATTAATTGCCTTACTGGCATCAAACAGATGCGATATGACTATAGGGCTGTTAAGATCGTCACTAATGGCTTCAAAACAGAGCTTGCGCAGATCTTTAGTTTCAACTGTTGAAACAGGAGATGCTATAAGCTTACCAAGCCTTTGATATGCATCGAGTAGTCTTTCATAACCTTTTTCAGATGCCTGTAGTGCTTCATTGCTGAAATCAACGGTACTTCTGTAATGAGCCTGAAGGATAAAGAAACGTATGGTCATAGGGCTGTATGCTTTTTCAAGCGAGGTATGACTGCCGTTAAAGAATTCCTCAAGAGTAATGAAATTGCCAAGAGATTTACCCATTTTCTGGCCGTTGATGGTAATCATATTGTTGTGCATCCAGTAATGTACGCTTGCATGACCGAGTGCACTTACAGATTGAGCTATCTCGCACTCATGATGCGGGAAAACAAGATCCATACCACCTCCGTGAATGTCAAATTCATCTCCGAGGTATCTTGTTCCCATTGCCGAACATTCAAGATGCCATCCTGGGAAACCATCACTCCATGGTGAGGGCCACCTCATAATATGTTCAGGCGAGGCTTTTTTCCAAAGAGCAAAATCCACAGGATTCCTTTTTTCGGACTGACCGTCAAGCTCCCTGCTATTATGCTGAAGATCATCTATATTTCTGCCCGAAAGACTTCCGTAATTATATTTCCCGTTGTATTTTACTACATCAAAATAGACTGATCCGTCACTTATATAGGCATATCCGTTTTCCAGAATCTTTTTAACAAATTCAATCTGTTCGATGATATGTCCGGATGCGTGTGGCTCAATGCTGGGTGGAAGGACATGAAGTCTTTCCATAGCCTGATGATACCTGTTAATATAGTACTGGGCAACTTCCATTGGCTCAAGCTGCTCTATGCGTGCTTTTTTCTGTATTTTGTCTTCTCCTTCATCAGCATCGTTTTCAAGATGGCCAACATCTGTTATGTTTCTGACATATCTTACTTTATAACCGGTTGCTGTAAGATATCTGAATAATAAATCAAAAGTAATAGCAGGTCTGGCATGTCCTAAATGTGGATCGCCATAAACCGTAGGTCCGCAGACATACAGACCAACTTTATTCTCATGTATGGGTTTGAATACTTCCTTCTTGCGTGTGAAGGTGTTATAAAGGACAAAATCCATTTTAAAATTATTTTCCATATAATCTTGTTACTGTCAGACCAGGATAAATCTGTAGGGATCTTTACTTACAAATCTCAGATTAGGGCCATCAGATTTGTATCTCCACAATCCTGAACAATTTGTTATGACAGGCTTATAGTCAATATTTATATCAATATCTTCCAAAGGAACTGGTTCAGCAGCGTTGTCACTGACCGGTAAAAATTCGTAAAATATGCTAAGATCAAGCATCAGAAGATAACTACTAACATCCGGTTCATCCTGAATACCGATAAAACCTTCGGGACTCATATAATGGCTTATTACAGGTACCGGTAATTGTAAAGACGATTTAATCGAATCCAGCTGACTGTTTGTTGAAACAGTTTTGTGTAACAGCACCTCTGCTTCTGTAAACAGAGATGGATCTAATTGTTTTGAAGAAGATTTAAGAAATTTAAATAATCCTTCAGGAGATCCTCTGAAACAGGTTATTTTGCCTGAATCAATTTCTTCTGCCAGCTTTGAAAATCCTGTTTCTGAAGTAGATACAGCTTCAGCTTTCTTTGGAATGTTTAACAACGAGAAAAAAAACAATTCTTTTTTTCTGATAAGAGTGGAAAGCTCACAAAGGAACTCCTGTTCGCCATCATCACCTACAGACAGAAAATATCCGCCGAATAATTTGCTGTCAGGATTCCGCCTGATATATAAAGCTAAAAGGTCATAAGTCCCATGGTTAAGTGATTCGGCTATAAGCTGTTCACTTACCGGTATCTTATTTCCGTTGAATGATTTAAGTATTCTGGGAGCTGCTCCGGGCCATAAAAGATTGGTTTCTCCCTTTTCTATTTTTTCAATAAATGGCAGCATGCCTGAAGCGTCTGTAACAGGTATTCTTTCTCTGAAATCCTGATAACTGAAAATAGTCTTAAAGTCGTATTTCCTGCCAGCAACAGTATCTTTAGCTTCATGCAAAAGATCAAACATCTGCTCATTTTGAATGTCAGAAGCGTTTGATTTGTATTCTTCAATTTCTGCAATACGATCCTTGAAGTATATGCTTGCAATATTTGTAATTAAGTCGTAAGCCATATTCTCTTTTGCATAGGTTAAATGCCAAAGTTACTTCTTTTTTATGCTTTCTGAAACACTTTAGTTGTCAAAAAGTATTTTGATGAAAATCATTGTCTGTTTATATGCTCAAGTGCATTTTTTGAAGCATTCTGCTGGGCTTCTTTCTTTGTCTTTCCTGATCCTGAAGATATCTGTTTATCATTCAACATCACTTTAGCGACAAAACGGAAATCATTTTCGGAGTTGATAGCGGCCTCTTCTGTGATGAACTCAACATTGTTTTTTTCTTTTTGACCCCACTCCAGTAAAGCGGACTTGAAATTTGCATCAAATGAAGCTATACTTTCAATATCTATAAACTGATCAAAAATCTTTTGTTCAAGAAATTGCCGACATCTTCTGTAGCCCTGGTCAAGATATATAGCACCAATCAAAGCTTCAAGGGCATTGCCGTAAATTGTCAAATGCGTGGTTTCAAAAGATGTGTTGGTGACAACAAGATTATTGAGACCAAACTCAACGGCAATTTTATTTATACTATCTCTTTGTACTATTCTTGCTCTTGTCTTAGACAGGAAACCTTCAGAAGCATTCTTGTAGTGTTTGAAAAGTATGTCGGAAACCAAAGTATTTAATACGGAATCACCGAGGAACTCCAGGCGTTCGTTATTCAACTTCAGTCCTTTATCATCTCTGGTTGACAATGATTTATGTCTTAATGCAAGCTCGTATAATTCGATATTTTTTGGATAAAAGCCCAAAATTTTATGAAACAACAAATAAGGCTCCTTCTGTTTAACAGTCAGGAGCCTTATTTTATATATAATATCGTTTATCAGGAATTTGGGATCCATTTTTTCACGATAACGCTGGCGTTATGCCCGCCAAATCCAAATGTATTTGAAAGAGCAGCATTGACAACTCTTTTTTGAGCTTTGTGAAATGTGAAATTCAATTTGTAATCAATTTCAGGATCTTCATCTCCCTCTGTGAAATTAATAGTTGGAGGTACGATATCTTCGCAAACAGCCTTTATACATGCAATAGCCTCAATAGCTCCGGCAGCTCCAAGCAGATGACCTGTTTGTGACTTAGTTGAGCTAATGTTCATTTTGTAAGCATGATCTCCAAAAACTTTAGCAATCGCTTTCAACTCAGCAACATCACCAACAGGAGTAGAAGTACCGTGAACATTGATATAGTCGATGTCTTCCGGTTTCAAACCTGCATCCTGGAGTGTGCTTAGCATTACTTCTGAAGCTCCTAATCCATCAGGATGTGGTGCAGTCATATGATATGCATCTGCTGACAATCCGCAACCGGCAACTTCTGCATAAATCTTTGCTCCTCTTGCTAATGCATGTTCAAGTTCTTCAAGAACAAGGCATGCGCCGCCTTCAGCAATCACAAAACCATCACGGCTTTTACTGAAAGGTCTGGAAGCTGTCATAAAATCATCATTTCTTGTCGAAAGCGCATGCATCGCATTAAAACCGCCGACTCCGGTAACTGTGATCGCTGCTTCGGAACCTCCGCAGACAAATACATCAGTTTTACCAAGTCTGATAAGATTAAAAGCATCAGCAATAGCGTTTGTAGATGAAGCGCATGCAGCAACAGTACAATAATTCGGGCCTCTGAAACCATAAGACATAGAGATATGTCCTGCAGAAAGGTCAGAAATCATTTTAGGAATGAAGAAAGGATTGAATCTTGGTGTTCCGTCCCCCTTCGTGAATTCAACTAATTCCTGTTCAACTGTATATATACCACCTATACCGGCACCCCATATAACCCCAATCCTTGAAAGATCTTCTTCTTCGGGTTTCAGGCCGGAGTCGGCAATAGCTTCGTTTGCGCTTATAATGGCAAATTGTGCAAAAAGATCGTATTTCCTTACTTCTTTTCTTTCGAAATAGTCAGTAGGGTTGTAATCTTTTACCTCACAAGCAAATCTGGTTTTAAACTTTGACGCATCAAAGCGCGTAATAGGCCCGGCACCACTTACTCCTTTTACCAACGAGTTCCATGTATCAGGAACATTGTTACCCAAAGGAGTAATTGCGCCCAGACCTGTTACGACTACTCTTCTTAATTCCATAATTTTTTTAAAGTCTCTCAGCTATCAAGCGTTTTCACTTTTGGCTTCGATGAATGTGATGGCATCGCCAACTGTGGAAATTTTTTCAGCTTGATCGTCAGGAATTGATAAACCAAATTCCTTTTCGAACTCCATGATCAGTTCAACGGTGTCAAGAGAGTCAGCTCCCAAATCGTTGGTGAAACTAGCTTCCGGAGTAACTTCAGTTTCTTCTACTCCTAATTTATCTACGATAATAGCTTTGACTCTAGCTGCAACATCAGACATAATGGTCGTTTTTTTAAGTTAATAATCAAATTTGTTTTTAATTTTGCGGTGCAAATAAACAAATAAAATTGTATATCCCCTAATTTTTGGAGCAGAAACTGCAAAAAAAATGCACAAAAATTCTTTTAGTGTGCAATATAATTGATAAAATAAAATATGTCAACAGTCAAAATAGCCATTTTCGCATCAGGTTCCGGATCAAATGCTGAGAATATTTATAATTATTTTTTAAACAGGAGTGATGTTGAAATCTGTATAGTTATTTCCAACAAATCTGAAGCTTTTGTTCATCAGAGGGCATCCAGACTTGGTATCAGATCCATAACTTTATCAAAATCTGAAATTGAGAATGAGCAGGTTTTACTTGGTGTACTTGAAGATTCAAAAGCTGATCTCATCGTGCTGGCAGGTTTTTTACTTATGATTCCTGCATTTCTTGTGAAAGCCTATAAGGACAGGATTGTCAATATACATCCTGCGTTATTACCAAAGTTTGGAGGTAAGGGTATGTATGGTGACAGGGTTCATAAGGCAGTCGTTGAAGCCGGGGAAAAAGAATCCGGTATAACAATACATCTGATAGACGATAAGTATGATGAAGGTAAGACCATTTTTCAGGCAAAATGTTCTGTTAATGAAAATGACACTCCTGATGATGTTGCATTAAAAGTTCATGCTCTGGAATATGAGTATTTTCCAAAAGTAATAGATACTCTGGTAGAAAAAATAAAAACAGAATATAAGAAGTAATCAGAAGTTTTTGCTTCTGTGCTTATCCTGAGTATGTTGGGGAGACTGGAAACCAAATGCTTTCAATAGATCAGAATCTTTTTCGTTTAAATTCTGCACAGTATAAGCTTTGTAGTCTCTTCTTAACGGATAGTTTTTTCTTATATCTTCAAAACTTCCTGGTGAAGCCTTGAGTATTTCTGTGTCTTTCAAAGGATCGTAGGAAAACAATAATGCAGCTGCTATTTTGTTTTTACAGTTTTTTGAGATTTTAAGTAAATGATTGTCGGGAACCGGAAGTTCCTGCAAACTTGTTGTAATGCTTAACTGAAAGAATAATATTAACTGGTCAAGTATCGTTTTTGTGGCAATAGCTTTACCATCAAATGAATATCCGGATATATGCGGAGTGGCAATCATGCTTTTGTCTAACAATTCTCTGTCGAGATCAGGTTCGTTTTCCCAGCAATCCAAAGCGCAGTCGATTACTTTACCTTCATCGATAGCTTTTTTGAGTGATTCAGCCGCTACTACTCCGCCTCTTGATGTATTTATAATGAATACAGGTTTTCTTAATCTTGAGAAAAATGCATCATCTGCCATGTGAAATGTTTTTTCAGGGCCTTCTTTTCGTCGGAAACGAGGCGGCGCTCGACCTTCTTCACATCCTCGACCGGCGGCAATGCCTCCGGCCGGATGCCGCGTTCCAGCATGGTGTTGCGCACCGCCTGATTATTGGTGATATGCTC
>CAZCWK010000002.1:128962-167956 GCA_964502355.1 uncultured Bacteroidales bacterium
TTTCAGGGCCTTCTTTTTCAAGAGTAGGATGGAATGTAATTATATCACATTCTTTAAGCAGGCTCTCCAAAGATTTGAAGTTTTTTTCTCCTTCATTTCTTGCTCTTGGCGGGTCATTCAGCACGACATTCATTCCCAGTAGTCTGGCATGTCTTTCGACTTTCTGACCGCACTGACCTACTCCGATTATTCCGATTGTCTTTTCAGAAGGGTCAAAATCATATTTTTCAGCAAAGGTTAGTATGCATGATGTAACATATTGTGCGACTGCTTTTGAATTACATCCAGGTGCATATACCCATTTGATATTCTTAATCTTGCAATAGTCTGTATCAATATGGTCATAACCTGATGTAGCTGTACCTATAAATTTAACATTTGTTCCTTCAAGTAAGTCCATATTGCAAATGGTTCTTGATTTTATAATCAGAGCATCAGCATCAAGAAGGTCATTTCTGGATATTTCACGTCCGGATATATAAACGACTTCTGATACAGTTTCCAGAATATTTTTCAAATATGGTATTTCTATGTCAGCAACAACTTTCATAAGCTATCAGATCTCACTATGATGGGTGATTTTTTTTTAGGGCACAAACGTAACAAATCTTTTTTAATTGCAAAAAGCCGTACTTAAGTTAAACAATAAGTATTGTCAATTGTTTTTTATTTTCTTCCAAAATCGGCAGGAATTTCTCCCCATAATGATGTCTCCCATTTATAGATTGGGATTTTGTATTCATTTGACGTAAGCCATTTTTCAGCTCTGTCTATCAATTCAAAAATAGGTCTGTTTGCTTCAGTCTGATTTAGTTTTGTTCCACATTTTTTTTTCTTTACCCAGGCAATAGCATTCATACTATCAGAGTATACAGGTATAGAAGTTTTTTTTTGTGTCTGAAGTGCCAGTGCATGAACTAAAGCAAGGAATTCACCTATATTATTAGTGCCTTCCTCAAATGGCCCCAAATGAAATATCTGATTAGATGATTCCCTGAAAACTCCTCTGTACTCCATTTTCCCGGGATTTCCGCTGCAGGCAGCATCTACAGCTATAAAATCGCCTGTGGGTTTGGGTGTTTTATTGTCAACAGGTCTTCCGCTTTTGGATTTATAATAGTGCATCCAACCTTTTTTGAAAGCGGTTTCTGCTTCTTCCAAAGATTCGAATGATTTGTATCTGGCATTTTCGTAATTATCTATACTGGTTTTGCATTCATTCCAGTTATAAAATATTCCGGGTTCTCTACCTGCCCAGACAACATAATATTTAGATTGTTTCGCCATATCAGCGGTTATATTTTCTTTCAGATTTTATTTCCTTCATTTTTCCTCTGAAAATCTCATATTTCCTGAATTCACAATCAAGTGGTCCGTTCATCAGTTCTATGCGGGCTGAATGCCTCAGGCCTATTTTGTCGAAACAATCTTCTCTGTAACTTAATATCCAGGCGTCATATCCTGTAAATGCATGTTTTAACCTTTCGCCAATATTCTCATATAAGGCCATAAGGTCATCCGGCTTGATTCTTTCTCCGTATGGAGGATTTGTTATAAGCATACCATTTTCGGGTGCCTGTTCAATTCTTTGTATCGGGCGGAGTTCAAGCTCCACATACCTGCTGATGCTTGCATTTTTAATGTTTTTGCCTGCTATCTCAATGGCTTTCGGTGAATTGTCCGATCCGTAAATTTTGAAATCAAATTTTTTTTCGGGAATGTCTTCATTGATAATCTCATCAAGTAAGTCTTCATCAAAATCTTTCCATTTTTCAAAAGAAAATGATTTACGGTATATTCCCGGAGGTATGTTTAATGCAATCAGAGCAGCTTCAATCAGAAGAGTACCTGATCCGCACATTGGGTCAATAAAATTGCATTGCCCTTTCCAACCGGCAAGTAACAGCATACCTGCAGCCAGAACTTCATTCAGGGGTGCTTCTGTCTGTTCCAACCTGTAGCCTCTTTTATGAAGTGATTCTCCTGAGCTGTCAAGAGAAACCGTGCATGTGTCATGAGCTACGTGTACATTAATATATATGTCAGGATTAGTAAGGCTTACTGAGGGCCTTTTGCCGATTTTATTGTAAAAATAATCTGCAATACCATCTTTGACTCTGTAAGAAAGGAACTTGGAGTGTCTGAAAAGATCTGAGAAAACAGTTGTATCAATAAAAAAAGACTGATCCGGTGAAATAATTTCATCCCAGTTGATTTTCAGTATTTTATCATATACTTCGTCAGCATTCCCGGCCTTAAACGATGCAATCGGTTTCAATATCCTGAGTGCTGTACGTAAATGTATGTTTGATTTATACATTAATGCCTTGTCGGCCATAAATGAAACCATACGTCTGCCGACAATGATTTCTTCTCCGCCAATGGCAGATATTTCATCAGCAAGTACTCCTTCAAGTCCCTGCATGGTTTTCGCAATAAGCTCGAATTTGCTCATTTTTTTGCTTTTGATTGTACAATGTGAGTGTTTGGAGCGACATCTTCTGTCACCCATATATTTCCCCCGATTATTGCTCCTTCGCCAATTGTGATTCTTCCAAGTATGGTTGCGTTGGAATAGACTATGACTTTGTCTTTTATAATCGGATGTCTTGGAATGCCTTTGATAGGATGTCCTTCTTCATCGAGCGGAAAGCTTTTTGCACCCAGGGTAACTCCCTGATATAGTTTTACACTATTACCAATTACTGCAGTAGCTCCAATGACTACGCCCGTACCATGGTCTATCGCAAAATATTTGCCTATAGTTGCTCCCGGATGTATATCTATACCGGTTTCTGAATGAGCCATTTCTGTAATCATTCTGGGTATCATAGGGACACCGAGTTCGAGTAATTTATGTGCTATTCTGTAGTTGACTATAGCTCTGATGCCGGGGTAACAATAAATGACTTCATCAAAACTTTGTGCTGCCGGATCTCCGTTAAATGTAGCCTGAACATCGGTTGCAAGTATATCTCTTATTTCAGAGAGCGAAGATATAAACTCAGCAGATATTTTTCTTGACCTGGTTGCCATCTCCTGTGTCTTTTGTCTGGGAGTATATTCTTCTTCACAATTTTTGTTTTCATCAAGGCTGTTCCTGAACGCGAAACAAAGCCCTGCCTGAATCTGAGAACTGATAAGGTTGTGCAATCTTTCTACATTTACACCAATGTGATATGAAAGATTATGTCTGTTTATGGAAGTATTTCCGAAATAGCCCGGGAACAAAACAGACCTGCAAAGTGTTATTATCTCTTCAAGTATAGTTCCGGATGGCATTGGGAATGAATCCATCTGCTCGTGGCACAATCCTTTCAGTAAATCGTATTCTGACAGGTTGTTTATTGCATTAGTGATAATTTTTGAATGTTCGTTGTCCATGTTATTCAATTTTTTCAATCGAATCTATATAAATTGTAATATTCTGTGTTATTTTTAAAAAGTGTATAGTGACGGGGAAAGCCCAAAATTAGTCATTTTATATTTATTTTAATGTTGCTGTGTTATACAAAATGCATGATTATCATTTTATTCAAAGTTCAATTTGCTGAATTTCAATCTAATTATAAAGATATGCTCTAAATTAAGGAAAAATTTCTGTAATCATTTGCGTCTAAAATTGAATTACTGTACTTTTGCGGTTTTAAAAAACAGACCGAAAAACAACAAATAATCTATATTACAAAACCTAATTTATCAAAGGTATGAGTTTATTTATTTTCAATTCATCCATTGGGCGGAAGCTGGTCATGAGTGTGACCGGAGCCGCACTTGTTTTGTTCCTGACCTTTCACAGTATCATGAACATATTCATTGTTGTCGATAAAATCGGCGGAACGGATATTTATAATGCAATCTGTGAATTTCTGGGTGCTAACTGGTATGCTGTTATTGCTACTATCGGACTGGCTTTTCTTATGGTTGTTCACATTTGCTATGCATTTTGGCTTACATTGCAAAATTATCTTGCAAGAGGCAAAGACAGATATGCTGTAAGCAAAAAAGCACCGGGTGTAGAATGGGCTTCTCAAAACATGCTCGTGTTGGGCATTATCATTTTTGGTTTTCTTGCTTTGCATCTGATTAATTTCTGGACAAAAATGCAATTACAGGAAATAATGGGTAACGAACCTGTTAACGGTCTGATGCTGATTACTGAAATTTTCAGTACTCCTGTTTACAGCCTGCTTTATATAGTATGGCTCGGAGCTCTTTGGTTTCACCTTACACATGGTGTATGGAGTGCTTTGCAGACTCTTGGTTTGAACAATCATACATGGTTACCACGTGTTAAAGCAATTTCAAACGTTGTTGCTACCATTGTAATCCTGTTGTTCATCAGTATTCCGGTTTATTTCCTGATCACCACATTGCTGGGCTAAAAAAATCTAAGTTATGACTGCTATAAAAGATAATAAAGTAATTAATGCCAGGATTCCTGAAGGACCGTTGGCAGAAAAATGGAAAGAATTTAAGGCTCATCAGAAGCTGGTGAATCCTGCTAACAAACGTCGTCTTGATATTATTGTAGTGGGAACCGGTCTTGCCGGCGCTTCAGCTGCTGCTACTCTCGGAGAACTGGGTTTCAATGTTTTGAATTTCTGTATTCAGGATTCACCACGTCGTGCACACTCAATTGCTGCTCAGGGTGGTATCAATGCTGCAAAGAATTACCAGAATGATGGTGACTCAGTTTACAGATTATTTTATGATACTATAAAAGGTGGTGACTATCGTGCTCGTGAAGCTAATGTCTATCGTCTTGCTGAAGTATCAAACAATATTATTGATCAATGTGTTGCACAAGGTGTTCCTTTCGCGCGCGAATACGGAGGTCTTTTAGATAACCGTTCTTTTGGTGGTGCGCAGGTTTCACGTACTTTTTATGCAAAAGGCCAGACTGGTCAACAATTATTATTGGGTGCTTATTCTGCTCTCAGCCGCCAGGTAAATAAAGGTAGCGTAAAACTCTATACCAGATATGAAATGCTTGACCTTGTCGTAATTGATGGTAAGGCACGTGGTATTATTGCAAGAAATCTTGTAACAGGTAAAGTTGAGCGTTTTGCTGCTCATGCTGTTGTCATAGGCACAGGTGGTTACGGTAATGCATTTTTCCTTTCTACAAACGCTATGGGTTCTAATGGCTCTGCTGCTATGCAGTGTTACAGGAAAGGTGCTTTCTTTTCCAATCCTGCTTATGCTCAGATTCACCCGACATGTATTCCTGTTCACGGAGAAAACCAGTCAAAGCTGACTTTGATGTCTGAATCTCTTCGTAATGATGGTCGCATCTGGACACCTAAGAAAAAAGAAGATGCTGAAGCTATACGTGCAGGTAAGTTGAAACCTACCCAGATAGCTGAAGATGACCGCGACTATTATCTCGAACGCAGATATCCTGCATTCGGTAACCTTGTACCCCGTGACGTTGCATCACGTGCTGCCAAAGAACGTTGTGATGCCGGTTTCGGAGTTGGTGCAACAGGTCTTGCTGTATATCTTGACTTTTCAGATGCAATCAACCGTCTTGGTCGCAAAGTTGTTGAGGCCCGTTATGGTAACCTCTTCCAGATGTACGAAAAGATCGTTGACGAAAATCCATATGAAACTCCTATGATGATTTATCCTGCAATCCACTATACTATGGGTGGTGTTTGGGTAGATTATGAGCTAATGACTTCAATCCCCGGATTGTTTTGTGTCGGTGAAGCAAACTTCTCTGATCACGGTGCTAACCGTTTGGGTGCTTCTGCTTTGATGCAGGGTCTTGCTGACGGATATTTCGTATTACCTTATACTATACAAAATTATCTTGCTGACGAAATCCGTACTCCCCGTTACTCCACTGACCTTCCTGAGTTTGTTGAAACCGAAAAAGCTGTTAAGGCCCGTATCGAAAAATTGATGAAGATCCAGGGTAAGCGTTCTGTGGATTCATTACATAAGGAACTCGGACATATTATGTGGGATTATGTAGGTATGGGACGTACAAAACAATCTCTGGAAACCGCTATTGAAAAAATCAAAGCGTTAAGAAAAGAATTCTGGAGCAATGTAATGATCAGAATGTTGAGCTTGAAAAAGCTCTCAGGGTAGCTGATTTCATCGAAATCGGTGATCTTATGGCAAGAGATGGTCTGAATCGTGAGGAATCCTGCGGTGGACACTTCCGTGAAGAATACCAGACACCTGAAGGAGAAGCGCTAAGAAATGATGATAAATACTCATTTGTATCTTGCTGGAAATACAATGGTGAAGGTCAGGAACCTGAACTTCTTAAGGAAGAATTGAATTATGAGTTTGTCAAGGTACAACAAAGGAATTATAAATAAATGAGGATATGGAAAAGTTAATCAATATAACATTAAAAGTCTGGCGTCAACGCGGACCTAAAGTCAAGGGCGCTTTTGAAACATATAAACTTGACGGCGTTTCCACCGACAGCTCATTTCTTGAAATGTTGGACCTTCTGAACGAGAAACTTATCGGCGAAGGCAAGGAACCTATAGTATTCGATCATGATTGTCGTGAAGGTATTTGCGGCATGTGCTCTCTTTACATCAACGGACATCCACACGGACCTGACGAAGATGTTACCACTTGTCAGTTACATATGCGTAAGTTTAATGATGGTGAAACCATAACCATTGAACCATGGCGTTCACATGGTTTCCCAATCATCCGTGACCTTATGGTTGACCGTACTGCTTTTGATAAGATCATTCAGGCTGGTGGTTATGTTTCTGTAAACACGGGTGGTGCTCAGGATGCCAATGCATTACCAATTGCAAAGGAAATCGCTGACGAAGCTATGGATTCTGCATCATGTATCGGTTGTGGTGCTTGTGTAGCAGCATGTAAGAACGGTTCAGCGATGTTGTTTGTTTCTGCCAAGGTTAGCCAGTTGGCTATGCTTCCTCAGGGAAAGGCTGAAGCTGCAAGAAGAGCAAGAGCAATGGTTTCTAAAATGGATGAAGTTGGCTTTGGCAACTGTACAAATACAGGAGCTTGTGAAGCTGAATGTCCTAAAAATATTTCAATCACAAACATCGCAAGATTGAACAGAGAGTTCCTGAAAGCTAAATTTAAAGATTGATATTTTTTATCACTGCGGCAAGCAGTTAAAATATTTTGTAAAAAAAGGACTAAGTGGGGTAAAACCGGCTTAGTCCTTTTTTTATGGCAGTTCAACCTTAGCAGATTATTCTAATAGTTAAAAATCCGGGATATATTATGACCACATAACTGGATTATTTTTGATTCTGCCCCTCCTTATAGGGTTTTGTTTACAAAAACTGCCTGTTCATAAACTTTGTTTTCGGTTTCATTTTACTAGTTGAATCTTTGCGATATAATTAAAAAAAATCGTATGAAATACATTCAGTTTATTCCCGGGATTATCTGTGTTGTGGCAGCACTATCAGTAATGTTTTTTTTAATGAAGTATGCACCATTTTATGCACCTTCATATTTCTTCTGGATTGGTTTCATCATAATTGTTTCAGGTGTAATTTCTATGATAAAACCACTTGCTTTTTTATTTATACTTAACAGGACAGTTGCGTTTTATGTTTTAATTGGCGGGATTCTGATTTCTGCAACATCTTTATTGATACCTGCAAAAGTTAGTTATTCCGATACTGAAATGGCTCTTGACAAAATTATGCCTGAATATTCCAGTAAGGAATATCATGAGATTATCGCTGATGCTTCTGTTGATGAAGTTAAAAAAGCCCTTATGGTGACAGGTGTACAGGATATTCCGGCTGTGTTGCTTTTATTAAAAATAAGAGGTATTGCCGATGAAAACAAAGATATGAGTGATAAAGCTGCAAATAATAGTCTGGATACAAGTACTTTTGTAACACCGGACTTCAATTTTATGATTGCAGATTCAAGCGAATTGCTAACAATGATGGTGATAAAAACTTATGGAAAAACTCCTCCACCGGTAATCTCCACATTTAAAGAATTTGCTGTCTTTAACGATCCCGGTTATGTAAAAGTTGCTATTAACTTTCATTTTAAAAGTCTGGAAAACGGGAAGACTCTTGTCAGTACTGAAACACGCAATTTGCCTGTATCAAAAAGTGATAGTCGCTATTTTAATGCCTATTGGAGAGTGATTTACCCGGGGAGTGCAATTATAAGGAGATTATGGCTTGAAACTCTTAGTAAAAATGCTGAAACAAAAAACAGCTGATAATTGAGTGATATGTTTACAGGATCTTTTTTATTTTTAAAAAGTCAGCCGTTTCTTTAATAGTTTGTCCGATTGGGATAAAACTGAAATTCAGCTCTTCGATGATTTTTGAGCTTGAGAATTTCTGAGATGATTTGGCAGATTTTACAGTATCCCTGGTTAATTGCGGAGTTATCGAGGTTATTTTGCCATAAATTGCCGACAAAAAGGCCGCGGTTTTTAATAAGCCACTTCCGGCCTTTATCGACGGGCCTTTTTTCCCGTATTCATTGGCTATCATGGTAAATATTTCTTTGTTTGAATGATTTCCGGAAACCAAAACAAACCTTTTGCCAAAAATACCTTTATCCATAAGTTGCGTAGCTACAGCACAAATGTCTCTTACGTCAACATATCCGGTGGTAGCATCTGTATAAAACGGGATTCCTTTGCTGCCTGCTTTGAAAAGCAACAGGCTTCCTTTATCCGTCTTGCCGGGGCCAAGTACAACTCCCGGATTTAAAATTACAACGTTTAAACCTTCAACAGAACCCCGCCAAACTTCAAGTTCTGAAAGATACTTGCTTTCAGAATACGCGGAGTTTTTCTTGTTTGGATCTCTGTAAGAATCTTCGTCAATAAATGTGCCGTTACCTGCATCGCCTAGTGAACCTATAGAACTTATAAAGCAAAATTTCTTCACACCGGCTCTAAGTGCAGCGTCAACCATATTGGAAGTCCCTTTTACATTAGTGTTGAGCAGTTCAGAGCGGTTTTTTTCATTGAAAGAAACTACTGCTGCACAATGGAAAACCTGTTCAACACCCTCCATGTGATCCATCAGACCAACATAATCAAGAGTATCTCCAAAAACCCATTCAACACTTTCGTAAAGGTTTTCAAATGAAACTCCGTAAAATTCACAGATAAGTCTCAATTGGCTTAATGAAGACGTAGGACGGATGAGTGCTTTAATCTTTATCCCGCTTTTAAAAAGACGGATAATCAAGTGCACACCAATAAGACCTGTACTGCCTGTAATGAAAACCTTGCCCTGCATAATGAGTGTTATTCTGGAGACAAAAGTACTAAAAGAAACCAAATATTGATTTATACTTTAAGATCAGCATAAAATTTTCAATGTTTAATGTTTACTTTTGCAAGTGGAAAAATACTGCTTATAAATGCTACAGGACACAGCTTTAAATACTGACACTGCTTTGATTCAGACCATCATCCCGGAGATGACTCAGTATGCTGATTCTTTGTTTGATTTTAATGTGCCGGCCGTTTTAAGCGAATTCAGTAAATATGATACACTATGGGCAAAGTCTTCTCAAAATAATCTTTTACCTGAAATTAGAGAAACTGTAGTTCATCCCGGAGATTTCAAAACAAATACTGCTATTTCTGAAAGTGTTCTGATTTTAATGATTCTTGTTATAATTTTTTTTACAGGAAATTTTTTAAGAAAAGGGAAAGATGAAATTTCAGCGAGAATTAAAAATGTTAATTCTCCTGATGACAGATTTGTAATAACGGGGGCATTTTCAATACTTTTACAACCGGTTATTTGGGCAGTAAACCTTGTAATACTGGTATTTGCAGTAAAAATGTATAGTGAAGTTATTTTTGGAAATAAACCGGACTACACTGATATGTTTGTAGTTATAAGGGTAATATCATTTATAACCGGATTCTGGTTATTCAGATATTTAATTATATGGTTAGCAGGGATTACTTTTTTTTCAACTAATCAGGTGCGTAAATGGCTGACCGGTGTCAGGATTTCTGCCACAATTTTTGCTTTTTCTACTTTACCTCTGGTGATTGTTCACGAAACCGGCAATTTAATACCAATCTGGCTATTGTTTTTTTGGCTCGCAACGTTTTGGTTTATACCTAAATTGATGCAGATAGCACAAGCCATAAAATTATTTTCGATAAAGAATGAGGGTTTTTTATATTTGATTTTGTATCTTTGCACGCTGGAAATTGGACCCATTGCATTGCTTATCAATGGCTTATTTCTTTAATATTTTTTTGTGTTCATATAAAAGTCATATATTTTGAAAATCAAGAATTTACTCGTTTCTCAGCCAAAACCTGCATCTGAAAAATCCCCTTATTTTGATTTGGCTGAAAAGTATGGTCTAAAGATAGATTTTCGTCCATTTATTAAGGTGGAACCCGTTAATGCAAAAGAATTCAGACAACAAAGAGTTGTAATACCTGAATTTGGGTCTGTTATCTTTACTGCTAAAGTAGCTATTGACCATTTCTTCAGATTATGTGAAGAGCTCAGGATAACAGTGCCTGAAACGATGAAGTATTTTTGTATAACCGAGCAGGTTGCTCTATATCTTCAAAGATATATCGTTTACAGGAAAAGGAAAATATTTTATAGTCAGGACGGCAAGATGGACAGTTTTGTACAGCTGATTCAAAAGCATAACGGAGATAAATTTCTTATACCTGTATCTGATGTACATAAGGATGATTTAATTACCAAGCTGGATGAAAAGAAGATTGAGTACACAACCGCTGTCATGTATTGCACTGTAAGCAACGATTTTCAACCGGAAGAAAAGTTTGATTATGATATGCTGGTCTTTTTCAGTCCATCAGGTATTGCATCGCTCTTAAAAAATTTCCCCGAATTTAATCAGGGAGAAATTGCGATCGCTTGTCTGGGAACCACAACGGCTAAAGCTGTCAAAGATTCAGGTTTAAGATTGGATGTTGAGGCTCCTACACCTGAATATCCTTCGATTACTGCTGCGATTGAAGCATATGTAAAAGAAAACCACAGGTTAAGCAAGAAGTAATCAATCTGTGTAAATATATTTACGCTGTTTTCCGGTAGATTTTCTACATTTGCGAAAACAGCGTTTTTGTTTTTTAGTCTCTTTCAGAAACTTACAAATGGACTATAGTTTTAATAAATCTGAACATCTTTGCAGCGATATTAGCATTGCAAAACTATTTGAAAATGGAGAATCTTTCATCTCATATCCGCTAAGAGTGATATGGAAAGCAGAAGATACCTCCGGGCAAAGCTCTGTGAAGGTTATGGTAAGTGTTTCTAAGAAAAAACTAAAACACGCTGTAGACAGGAATCTGGCGAAACGTTTGGTGCGTGAGTCATACAGACTTAATAAATCACGTTTAATAAATGCATTTTCCGGAAATCAAAAGTCAGTTTCAATTTGTTTTATATGGATACCTGATAAAACTCTGTCATTTAAGAAAACAGAGAGTAAGGTTAAACTGGCATTGGATAAAATTGCCGCGGCTATAACTTCCAGTGAAAATTTAAATGCAGGAAAACAGGAATAAAAAGAAGATCAGAATTATTGATTTACCCGGATTGTTATTTAAGTATATCTTTCTGGGACTGATAAAGTTTTATCAATATTCGATTTCTCCTTTAAAACCACCTTCCTGCAGATTTACACCAACTTGTTCACAGTATGCCATTGAAGCTATAATGAAATATGGCCCCTTTAAGGGTTTCTGGCTTGCATTAAAAAGAATCCTGAGATGCCATCCATGGGGTGGACACGGTTATGATCCTGTACCCTGATGTTTGTAGACCTGCACTGTCATAAAGATAAGTCCATAGCAGGCACTATTAGTGTTCTCAATGTGGAAGCCACTAAAAATAATGATAATCTTTTTAGCCCTGAAAATCGGTATTTAAGTTTTGGGATTCATCCATGGAAATCTTTAGATTGGGAAATTGAGGAAATCAAATTGCTCGAATGTTTTTTTGATATTCCAAATGTAATTTTAATCGGAGAAATAGGTTTTGATAAATATTGCAGTTCACCTATAGAAAAACAGATTGATGTTTTAAGATCGCAGTTAATGATAGCTGATAAACTTAAGAAACCTGTTTTATTACATAATGTAGGTGGAATGGAAATAATTTTAAAGGCAAAATATGAGTTTAAAGACATACCTGCATGGATAATACATGGTTTCAGAGGAAATCTGCAGGAAACTCAACAATTGTCTTCAAAGGGTTTTTACTTTTCATTTGGAGAGAAGTTTAACATTGAAGCCCTGAAATCATGTGATAAAAATCGGTTGTTTATTGAAACAGACGTTTCAGATAAATGTATTGAAGAAGTTTATCGTTTGATAGCTGAGACCAGAGAAGAGTCAATTCAAGAGCTGGTTTCACAGGTCGAAACCAATTTCAGACATTTGATATCAATAAATGCATAATCGTTAGTGCAGACCACACTAAGGTGTCAGCTATATAAACTAAAACTGCCCGGAATTTTTGAAATTCCGGGCAGTTTAAATAAGTTCTATGGGAAATTATCCGATGAATTTATATCCTACACCTTTGATGGTAGAGATGTAATTTTCACCGATTTTCTCACGAATCTTGCGTACGTGCACATCAATTGTACGATCACCAACGATTGATTTGTTACCCCATACCAGTTTAAAGATTTCTTCTCTTGTGAAGACTTTCATTGGTTTGGAAGCTAAAAGAAGTAATAGCTCAAATTCTTTTCTTGGAAGGAAAATGTCTTTACCGTCTTTGTAAACAAGATATCTTTCGCGATCGATAACGATACCTTTTTGGGGAACTACTTCTTTTGATGCACCAAGATACTTAGAAATGATGTTCTGTACACGGCGTGTAATCAGAACAGAGTTAGTATCACGTGTGCCAAATTCGTCGACTCCCAAATCGAACCATTCGAGTTGCTCTTCAATTTTCTGATTGTTGTCAAGCAGAAAATAAACATTGAAGCGCATGTCGTCTTTCAATTTCTTGATTTTTTTGCAAAGTTCAATAGCCTTAGCATCATCGCTTGGAGTATCGATGAAAACTAAACATGGATTTTCGTCTGTAATGAATTCAATTGATTTCTGTACACTGTAAGTGTTTTCAACTTCAGCTCTTGAGTTCAATAAAGATTCATGAACTTTCGTTCCCAGTACTGAACCTTTAACAGAAAAAATCAATACATTGCTTTGGAGTGGTTTCATAAATGTTTGATTCTATAAAATTAATAAAGGTGTTATGTAAAATATTCAATTTTCTGATTTCTAACAGAAAAATAATAACATACAAAAATATAGTAACTATATCATTTAATCAAATATTTAAATGATTTTAGTAGTTCGTTCTAAAATATGACGTATTTTTGCACAAAATAGTTCAATCATTCGCATATATTTTTTTAATTTTAACGTATTTTAACAATTAATATATTCATATTACTTTTTTTACATGGATTTTATTGAAGAATTGCAATGGCGTGGAATGATTCACGATATGATGCCGGGTACATCAGAACAACTTAAGAAGGAAATGACTACTGCATATTTGGGTATTGACCCTACTGCGGATTCACTCCATATTGGCCATCTTGTTGGTGTAATGATGCTTATGCATTTTCAGCGTTGTGGACATAAACCTATAGCTCTTGTAGGCGGAGCAACAGGTATGATTGGAGATCCGTCTCTGAAATCTCAGGAAAGAGTTCTGTTAAGTGAAGAAACTTTGAGACATAACCAAAATGCAATAAAGCTACAGTTATCAAAATTTCTGGATTTTAATAGTGATGCTCCTAATGCTGCCGAGCTTGTAAATAACTATGACTGGATGAAAGATTTCTCTTTTTTGAGTTTCATAAGAGAAATCGGAAAGCATATTACTGTAAATTATATGATGGCAAAGGACTCTGTAAAAAAGAGACTAAGTTCAGAGTCATCAGAAGGTATGTCATTTACTGAATTTTCGTATCAGCTTCTGCAGGGTTACGACTTCTTACACCTGTATCAGGAGAAAAACTGCAGGATACAAGTTGGCGGTTCAGATCAGTGGGGAAATATAACAACCGGAACCGAACTTATCAGAAGAGTATCCGGTGGTGAAGCTTATGCTTTGGTTTGTCCTTTGATAACAAAAGCTGATGGTAGTAAATTCGGTAAGACTGAAAGCGGGAACGTATGGCTTGATAAGCGCTATACATCCCCTTATAAGTTTGTACAATTCTGGCTTAATGTAAGTGATACTGATGCAGAGAAATTCATAAGGATTTTCACATTCCTGTCAAAGGAAGAAGTTGAGTCACTGACTGAAGCTCACCGCGCTGAGCCTCATATGAGAATACTCCAGAAAACCCTTGCGAAAGAGATCACTTATATGGTTCATTCAAAAGAAGATTATGATGCAGCTGTTGAGGCTTCTTCAATTCTTTTCGGTAATGCAACTGCTGATGCTCTGAAAAAACTTGATGAAGAAACATTTCTTTCTGTTTTTGAAGGTGTACCTACATTTGAGATTTCAAAAGATGAATTTTCCGGTGGCGTTAAAATTGTTGACCTTCTGACCGATAAGGCTGCCGTTTTTCCTTCAAAAGGAGAATGCCGTAAAATGATTCAAGCCGGAGGTTTCTCAATCAACAAGGAAAAATGGTCATCTGTAGATGCGTGTCTTGATGATTCACATTTATTGAATGGGCGCTACATATTGGCTCAGAAGGGTAAGAAAAACTATTACCTGATTGTTGTCAAATAAAAAAATGTCTTTCGGACTTTGAAGGTTCAAAGATTTTAAGTACTTTTGCCCCGCTTTCAATGGAAAGCTAAGCGGATTGTCTCATGGTGTAATGGTAGCACTACAGTTTTTGGTACTGTCTGTCCAGGTTCGAATCCTAGTGAGACAACACGGAAGCCCTCTGATGAGGGCTTTTTTTATTATAAAAAATTGAGTCAGGAATAATGAACAGGTTTGCTTCAGATGAGTTTTCCGGCAGATTCAAAATAATCTATTATAACTTTACTTGATCTGGGATCTGATCCATGGAAAAACGATGGATTGGGATAACCCGCGCTGAATTGTATTTGGTTTGATTTAAGTTCATCATTATCATTAAAATCCCGGATGTAAATCCAGTTGCATGGTACAGAAGAAAAAGCATACCAGAAGAAACCGCAATAAACAGGCTTATCATAAAGAAAAACTATAAACATTTGTCCGTAAACAGATTGTCTGGGATATGTAAGCTCAGTTCTGTTCTTGTGAAGAGTCAGTATATGAGATAACGAGTCATAGCTTATTATGTCTTCACCGGTCAAAAAAGGTTTATCATTTAAATCAACAGTATCAAGATTAAATGTAGTATAATCTATGGATTGATTATAAGGCATAAAGTTCTTAGTAGTATAAATGGCAAAGCCATTTTCATTCAGCCTTCTTCTGGAAGGTTTATCGCCAAACAAATCCCATCCTGAATCGCCTGTACAAGAAAACAAAACTGAAGTTAATATAAGGACTAACAAAAAACGAAGTGTTTTCATTTGAATTTGATTTAAAAACATAAATTCAGTTAACTGCAAGTATTACAAACAAATAAGGGATAAACTGCAAATCTTTTTTTAACGTCAAAACTGTACAATTATAATAAATAAATAAGCTGAAAGCAAGTGTTACAGGCGTTTTAACATTATGATATTCAAATTGTTTGTCAGTTTTTTAATTCCTGACCTGTAGAGGCTTGTATTGAAGAATATACTTTCGAACGCTTCAGTGTCATAAGTTAAAAACTTATCAGCATCAAAACCGGAGAGTTGGTCTATTGCCTGCATTTCATCAAGCGTCTGCTCCTTGCTGAACCTGTTCCACGGGCAGACCTCCTGACATATATCACAACCGAAAAAATATCCGCTTTTACCGCATAAAACAGCTTCCTCTTCGGTGAGCTCATTTTTTTTTTCAATATTCATCCACGAAATGCATTTTCTTGCATCCAGACTTTCATCAATACTTAAAGCCGAACCCGGACAGGCATCAATGCATTTATTACATTTACCGCAAAGGTCTTTTATCGGTTGATCGTATTCAAGCTCTGTATCAACCATTAACTCACCCAAAAGAAAAAAAGAACCTTTGCCGGGGATTATAATATTATGGTTTTTGCCGATCCATCCAATACCCGCCTGCTTTGCCCAATATCTTTCAGCTACCGGAGCTGAATCAGAAAATGCTCTGCCCCTGACGGTAATGCCCTGTGATCTTACCGATTCAAGCAACAGGTATAGCTTGTCACGGATGATTTTATGATAATCAGGATTAAGTGCATACCTGGCAATTTTAAGATTGCTATCAGCTAAGGAACTTTCTTGATTTAATCCATGGTAGTAGTTCAGGGCAACTACGATAACAGATTTGGTTTCTTCAACAAGTTTACGGGGATCAAGCCTTTTATCAATGTTCCTGTTCATGTAGGACATATCAGCGTTGAAACCATTACTTAGCCAGGTTTCATAATTGCGGGTAAATTCAGCTGAAACATTATCAGCTTTTGCTATCCCGCAAACGTCGAAACCCAAATTAATAGCTTCAGTTTTAATAAACTCAGTCAGTGAATGTATGTCCATACAATATTTTACTTCTTGCAAAAATAATTCAAAATGAATGAAGTTTATCAGGGATGAAGTATCTTTGTCGTTAATAAAAAAATTGAATATGAATCTGTTGTTACTCGGATCAGGCGGCAGGGAGCATGCGCTTGCCTGGAAAATTGCACAAAGTGATAAAACCGGAAAACTTTTTATTGCCCCCGGGAATGCCGGAACCGGATTAGCAGGTACAAATGTTCCCATTTCAGCGACTGATTTTCCGGCTTTAAAGAGCTTTGTCTTGTCAAATGATGTGGATATGATAATAGTTGGTCCTGAAGATCCATTGGTTAAGGGCGTATATGACTATTTCAAAAATGAGCCTGAAACCTCTTCAATTCCTGTGATTGGTCCGTCAAAAAGCGGAGCAAGACTGGAGGGTAGCAAGGACTTTTCCAAGGCTTTCATGCTAAGACATGATATTCCCACTGCAAAATATAAAAGTGTAACAGCAGAAAACATAACCGAAGGTATTGAGTTCATGAAATCAATGCAGGCTCCTTATGTACTCAAAGCTGACGGACTTGCAGCCGGTAAGGGTGTACTTATTATTGATAATATTGAAGAAGCCTCAAATGAACTGGTTTCAATGCTGGAAGGAAAGTTTGGAGATTCCAGTAAAACAGTCGTAATCGAGCAGTTCCTTTCAGGTATCGAATGCTCTGTTTTTGCTATGACTGATGGAAAAAATTATAAGATACTCCCTGTTGCCAAAGATTATAAAAGGATTGGAGAAGGAGATACCGGACTGAATACAGGTGGCATGGGTGCGGTTTCACCTGTATCTTTTGCCGATGAAATCTTCATGAGTAAAGTAGAAGAAAGGATAATTAAGCCGACCGTGGAAGGACTGGCTTCAGAAAGTATTGATTATAAGGGTTTTATCTTTTTTGGTTTGATTAATGTAAATAATGAACCGTATGTGATTGAATATAATGCACGTATGGGAGATCCGGAGACTGA
The DNA here is from genome assembly GCA_964502355.1 of uncultured Bacteroidales bacterium. Classification (GTDB taxonomy): domain Bacteria; phylum Bacteroidota; class Bacteroidia; order Bacteroidales; family UBA1402; genus UBA8389. The sequence goes on from CAZCWK010000002.1 coordinate 146,547, forward strand.
GGTTGTAATGCTGAGGATAAAATCTGATTTTGTTGATTTGCTTGATGGTGTAGCTCATGGTAATCTTGACACAAAAACAATTGAGATTGATAATCGATATGCTGTGACTGTGATGCAGGTTTCAGGTGGTTATCCGGGAGATTATGAAAAAGGTAAAGTTATTACCGGTCTTGAAGAAGTAATAGGCAGTGTTGTTTTTCATGCAGGAACAAAATTTCAGGGAGGGGATGTAGTAACTAATGGCGGTCGTGTTATTGCTGTCAGTTCTTATGGGGATACAAAGGATGAAGCATTATCACAGTCATTTAAAAATGCTGCATTAATCAACTTTGAAGGAAAGTATTTCAGATCTGATATAGGTTTTGATCTCTTGTAATGAAGAAAGGATTTCTTACCAGGATAACATATACCAGGGGTTTGCTTATTTCAGGCATACTGATATTGGCAATTTCAGTATTGAGGGATATATTGTTCCCTCAACACGTGAATTCATCTGATATAATGTCCGGATTAAGTAAAGAAGATTTTTCATTTTTTAATCTTATAAATGCTGAGCAATACCTGAGTAATCTCTTTCCATTCCGGATTTTGAGGTTTGTGAATATAATTATTGTGGCTCTGATTTTACATAATATCTCCTCAGAGTTCAGGCTGGTAAGAGTAAGGAGTTTCTTTTCATTTTTCCTTTTTTGTTTGTTTTCAGCGATATTTATTCCTTTACTTAATATTGATGGTATTACACTTTCCTGCTTGTTTTTCTGCCTTTCAATAACAAGATTGTTTAGTGCCTTAGGTGCAAACTCTTTCAATAAACAACTTTTTGAAGCTTCGCTGCTGATGTCTCTGGCTTCTTTGTTTCAGATTAAGTTAGTTTTTCTTATACCGGTCATATGGTTGATTATAACGGCATTCAGGGGGATATCATTAAGAGGTTTTTTATCAACATTGCTTGGTGCTGCAGGTATATACTGGATAGTCGCTATTTATATCATTCTATCGGGCAAAACTGAATATTTCAATGTATTTGTGAATGCATTATTTCAGATAACTCTGCCTGACTTCAATAAAGTCTCTGTTGCGGAAGTAGTTTATCTGATTTTTATGTCAGCTTTGATGATATCTGCTTTGATGTCTTTCTGGCCAAAAAGTCATTTGGACAAACTTCTTACAAGAAACCACATGAACAGCATCATAATTTTGCTGTTATCGTTGATTGCAATATGGCTTTTCTCGAACAACAATATCGAATTGCTCTTAATTATTTTCTGCTTATTATCTTTGATTACATCTCATTATTTTTCGCTTGTCGATACCAGGTTTTCAAGACTGATGTTTATACTTCTGATTGTATTTTCGCTTTCGTTTTATTTCCTGTTCTGATTTGCTAAATCCCCCGGAATGACTTTTATTTCTTAATCCGGTTCTATCATACATACAAACGCTGACTTGCGCAGACTACAAAATTTTCTTTGCAAAAAGCATTTCCCTTTTTCCCGGAGGGCCGGGTAGTCTTGAAGTGGTGAAACCTGATCTTTGCAATCTTCTCCTGACTTCACCCATTGCACAATAAGTAACAAGAATTCCTCCGGGATTAATTGCATTATAAAGTTTTAAAAAAAGCTGTTCCTCCCACAATTCAGGTTGCTTATTTGGGGCAAATGCATCGTAGTATACCAGATCATACCCGGAGTTAAGCTCGTAACTTGTAAAATCTGCATTTATTTTCTTAAGCCTGAATTCCGGTGTGCGCATTCCCCGCTGCTCTGCGGCGGGGTTAGCGCAAAATGGGTTATTCCTATACGGAAACGAAGATCCCTCGCTGCTTGCGGCGAGGAGAGTCAATTCCGGTGCACGCAATTCTTTTGAGAGTGTATCACAACCAGGTTTCTTGTTTTGAGAAAAATCTTCAGGATTTATCCACTCTTCCCAATCGCAATTATGGATATTTAAAAATGTATTTTGATAAGATTCGTCTATAATTCTGCCGTAATTGAGTGAGTCTGTAATTTCTTTTGAAAGCGGAAAAGCTTCGATGGTTTCATAGTTAACACTAAGATTTCTTTTGTTCGCCTCAATCCATGTTAACAGACAGTTTAAACCGGTACCAAAACCGATTTCGAGAATATTTACGGGAGTATTGGTTTTGAAAATAGACTCCGAAACGTTGATGCTGCTTTCTGACGCGTCAATAAGTTTTTCTAATCCGTTACTTATGAAAACATGCATGGACTCCTGAATAGCACCATTTACTGAATGATAAGATTCATTCATGGTATCCGAAAACAAAGTATCTGATCCGTCTGAAGTTTTTACAAGTCTGAAATCCGGCTTAAGCATGTGAAATCAAAATTAAAAGCTATCCTGATACACTGACTGTTTTACCCGTATTCTTTCTGATAATTGTAGCGATCTTATTGAGCTCAGTCAAAGAAATCTTTTCAAGACTATCCACAGGGGTATCTCTGTCAAGGGTATAAATCATTACAGACTCCGGATTTATCTCTTTATACAAATCAACAAGAGCATTAACTTCTGTACTTGTAGTGTTATCAAAACTTTCACCATTATAACTGCCACGGGTAAACATTGTCTGGATTATTACATTCCCTTCAAACGCTTTAAGATTTTCAACAATCTTTGAAACCTTGTATGATGCATTCACCGGTCTGTCCATTTTCCTTACCGTTTCATCAAAAGCACTGTCAAGCTTCATAATGGCATTGTCAACAAGCATAAGAGCTTTAAAAACATCAGGTTTGTCAAGAGTTGTAGAATTTGACAGCACACTGACCTTTGCTTTTGGAAACCATTCATTTCTTAAAGTAATGGTTTCTTCCATTATTTTTAAAAAGTCAGGATGGAGGGTTGGCTCACCATTTCCGGCAAAAGTTATAACATCAGGAGTAATCTTTTCCTCCTTAAGTTTGCCCAACTTTATCCTGAGTGCTGATATTACTTCTTCTGCACCGGGTAGTTTGCCGCCCTTATGCTGATGATTCAAACCACATTCGCAATACAGACAATCAAATGAACAGACTTTACCATTTACAGGGAGAAGATTAATCCCCAGCGAAACTCCAAGTCTTCTGCTCTTGACAGGGCCAAAGATAATTTCATCAAACAAGATTGTAGGCATTTCTCTAATATTTTAAAACAGGACAAAGTTATTCATTCTTTCTCTGATATCTGCATTAAAATTTCCATTTAACCATTACCTCAATATCTGTCAGGCACCTGCCTTCGACCCTTTCGTTTCCTGTACCGCAATAATTTTTATCGCTATAAATAAAATTACCAAGCTTGGTATAGATCTTCAGATTTCTGCTTAATTCAAAATTTAAGCAAACACTCTGTCTTGATCCCAATCCATAGAGGGATGGCATCGAAAAATTTCCCGGCAATGAATTTTCATAAAGGAAAATCCTGTTTTCGTAATTTGCTGCATCGAAGACCGCATACCTGAAATCTATGCTGACTTTTTTATTAGCAGGTTTATAGCTGAGAGTCTGTGAAAGTGCCAGACCTATAGTGCTCTTCTCAAATCCAATTCTGTATTGATTCATGTCAAAAGTTGTGCAAAAAATCCAGCTTTTCTTGTTGTATCTGTATTTTAACCGGTATTGGCTCTTTTTTGATTCTATTATTGATGCCAGATGTCCCGTTTCACCGGAAAGATTATTGTCAGAGTTTTTAAATTTTATCCTTAATGAGATTTCAGAATCTTTGCGGTTATTCCATACTATCTGAGCCGCATATTCATGACCTGAAGAAGGTGAATTAACAGTGTACGTAAGCCAGGGAAATTCAAAAATATCTATGTATGCGTTAACCCTGAAATACTTAAGTGGAAACCATTCCAGTGTAGTGTAGATGCCTTTTTCGTTTCTGACTCCGCTACCTTCGCAGAATGCATTGCCATAGAAAGAATCGTACTTAACAGAATAATTCCTGTACAAACAGGACAGATTAAGTCTGGTAGAAGGTCTGAAGCTTAAACAACCGATTATCGCTGCATCGCCATCTTTGTCTACGGCAAATTCTCCGTAAATAAGAAGATTCAGGATCTTAAGCCTGTAATCTACCGAATAGTCTGATCCATTATTGCCCCTGAAGTAAAACAGATTGTATGGTTTCATTTCAGGTCTGAGTTCGTGCTTAAGCCTCCAGTTAAATGCAGTAAATCCCAGTTGTAAATTTTTAAAATCACTATCAAGATGCAATCCATATGTTGAAACCATATTGTTTGATCTGCTCTCAATTTCACTTGTAGTTCTGTGCAGCCCCGTTTTGCTTATGGATGTGCAATATTCTCCCTCCATTTTTGAATCGATTTTCTTACCGGATAAAAAACCAGTTAATATTAGTTCACATGGTCTTTTGCCCCCGGTTTCGCCCCTGATTAAGTATATCGACGAAGCCAGACCTCTCATAAAACCCTGTTCTGATAAAGAAAAGTGCCTTTTTATTTTATTACCGTATATATCAGGTGTAGCCGTTGACAGGTTTTTACCAAGTGAAAAGCTATTGCCGCAGACAAGACCCTGTCCAAATGAAACAGAATAATCTCCGATTAGCAAGAGCTTTATTATACCCGTTTCATTAAGACAAAAATGAAACGAATTGTAATCAGTAAAAATGCTCTCAGAAATTAACTTTTCACCGGGATCTTTTCCGATAACCATTCCCCACATCATGGTTTCCTTATATTTGAAACCATATCTGAAGGAAAAAGACACAGGGTCACCGATGTAACCACCTGATTCATTAACATCATTAATAAATCCTGCTTTTTTTTGAAGAGCACTGCCTGAAGACATCCTGATTTCGCTTTTACCGTATTTCAGCATTTCTTTTAAAGATCGCCTGCCTGCAATTTCAGTCTTTGAGAAACCGGCAAAGGCCGTGGATTTTAAAAGTTTCAGAGTCTTTTCGTCCATACCGGCAACGAGCTTTAATTCGTTTATATCTTTTAATGGACCATGTCTGTAGATATAATATGAAATAGATTCGGCAAGATCCTTAGATAATAACGGGATAGACTCTAACTCCTCTCTGGATGTTTCATTCAGATTTACAGGATTTTCAGTTAACTCTGAAAATTTCTCGTAAAGTTCATCAGTGACAGCAGCATCTTCCTTTTCTGAAATTTCTTCAAGCAAAGAGATAAAGACCTCATTGTATAAGCTGTCTGCCTCAGACCTTACTAAAATAGGGATAACCGTAAAAAAGGATGTAAGTATAATTATTAGCTTCAACCTCATTTGCTTTTCAAATTGTAATTAATACTGAGTGCAGGAGTAATCCCGAGTGCAGGATGCCTGTTTAGTGCAAATGATAGTACAAGTCTTTTACTTTCCCATCCGATACCCCATGATGGAATTACAGGATTTACCGAGAATCCTCCCCGGATATGAAATGTCTTAAGTATTGCATAGTCGGCTCCAATGCTGACTCTTGAATATTTGCCAATGAATCTTGAAAACTCAGCTATAAATGAAAAGTTTTCAACCGGGTCATATCTGAAACCAGCATGAAAAGACTGTCCTGTCTTAAATGGTATAGATTGTGTCTTAATTTCAAGACCGACTGGATTGAAGATGTAAGTGCCAATAATAAGGTTTCTTACAGGCTTGTAGAGCATTTGCAGGTTTGCTAAAACCGTAGTACCACCATCATTTGCAATAGAATTTATCGAGTATATCCCGCATTGAACCCTCAGGTAAATTTTTTCTGAAAGATGTTTTCCTGCACCGATAAGTGCCAAAGTTTCATTAAATATTTCATCTCCTGATTGCTCCAGCACTCCGGATATGTCTGTACTGTAAACAGGTACTAAAATCTCAAGTTTTCTTAATGAAAGTTCTTTTAACAGATAAGGACAAACATAGTTTACTGTAATCATACCTTTTCTGTTAATATCATAGCAAATATGGTTTCCCCCTGTACTGATGTTTTCAGCATCATTAATCCATGGAATATCAGCACGGGAACTCATATGTAAAAGCACGAAAATATTCAGAAGCAGTAATGTTTTTGCCGGCATATTATTTATATATTAAAACAAAGCAAATATAACAATAATAAAAAAGAAATAAAAAATTGATATGTTTAATTCTGACATGCTCAACAAATATTAAAATATGTTGTAAATGAATAAGCTTTAGAGAAACCCGCTAAAATTTCATTACTTTTGCACCTGTTCTAAAACGAATTCTTTGAAATGAGGAAACTTGTTTTCTTATTAGCGATTTTTACTTTAACTATCATACAATCAGGGGAAGCTCAAAGAGTCGTATCTGCCAGCAATCTGCCATATGAAGAAGTATTTGGTGAAATACCATATGGTACGACCAGAAGGACTGTTTTCACAGAAATACTAGATGGCGACACTATACCTTTGATTTGTCTGAGAACTATCTATATTTTTCCGAAAGAATCTTTTAGAAATAAAAGAGAGGAAAAGTTTTACTGGAAGATGGTCAGAGATGTAAAGGTGGCATATCCTTTATCAAAACTTGTTTACTATACTCTTCTTGAAACTATGGATTATATGGAAACCCTTCCTGATAAAAAGGCCAGGGATAAACATATGAAAAGGATGGAGAAAGATCTTGTAAAAGAGTATGACGCAACTTTGCGAAAAATGACTTTTAATCAGGGCAAAATACTTATTAAACTTATTGACAGGCAGTGTAATTCCTCCTCATACGAATTAATCAGAGCTTATCGGGGTTCATTTGTTGCCGGTTTCTGGCAAGGTGTAGCGAAGCTGTTTAAGGCCGATCTCAAGTCAGAATACGATGGCAGTTATAAAGATCTGATGATCGAGAGAATTATCATCAAAATTGAGCAGGGACAACTGTAATACTACCCGTAAACTCCCGGCTACACAAATCAGGATTTTTTAGTTTTACAACTACAGGTTTTTTTCTTTCCCGAAAATCTCTGTGCCTGTGATTTCTGCAGCTATAGCCACGCAGCGACTGCATGGTCTTAAGGCGTAATACTTTGCATTGCGCTCAGATGGTGTTGTATTCTCCGGCTCTCTTTTGATTTTTAAAATATCTGCACAGATGTATGATCCCATCTCATGCCTGAATTCCTTAGCAGTCTTTTGAACAGCCTCGTAATTATCTGTTTTTGCTTTTTTGTCTGTAATGTCGTTTGCAGGATAATGTAGACCGAGTACCATAAACATGCCACTTACAGCTCCGCAAACTTCACGAAGTCTTCCCATGCCACCTCCGAATGAAGAAGCAATCTTTGCTGCGGTTTCAGTATCAAAATCATACAAGTCAGCATAAGCCATAAATACAGATTGAGAGCAGTTATATCCACTTTCAAATAAGTCAACCGCTTTGCTTACTCTGTCTTCAATCAATTTGTTTTGTTGTTCTGTCATATAAATTCTTTTCAATTGCTTCTATTAGGAAACCAGGAGGAAGACATGGTTTCCAGTCATTCAAACCTACGAAAGCCAGCTCTGTCTCGGCTTCATTTATTAATTCCTCTTTTTCGTTGTAGAGTAGATAAGTAAACCAAATACGGACTCCTTTTATTGCCTTCAAAGTTGTCCTGACTGTAAGTTTTTCATCATATCTTGTTGTCTTCCTGAATTTGAATCTCATGCTTATCACAGGACACATAATGCCGGCATCTTCTATTGATTGATAGGGGACTCCTATACTTCTCAGAAGTTCCCATCTGGCAAGTTCATAATATTTAGCATAATTTGAATGATGAACGGTTCCCATTCTGTCAGTATCAGAATAGGCTACCCTTAATTTAAGCTCGTTCGTAATCATTATTTATTATTAAGATATCGATATTCCTTCTTTTGATTTATTACAGTATATGTCAGCTGTTTGAATGCAAATTCAATATTTTGTTCGTCAAGTAAGGATGAAAGATTGCCATTGTCACAACCCTTACAGATTAATTCATTAACAGGTATTTGAGTCAATACAGGTATATTGAAAATGTCAGATAATCTTTGTGCTCCTCCTTCCCCAAAGATAAGGTATTTTTCGTCAGGGTGTTTAGTCGGGGTGAACCAGGACATGTTTTCAACTATACCCAGTATAGGGATTCCAATTTGTTGATCCTGTAGCATGTTAACCGTTTTTTGCACATCTGCAATAGATATTTTTTGAGGCGTTGTAACCACAATGGCACCTGAAATATAAAAACTTTGTAATAGAGTTATCAATACATCTCCTGTCCCAGGAGGAGTATCTATGATTAAATAATCAAGTAGACCCCAGTCGGTTTCGGTTAAAAGCTGCTTAATTGCATTGGTCACCATAGGCCCTCTCCATACTACTGCCTGTTTCTCATCAAAGAAAAATCCTATTGACATTATTTTAAGACCGAGTCTGTTAAACGGTTCCATTAGCTGTCTACCGTTTTTCTCGGTTAAAGCAGGTCTGTCATCATCTTTGATTTTAAATAATGTTGGAATAGATGGTCCAAAAATATCTGCATCTAAAAGACCAACTGAATAACCTTCTCGTACAAGTGTAAGGGCAAGACCGGACGCAACAGTCGACTTGCCAACACCTCCTTTTCCGGATGTTACCATAATAATTTTTTTGACATCCGGTATTTTTGTTTTTGCAATATTATTTTGATTTTTCATCTTAAACCTATTATAAATCTGTGATAATTTTTGAATATGTATCTCTAATCAGGTTGCTTATTACTGAATCTGGAGCATAGTCCGTGATTGATTGACAATTAACCATAGCTTCTACAATTAGCGGATCGAAAGGAAATTTGCCAACAACTTTTATCCCGTTTTGATTGCAAAAAGATTCAATTTTTAATGTCATATCTGTATTAATATCAAACTTATTGATGATTACACTGGTGTGTAATTTAAAGCCGGCAGTAATCTCAATCGTTCGTTTCAGATCATGAAGCCCTGAAAGTGTGGGTTCGGTTACAACTATAACAGCATTTACACCGGTAATAGTACTGATTACGGGACAACCGATACCGGGAGGTCCGTCAATTATTATAGTTTTAATTCCGTTATCTTTTGCAATCTGTTTAGCTTTTTCACGAACCAGATTGACTAGTCTGCCTGAGTTTTCTTCTCCAGGTGCAAGCCGCCCGTATACCATCCTGCCATTTTGAAAATAACCGGCATACATTCGGCTTTTGTCTTCATTTACAATGCTGATTGCATTATATGGGCAAATTCGAGAACATAATAAACATCCGTCACAGAGTGTTTCTATAATGTTTACCTTATTTTCTTTTTCAAAAATTGCATCAAACCTACAGTAATCTATACAAACTCCGCAACTGTTGCATATATCCTGATTAATTACTGCTTTCTGCCCAGAAACAAAAGCGTATTCTTCGTCACAAACCGGATTGAATAAAATGAAAAGATTCGCTGCATCTACATCGCAATCGGCTAAAACTATTTCATTTTGTAAAGTAGCAAATGCTGCACTTATACTACTTTTTCCGGTTCCACCTTTTCCACTAATTATTGCTATTTCCATATTGTTCATTAATAGTAAGGTACAACTGATAGAATTTTTCCTCCCAATCTGAATTAATATTGCTAACGAGTTTTCCGTTTGAGTAGCTGATGGCTATTTCCTTATCAAAAGGCACAGTCATTAATAATGGTAAATTTTCTATTTGCAGGTATTCATATATGTCGTCATTTCCTAAACCTGCTCTATTGATAATTACTCCACAAGATTTGCCCATCCCTTTTAGTGTCTCTACAGATTGCATTAAGTCACTTAAACCAAATGGTGTAGGTTCAGTTACTAAAACTACATAATCAGCTGTAGCGACTGTTTGAATAAATGGACAGGAAGTACCCGGGGGAGAGTCAAGCAAAACTAAATCGAATCCAGCAGCTTCTTTAATCGCAGCCTTAATGATATTGACCGGGGAATAAACCCCTACATTCATTCTGGCTTCAATAAGAGTGCTTTTTAAAGAAATTGAATATCTGCTTACCAAGCCTAAAACATCATCTTTTTCAGATATTGCATTGTCCCTGCATGCAATAGAGCAAGCCCCACATCCATGACAAAGCTCGTCAAGTACTCTTATTATTTTGGCTTCTTCCAGAAAAAAAATTGCATTATAGTTGCAATACTCATTGCATTTCCCGCAATAAGTGCAACTATTTTCATCAATTACAGGAACTTTTTGAGTCACTTTATGTGAGTATAGCATTTCACCAGTTAAAAATTCTCTGTCATTAGGTTCCTCTGCATCGCAATCAATCAGGGCAACCGTATGGTTTCTTTTAAGAAGTGTAATAAAAAGATTGGTAGTTATAAACGTTTTACCGGTTCCACCTTTGCCGCTTGCAACAGCAATTTTTATATTTGACTTCACTTAATTATTATCAGTAATTATTGTTTTATTGTAAACCACAAAGCTGTCTTTTTTTACGTTCAACAGCTCAGCAATTACATCGCATTTTACCATTAGTAAGTGGAAAATTCGCGAATCATTTTCATTCATTAATCCTTCATAGTTACCCTGACCTTTTGAAATAATCAGATCGGCTTCGTTGTAATAGTGCATAAACTCTTCACTGCACTCACTTAATAAAGTAGAAGGAGCATCATAGCCATTACTGATGACATCAGCAACTAAATTCATACCAACCTGTTTGGCGTCTTCAATCGTTGCATCATTTAACACATGTGATCCTCGTACCGCAAATGTCATATGAGGGTGCATAATCATTTCAATCAACAGTTTATCAAATACAATCTCGCCGGCATTATCGCCAATGTATAATATTCTTGAAGAAGTTTTAATCTTTTGAATTAATTCTTTTGAATGATCAATTGCAAAGTCGCTAATAATAACTTTTTTAATAGTTTCTTCAATATCAAAACTTGCATTAGCACCATAATCAATTATGTTTCCGGCAATTGCAAGTCTTAATGCCATAATAAAAGGATCAGAAGATTCAAGAACTTTTATTCTGAGTTTCTTGTATAATAAAAGTGATTGAGAATTACTTTCAACCTTCTTTTTCTCGTATGGATTGGTTATGCCAATTATCCGGCAAAATTTCCTGTTTAGCTCGCTATAAATTTGAACCATGGAAATCGTATTGCCTCTTGACATTAGAATATTAAAAAAGCCGAAAAACTCTTGTCTTTGATCATATGTGGCTGAAAATTTTGACAACAAACGGTCAAAAGAATCAAAATGACATGCCATACAACGGCAATCAATTTTATCTATAAGCAACTTAGTGTCTGCAGCTGTTTCCGTCTTTGTCATCATGGTTACAATAATTTGCATTTAGTGAAAGATTCCCTGATAAATAGTCTTCTATGATTTCTTTCGCTCCTTTTATAGGGGCGCCAACAAAAGCATTGATATTTTGTTGGTTAAACAAATCAATAGCTTTTTGACCCATTCCACCGGCAATAACATCTGTTACACCAAAAGAGGCTACCCATCTTGGGTACAATCCAGGTTCATGAGCAGGAGGTGTTTTTTCAATAATTTCTATGATTTTTTTGTCTTCCACAGTTGCAATCGCAAAATATTCACAATGTCCGAAGTGAGAACAAAGCATTCCGTTTTCCATCGGGATAGCAATTTTTTTTGTCATTTTATTAATTAGTCAGTTATGAAAAAGCGTGTATGTTTATTGATAGTGCAAAACCTTCTTTGATTATCAAAAACATACACGCATAATTGAATTTATTTATTAATTATTTTATTTAAAACCGTGTCTTTATCCAGTTTTTTTGTACAGAAGAACCAATCATAACAAGTGGTATCTTCATTTTTGTTTTCCATCCTCTCTTTAGCGACTCCACATGACCCAGCTGTTGGAACAATTACATCATCTCCGGGTCTCCAGTCAGCCGGAGTTGCTATGCCGAATTCATCAGCAGCTTGAAGTGCAATCAGTACACGATACAATTCATCAAAATTACGACCAAGGCTGAGAGGATAATAAATGATAGTTCTTATGATTCCGTTTGGGTCAATGAAGAATACAGCTCTTACTGCTTTTGTATTGCTTTCTCCAGGTTGGATCATGCCATATTTTTTAGCGACATCCATAGTTATGTCTTCAATCAATGGAAAAGTAACTTCTACATTCTTCATCCCTTTATATTCAATCTTTTCCTTAATTGTGCGAAGCCATGCTATGTGACTGTAAAGACCATCAACCGATAGTCCGACAAGTTTACAGTTTGCCTGAATGAATTGTTTTTCCATAGTGGCAAATGTCATAAACTCAGATGTGCAAACTGGTGTGAAATCAGCAGGGTGACTAAAAAGTATAACCCATTCTCCTTTGTAATCAGTGGGGAAATTGATTTCTCCCTGGGTAGTTACAGCTATAAATTCCGGTGCTTTTTCGCCAATTCTTGGCATCGAAAATACTTCCTGTTCCATAATTTTAAAATTTAAATGTTAAAAAGCTATTTTTTTAAACAAATCATTTTATCAAATACAAGTATTATTCACGCAGATATGCTGATTGAGGAATGAATAATTAATTATCTACCGTTACGAAATCGGTTTTGATTCATCAAACCCATTCCACGACCACCGGCTCCCATACCGCGGCCCATACCTCTAAATCCCATTCTACGACAACCGAATCCCATTCCACGGACCATACCTTGATCTAAAGACTCAGTGTCTTCTTGTTCGGGGTTTATCGTTGATCCGTTTCTTCCAGCTCCAAAGTTAGTACACTTACCCATTTTTCGACCAGTCATAGGTCCTTGACCCATTGGTCCTTTTTGATTCAAACCAGACATAATTTAATTAGTTTTAATAGTTTTAATTAATACCACTTTTAAGTCTTTTATTCCTTCCTTCACCACCACCCTCTTTGCGGCGTTTACCCATACCGGTTCCAAGTAGTTTCAACTTTTCATCATCTGATAAAAAACTGCATTTCCCAATTTTTCGTCCTGTTCCCGGGCCTTGCCCCTCAGGACCTTTTCCATTTAATTTAGACATGACGTTGAATTGTTATAATCCTTCAATTATTTCTAAGATAGTTTTACCATGTTCATTTTGCATAACAATGTTTAGACTATCAAGTAAAGTCTTTATTTTACCTCCAAATTCACCGGCAATAATTTTTTTTACTCCTTTTGAGGCAACAAATTTAACGGCAGCAGGTCCGGCACCTTCATTAGAATCTTTTGCCGGATTTAGTATAAACTCAGTTTTTTTAGTTTCTGTGTCGTAAATTGCAAAATAAGCGCATCTTCCAAATCTTGGATCAACTATTGAATTAAGTGTATTTCCTTCTGATGTAATAGCAACATTCATAATTGTTTTATTATTTAAATTTCAAGTATATATCCACAATAGAATTGTTTCAGTTGATTTCCCATTATGGTTTTCATTTTATTAAATGCATTGTCACCAGTACAGTGCCCTGTAAAAAATTGAGTTTCCTGGTATTCTGATTTTAAAAAGTTCCCCAATTCAATTAATTCAACATCTGTTTCATAAGCGAAACCATCTTTTTTTGATATCAAATGAAACCCTCCCATTGCCCAACCGATGGGAAGTGACAACTTTGATGTTACAGTTTCAAGAATGTTTAATAATCCATTATGAGAACAACCGGTAAAAACGAATAGCTTATCTGTTCCGATAGTTAAAATCAGTTCATGATTAAAGTTATCAGGTATAATATTTCCATCTGGCTCTTTACGATATAGAGTGCTGTTGCCTTTAGGTAATTGGTATTTGAAAGAGTGATTTTTAAAAATTGCAATATCATCAGAGATATTAAATTGCTCATCTACAAATATGATACGACCCTGAAATTTTTCAAAATCAAAATCAACACTGATACTATGAAGACCTTCTCGTTTCGAGTAGTATTTCTGATTTTTAATTTCAGATGACATTATAACTTTGGCTTTTTCATTTTTATCAAGAAAATATGTTAGTCCCCCTAAGTGATCTGAATGCCCATGAGATATAAAAACATAATCTACATTTTGCAGGTCTATACCAAGTTTATTGGCATTAAGCATAAATAAATCTGAAGAACCAGCATCCATTATTATACAATAACTTTCGGTTTCAGCATATATACTCAGCCCATGCTCAGTTTGAAAAGCTTCATTCTGATTTCTATTATCTGTAAGAACAGCAATCTTCATTTGTTATTTTATTTTACATTAGAGCCATATTGGGAACTGTATATCAAAAATATCATTGGTTTAGATGCTTTTTTTAGTTGATTTGAGTCAATTCGCTATTTCCATAGCTTTTACAGTTTTTGCATGGTACATGATTATCTATACCATCAATAAGTTTGTTACACTTATTACAGCGAAACCATAAACGACCAAAATCCACATTACCTCCATCAATAACTATTGCTTTCCCCTCAACAAAAGCTTTTGCTATTATCTTGCGGGCATTATCATAAATTCTGGTTAGAGTTGGTCGAGAAACATTCATCTTTTCGGCAGCCTCTTCTTGAACAAGACCTTCGTAATCAAGCAATCTGAGTGCTTCATATTCGTCATATTGTAAAATTACATCCTCGATTTGTGATCGTGGGATGCCTATTGGTTTGAATCCCTTCATAATTGGCGGAGAAACTATTCTTCTGCATTGTTTAGGCCGTGGCATAATTCTTATATTTTTTAGAATAATAATGACAAATATAGGAATAAATATGAACATATGTTCATAATATAAATAAAAAAGAGGACGCTGGTTTTTAGCGCCCTCTTGAGTAATTAAGTTTTATTTTAAAATGTTTCTTTCAAGGATTGTTGCCTTAACTTACATTATTAAAGTCCAAGCGTCTGTTTGATCTTGTCTGTGTAGTCAAGTTTTTCCCATGTGAAGAGCTCAACTTCGACGGTCTTTTCGGATTCATAACGTGACTTGAATGTCTTGCTTACAATCTTCGGTTCGCGTCCCATGTGACCATAAGAAGCGGTTTCAGAGTAAATAGGATTGCGGAGTTTAAGTCTTTGCTCGATAGCTTTAGGACGCATGTCAAAAAGATCATACATTTTAGCTGCAAGATCACCGTCCGATAAGGCAAGTTTTGAAGTACCGTATGTGTTGATGTAAAGGTTCATTGGCTTAGCTACGCCGATAGCGTATGAAACCTGTACCAAAACTTCGTCAGCCACTCCGGCAGCCACCAGATTTTTAGCGATATGACGGGCAGCATATGCACCTGAACGGTCAACCTTGGAAGGATCTTTGCCTGAGAATGCACCACCACCGTGAGCACCTTTACCTCCGTAAGTATCAACAATTATCTTACGGCCAGTCAGTCCTGTATCTCCGTGAGGACCTCCAATAACGAACTTTCCTGTCGGATTTACGTGATAAATGATGTCGTCATTAAACAAATCAGCAACCTCTTTCTTTTGTTTTGCCTTTACCCTTGGAATCAGGATTTCAATGATGTCTTTTCTGATTTTTGCAAGCATTTCACTATCAGCCTTATCAATAGCTTCAGGGCTTTCATCAGCAGGTTTCACAAAATCGTCATGTTGAGTTGAAACCACGATAGTGTCGATGCGAACAGGCTTGCTGTTATCATCGTATTCAATAGTCACCTGAGATTTTGCGTCAGGACGAAGGTAAGGTATCGTGCCTTCACGACGGATGTCCGCAAGTTCCAAAAGAAGACCATGAGCAAGGTCAAGTGCCAAAGGCATATAATTTTCGGTTTCATTGGTAGCATAACCGAACATCATACCCTGGTCACCGGCACCCTGATTCATAGGGTCGATTTTAGCAGCACCGTCAACACCACGGTTGATATCTGCTGACTGTTCATGAATAGCTGAAAATACACCGCATGAATTACCTTCAAACATGTATTCGCTCTTGGTATAGCCGATATTATTGATTACCCTGCGGGCAACTTCCTGCAGATCGACATATGCCTGAGATTTAACCTCACCGGCAAGAACTACCTGACCTGTTGTAACAAGTGTTTCACAAGCTACTTTTGAATCAGGATCAAAAGCCAGAAATTCATCAAGGATTGCATCCGAAATCTGATCGGATACTTTGTCCGGATGTCCCTCGGACACGGACTCGGAAGTAAATAAATAAGCCATTTTATAATACTATATTAAGTTAAAAACTGGCAGGCAACAAAGTTAATTGCTAACCAACCGATATTATAAAATGTGGTACGGGATAAATGCACAACAAAGTGTGCGGACGAGAAAATTGATTCTTTAGCATTTTTTCATGTGGTTGCAAGCGTCCAAATCCCTCCACAAATCTGGGACAAAGTTATTACAAAAAATTAAAAATTGTATACTATTTGATTTTTTTATAGTTTTTAATAATCTCACCGGCTCTGTCCAATGCCAGATATATATTGGAACAAATATTCTCTTCTCCGATGAGGCTGCTGAAATCTGCTCTCTGAAGTACATCATGCACTTTGGGATTTACTCCGGACAAAACTGTTATGATACCTTCCCTTTTAGCAGACTTGCAAAGATTTTTCAGGTTTCTTACACCGGTGGAGTCCATAAACGGTACCTTACGCATACGGATAATCCTTACTTTTGGTTTCTCGTAAAGTAGCTCCATTTGTTCCTCAAACTTGTTTGCAACTCCAAAGAAATAAGGACCATTAACTTCATAAACTGCCACACCATCAGGAATAGTCAGCATTTCGTCAGCTTCAGAATACTCGTTTGGTTTCATCTCTTCTTCAATTACGGATACTTCAGAAGTTTCCATTATACGGTTGAGGAAGAGGATTACAGCCATGATAAGACCAACTTCGATAGCTACAGTCAAATCCAGCAAAACTGTAAGGAAAAATGTAATCAACAATACTGAAACATCAGATTTTGGCATTTTAAGTAAAGCCTTAAATTGTCTCCATTCACTCATATTGTATGAAACCACCACCAGCACACCTGCAAGACATGCCATAGGTATAAACTTGGTCAAAGGCCCGAGGAAAAGAAGAATCAGCAGAAGTACAACAGCATGGATAATACCTGCTATTGGAGTACGGCCACCATTATTAATATTAGTCATGGTTCTGGCGATTGCTCCGGTACATGGAATACCTCCAAAAAACGGAACAATGATATTAGCCACGCCCTGTGCCATTAGCTCTGTGTTGGAATCATGTCTGTCTCCAATAACACCGTCAGCAACCATTGCTGAAAGTAGAGATTCAATAGCTCCAAGCATTGCAATCGTAAAAGCTGAAGGGAAAAGAGTCTTTATCAGTTCAATACTTATCGCCGGAGTCTCAGGTGTGGGTAAAGTTGCTTTAATTGAAAATCTGTCGCCAATGGTTTCAATACCGCCAATTCCAGCAAATTCTCTGAGGAAATATACCACAACAGTTACAAGAAGTATAGCTATCAGTGAACCCGGTATCTTTTTTGAAACTTTAGGCCACAGGAATATAAGTGCAACGCTAAAAATACCAATACCTAATGACCAGAGATTAGTTGAGTCAAAATGCTGAAAATATGTGCCCCATTTGCCGATAAAATCACCCGGGACTTTATCAATGCTGAGTCCGAACAAATCTTTTATCTGGGTAGAAAAGATAGTCAGGGCGATACCACTCGTGAAACCAACGATGATGGGATAGGGCATAAATTTGATTATGCTGCCAAGCTTTAGGGCTCCCATGGCGAAAAGCATGATACCCGCCATTATCGTTGCAACTATTAGTCCGCTCGTGCCATAATTTTCGACAATACCATAAACTATTACGATGAAAGCTCCTGTCGGACCACCGATCTGAACCTTGCTTCCTCCAAGGAATGAGATGATAAAACCGCCAATGATAGCAGTAATAAGTCCTTTTTCGGGTGAAACACCTGAAGCGATACCAAAGGCGATAGCCAAAGGTAAAGCCACTATACCAACGATGATTCCGGAAAGTAAATCCTTAAGAAACATCTGGCGATTGTAATTTTTAAATGTAGAAGCCAGCTTTGGCGCAAATGGAAATGTCATAACCAATAATAGTTGATGCCGGTTTCGGCATGAATTGAAACTGAATAACCTTAAGTAGTAACTTAACAATTGAGGCCGCAAAAGTACTTTTTTCTATTTTGAAATCCAAAGAAATCAAAAGTAAAAAGTGAAATCAATATCAATTATAAGTCGTAATTAACTCTTATTGAGATATTTATAAATGAATATCCGACTCCGGGCAGATGCCCCGAAAGCGCTGTACCGTGAATGTTTTTATCTCTTACATACTTAAATCCATCGATATTGGAGTATCCATAACCGACAGCCATTTCAAAATTATCCTTTATCTCAAAGGACAGTCCACCCGACACACTTCCGTAAAAATCAGGATGGCATTCGCTATTAAGCGTGTTCATTACCGGATCTCCGCTTTCAGAATATGAGTTTTCACCGGTAACGGGATCTGTTTGTTTTTTCATGCCATATTCATACAGACTGAGTTGCCTGCCGGAATACAACATAAAAATCAGTTTCGGCTCAGCGTAAAGATAAAACTGACGTCCGAAAGCATTAAAAACGGGTATCTGACCTCTTAAACTTAGATGAAGTGTCGGGCTGACATAGTTACTGCTCAGTTTATACGCAGTGAAAGTTGAGGAGTTTTCGGTTTCATTAGTCCAGAGGTCTTTTACTCCCGAGTTGTAAAGTCCTACGCCAAGCATAGTTGAAAAATTATCATTCCATTGGATTCTTCCGTCTATCGAAGGATTGTAAACCATTTCGCTTCCGCTGAATCCGGCAACAAGATTTCCATCAATGCCGAAACCCTTAAAAGCATACGCTCCGGTCACCAAACTCAAAAAAATTATGGAAATAATTAATTTTCGCATCTCACTTGGATTTTATAATGTCGAAACCTTGACCGTAAACGCCTATGACAGAGCTTTGCGAAACAAACGCGTTTGAATCGATTTGTTTGACAATCCTGAATATTTTTACTGATTCGTTTTTTCTGGCCATGACAACCAGGACTTTAACCGGATCTTTTGAATACCAGCCCATACCGTCAAGTACAGTTACACCTCTGTAAACTTCTTTGTTTATCCTGCTGGCAATTTCCTCATATTTTGGTGAAAAAATCATAAACTGTACAGACTGCCGGACACCATTGACGATGAAATCAATGAAGTAAGTCATCACGACCAGAGTAACAAGACCGAAAACAATCTTGTCGAAGCTGTGAAACAAAAACCATGAAGACGATATGATGATAATATCACAATACATCATTGCCCTGCCAATAGTAATATTGCGGTATTTATTGATAATCATGGCGATTATGTCAGTTCCACCGGTACTTCCGTTTGCAGTAAATACAATACCGATACCCATACCGGCTAGTACACCACCGACAACACATGCCATAAAAGGCTCTTCAATAAGAAGAGGTTTCTTAATAAGGCTTTGGGAGACGGACAGAAATATGGTAAGCATTGCAACTCCAAACATCGTCCTGAGACAAAATTTTAACCCAAGTTGCTGAATCGAAATAATCAAAAGCACCCCATTAATCGCCAGATAGGTAGCAGCTACCGGTATCCCTTTTGCATAATAAAGCAATGCGCCTATACCAGTAACTCCTCCTGTAGTAATCTGATGAGGCAATAAAAAACCTGTCCAGGCCAGAGCATAAAGCGCCAGTCCGATTATGATAGTCACATATTCTTTTATGGAATCAATCTTAAACTTGTTGGACATGATCTAAGTTAAATTCAGAATACAATATTCACGATTTTTTTTGGAACTATAATTATTTTCTTGGGACTTTTTCCTTCAAGCCATTTCTGACACGATGGATTTGCCAAAACCAAGTCCTCAATTTCTTTAACACTCAAGTCTGCAGAAAGTTCCAGCATAAATCTGGTTTTGCCGTTAAAAGAAACCGGATAGTTAAATACAGATTCTTTCAGGTACTCTTCATTGCAAACAGGCCATGCAGCATCGCATACACTGCCGGTTTGACCGAGAGCTTCCCATACTTCTTCGCAAAGATGAGGAGCGAATGGAGCAAGTAATATTACAAGCTCTTTGATAATCTCTTTTTTATTGCATTTCAGGGTGCTCAGTTCGTTTATACAAATCATAAAAGCACTTACTGAAGTATTAAAAGAAAAATGCTCAATATCCCAGGTAATCTTTTTGATTAGTTTATGAAGCGATTTCAATTCGTCTTTACCGGCTTCAATATCACTAAAGTTGAAACCATTATCATTTGTACAAAGATTCCAGAGTTTTTTCAGGAAACGGTGAACACCGTCAATGCCATTGGTGTCCCATGGTTTAGACTGTTCAACAGGACCAAGGAACATTTCGTAAAGTCTGAGAGTGTCAGCACCAAAACGCTCAACAATATCATCAGGATTAACAACATTGTACATTGATTTTGACATCTTTTCTACAGCCCATCCGCAAACATATTTACCATCTTCAAGTATAAACTCTGCATTGGCGTAGTCAGGACTCCAGGCTTTGAATTTTGTAATATCAAGTATGTCGTTACTTACAATATTTACATCAGCATGTATCTGAGTATATTCATACTGATCTTTCAATCCGTGTGAAACAAAAGTGTTGGTATCTTTAATGCGATAAACGAAGTTAGAACGTCCCTGTATCATGCCCTGATTAATGAGCTTTTTGAAAGGCTCATCTTCGCAAACCAATCCAAGGTCAAAAAGGAATTTGTTCCAGAAACGGCTGTAAACCAGGTGGCCGGTGGCATGTTCGGTTCCTCCTACATAAAGATCGACCTGACGCCAGTAGCCGTTTGCTTCTTTGCTGACCAGAGCCTTGTCATTATGAGGATCCATATACCTCAGATAATAAGCAGAAGACCCTGCAAACCCGGGCATCGTATTAAGTTCCAGAGGAAACCCTTCTTCAGTCTTCCAGTTTTTGGCATGACCAAGAGGGGGCTCACCCTTTTCCGTCGGCAGGAATTTGTCCACTTCGGGCAACTCAAGCGGCAGTTTGCTTTCGTCAAGCATATAAGGCATTCCTTCCTTGTAATAAACAGGGAAAGGCTCTCCCCAATATCTTTGTCTGCTGAAGATCGCGTCTCTCAGTCTGTAATTGACTTTTACTCGACCAAGCTTGTTCTCTTCAACATAAACTTTTGTCCTTGCAATAGCTTCTTTTACAGTAAGACCATTGAGGAAACCGGAGTTCATCATAATGCCGTCCTTGGCATCAAAACTTTCTTCGCTTATATCAGCACCTTCAATAAGTGGAATTATAGGCAGATTAAAATGTTTTGCAAATGCATAGTCACGTGAGTCGTGAGCAGGAACAGCCATGATGGCACCGGTGCCATAACCTGCAAGTACATAGTCGCTTATCCATACAGGAATGGCTTCCTGAGTAAAAGGATTAATGGCATAAGAGCCGGAGAAAACTCCAGTTAC
>CAZCWK010000002.1:168011-172952 GCA_964502355.1 uncultured Bacteroidales bacterium
AGGGGTAGTCAACTGCGCAACGAGTTCGCTTTCAGGGGCAAGCACCATAAAAGTCACACCAAAGACAGTATCTGCACGTGTGGTAAATACTGTAAACGAAAGATCAGAATCCTTGATTCTAAAATTTAGTTCAGCTCCTTCGCTGCGACCAAACCAGTTTTTTTGAGTCTCTTTGATAGATTCAGTCCAGTCAATCTTTTCAAGACCTTCAAGCAATCTTTGGGCATACGCTGAAATACGAAGGCACCATTGTCTCATAACTTTTTGCTCAACTGGATGCCCGCCTCTGACAGAAACACCTTCGCTGACTTCATCATTTGCCAGAACTGTGCCCAATGCTGGGCACCAGTTTACCATAGTGTCTCCCAGATAGGCCAGACGGTAATTCATCAGTAATTCCTGTTGCTCTTTAACAGATTTAGACTTCCATTCTTCTGCTGTGAAAGCCAACTCTTCAGAGCATGCGACATTTAACAGTTTTCCTGAACCGTCAGGTCTAAAACTGCCGCTAGATTCAAATTTGTTTATAAGTTGTGCGACAGGCAGAGCTTTACCGGTTTCATTATCATAATAGCTGTTGAACATCTGGATGAAAACCCACTGAGTCCAATGGTAATATTCAGGCTCGCATGTGCGAACTTCTCTGTCCCAGTCAAAACAGAAACCGATCTTATCAAGCTGCTCTCTGTATCTTGCAATGTTTTTAGCTGTAGTTACTGCCGGATGCTGACCCGTCTGGATGGCATACTGTTCAGCAGGCAGGCCGTAGGCATCATAGCCCATAGGATGCAATACGTTGAAACCGCAAAGGCGTTTGTATCTCGAAAATATATCTGAAGCGATATAGCCGAGGGGATGGCCTACATGTAAACCTGCTCCTGATGGATACGGGAACATATCCAATACATAGTATTTTGGTTTTGAAGTGTTTTCACTGACTTTATAAGTCTTTTCAGCCTTCCATTTTGCCTGCCATTTCTGTTCAATAGCTCTGAAATTGTATTCCATCTGTAATTTATATATAAAAACGCCGCAAAGTTAATCAATTGAGGTGAACACTCTGAACAAAAAACCTGTATTTTTGTCTTTTGATAATATGAAACACCTGCATGAGTTTAAAAAAGGCGGCGGGTGACAGTTAGCATGGTATTATTTTCTTTTGAAAATATGTACGAATGCTTTATGCTCAGGCAGAGTCTTATAAGTCATTTCGATATGGTAAAGAAGTTTGATTTTTTGGTTATAGGTTCCGGTATTGCTGGAATGAGCTTTGCTCTTAAAGTTGCCGACCACGGGAAAGTTGCATTATGTTGCAAGACAGGTCTTGAAGAAGCCAACACCTATTATGCTCAGGGTGGTATCGCTTCAGTCACAAAAACTACTGATCAGTTTGAAAAGCATATTCAGGATACACTCATAGCAGGTGACGGTTTGTGTAATCGCGAAGTAGTCGAGAAAGTCGTACGTGAAGCTCCGGGACAAATCAAAGAGCTTGTAGGCTGGGGAGTAGATTTCGACCGGGATGAGGATGGCGGTTATGATCTGCATAAAGAAGGCGGGCATTCAGAATTCAGGATTCTGCATCATAAGGATTCAACCGGAGCTGAAATCCAGATCAGCCTTGTCGAAAAGGTAAAAAATCATCCAAACATTGTCGTTTTTGATCATCATTTTTCAATTGAATTGCTGACTCAGCATCATCTGGGGCAGAACGTTACAAGGCATTCAGATAATATTGAGTGCTATGGAGCATATATACTGAACCTCAAAACCAGGCGTATTCATACTTTTTTGGCAAAAGTCACAATGGTTGCCACAGGAGGTATCGGCAATATTTACCAGACTACAACCAATCCTACTATTGCAACCGGTGATGGTATTGCAATGGTTTACAGGGCAAAAGGACATGTCAGTGGTATGGAATTTGTGCAGTTTCATCCGACAGCTTTGTTTCATCCCGGAGAGCGTCCTTCATTTCTGATTACTGAAGCCATGCGTGGTTATGGCGGTGTCCTCAAGACAAAGGATGGTGAAGAGTTTATGCAGAAGTATGACAAAAGAGGCTCTCTTGCTCCGCGTGACATCGTGGCGCGTGCCATCGATACCGAGATGAAGATAAAGGGAGAAGACCATGTTTATCTGGATGTTACTTTTAAAGATCCCGAAGAAACCAAAAAACACTTCCCGATGATTTACGAGAAGTGCCTTTCTCTGGGTATTGATATAACCAAAGTCATGATACCGGTAGCTCCTGCTGCTCATTTCCTTTGCGGCGGCATCACTGTCGATTTGAATGGACTAACTTCAATCAAGCATCTTTATGCTGCCGGAGAATGTTCATGTACGGGTTTGCACGGCGCTAATCGCTTAGCATCTAACTCTTTGCTTGAGGCTATCGTATATGCGGATGCTTCTGCTAAGCATGCTCTTAGTGTTATCGGAAACCTTGGTTTCGAAGAAAGAATCCCTCTTTGGAATGACGAAGGTACCAGACTACCTGAAGAAATGGTACTAATAACTCAAAGTCAAAAAGAGGTAGGACAAATCATGAGTACCTATGTGGGCATAGTCCGTTCTAATCTTCGTTTGAAAAGAGCTATGGACCGTCTTGATATACTTTATCGTGAAACCGAGCGCCTGTTTATCAGGTCTGTGGTTTCAAAAGAGATCTGTGAACTTCGTAACATCATTAATACTGCTTATCTCGTAATCAAACAGGCACAGGAAAGAAAAGAAAGCCGCGGCCTTCACTACACCATAGACTATCCCGGCAAGAATTTGGTCTAAAAATGTAATATCAAATCTGTGCAGAAAAACTATTTGTCTGAATACCACTATTCAGGCAAGTACTTGCTGTAAGATTATTAGAATACTTTGTCTAAACATCATTTTGGAATGAGTATGCATAAAAAAACGTCCAAGGAAAAGTTTTTTTGGTTTGCTTTATTTCATACGACAATGGTGTGAAAAAGAACATTTGAAAATTTATATACATAATTTCCTTTGGCTGTATAGGCTTTAAAAGGATTTCGCGATAATAATATTATTAAAATAATAATAAATAATGAAATAAATAGTATATTTGACTGTCGGCGAGGTGCTGTTATTAACGTTATTTGGAATATATGCGAACTTTTAAAAATAATATCGAGATAGAAGTGGTTGGTAGAAAGGTGTTTATAAGAATGCCTAAAAATAACACAGATATTCAGTTCCTCCGGTCATTTCATTTTGTCAAGTGGGATCCTGTTGCCTTTGTCTGGGCAGTACCAAATTACGGTGATAACCTTCAACTAATCAAGGACTACTTTGGTGACAGGATAGTAGCACTTAATATTTTTTCTGAATTTGAAGTCAATACAGGGAACTCGTGTAAAAGAACAATTGATAAAAATACTGTTCTTCTGATAAGGACTGCAAACGGAAGATTAAGGATTATTTTCGGATATAGTAAGGAGATAACTCAGGTAATCAAGCAAATACCTTACAGTAAATGGGATGCTTTAAATAAGTGGTGGAGCGTACCATATTCTGAAAAGTTTTTTGAAATGATTAAGGACGAAGCTGAAGAAAATGGTTTCACAGTTATAAGCGAGGATGAAACCCCTGTAACTACAAAAACACCAAGAATTACCCCTTTTGATATTCCAAACTATCGGGCTTGTCCGGAAGAATTAGTGATGAAAATGACCGAGTTGCGTTATAGCAAACATACAATACAAACTTACAAAAATCTTTTTGAGGAGTTTATAAATTTTTACTATCGCTTTGATATTGATCGTATTGACGAAACCATGATCGTGACATTTATGAGATATCTGGTTACTGAACGGAAAGTTTCGGTTTCGTATCAGAATCAGTCAATCAATGCAATAAAGTTTTATTATGAAAGGGTGCTTGGTGGTCAACGCAAGGTTTATCTTGTTGAAAGGCCTAAGGGTGAAAAGACCTTACCGGTAGTCCTGAGCGAAAGTGAGATTTGTGAAATCTTCACGGCTATAAATAACCTGAAACATAAAGCGATATTGATGACTATTTACTCGGCTGGTCTTCGTGTCAGCGAACTTATTAATCTCAAAATAAGCGACATCGACTCTGACAGAATGCAGATCAGAGTGCAGAGTGCCAAGGGAAAGAAGGATCGATATACGGTTTTGTCTGTTAAAACTCTTGAGATGTTGAGGCTTTATTATGTACAGTATAAACCAACAAGTTGGTTATTTGAGGGGCAGTTTGGTGGCCCTTACTCTGATCGAAGCATTCAGAAGATTCTCAAAGAAGCAGTTGTAAAAACTAATATCAGAAAAAAAGTCACTGTACATACACTAAGGCATAGTTTTGCAACTCACCTTCTCGAAAACGGGACGGATTTGAGGTATATACAAATTTTGCTGGGGCATGAAAGCTCAAAAACTACTGAAATTTACACTCATGTGACGACTAAAGGTTTCGAACAAATAAAAAGTCCACTGGATAAACTAAAGTTTTAGAAATATTACTACCCTTTTAAAAAAATATATATATATTAGCTGAGTATTAACAAGAATACTTAAAAGTTAATAGAAGGCGGTGAAACCTTAAATTAAGCATTTGTGTTAAGTGAACAGATTATACTACTATTAGCTGTAAATAGTTTACATGTAAAAATAGAATGCAAGTGATAAGTGGTTTTACTATCAAACTTTACTTTGTTACTTGCTATCCTGTGAGTGACGAGCTTTTTGTTTGAATTGAGATGAATGAAGAAAGTTAAAAACTATCATTAAAATTAATACCATTAGTAATATGTACTTGAACTATACCATCCAAAACCCTTTTAGCAAAAAAAGCAAACAAAAAACTGCGGTTTTGACAATAGGGATATACACGCACTTCTATTGCTGAGGTGTTAGCGGTAATTTTACGAAAACGACATAAATACTAAAAAACAATCCGATGAAG
>CAZCWK010000003.1:0-7816 GCA_964502355.1 uncultured Bacteroidales bacterium
AACAGGATTCCATAAATATATTGCACCATAGACATTGGTTCTG
Organism: uncultured Bacteroidales bacterium; assembly: GCA_964502355.1. Lineage (GTDB taxonomy): Bacteria > Bacteroidota > Bacteroidia > Bacteroidales > UBA1402 > UBA8389. The sequence continues at coordinate 44 of CAZCWK010000003.1, forward strand.
GTAATTCCTGCAGTCCAGTCTACCGTACATGGATAAGGATTACCTATTAAATTCCAGCCACTTGATGTCATTGCCGTATTTAATGATATATCGCCTGTATTCAGGTTACCGGATATTGACACAACTGTATCGTTAGTGAAAGCACTATTATAATGTGCACCATAACCAACACCGGCAGTGATTACATCTCCCGAATTCATAAATGTCCAGTCATTGGTGCTTTCATTATGTTTTACTACCCAGAATCTGTAGAACAATGGATATGCATTGACTGATGAAGTAGTAGGCAAAGTGTAGTAATGCCATTGACCTTTAACAAAATACTGTTGTACTGTTGCCGGTACACTGGTACTGTTATTAACAAGTTTTCCTGTACCACTGGCATCAGACTTCAACAAGAAAGCTTCTGTTCCCACATTATTTACAAATGATCCAGTAACTTTCAGTGTCTTATCAGGATTTATAGTCAGTTTCCCGGATGTTATTGTTAATGAAGCCACCTCATAATTGCCTGTTGCTGTACATGTACCATCTATTGTCGTAGCTGTTGAAGTGCCGGGAATACCTGCTGACCATCTTGCCATATCAGACCAGTTACCGATTCCGGTGAAAGTAGTACTTGTTGCCGGTAGAGTAGAAAATACAGCATCATCACCATTTGATGTACCAACAGTATTTACAGCCCTGACCCTGTAATGATATGTTGCATTAGGTATTAATCCTGTAAGGGGGGCACTGACATTCGTAGTTGTATTACCCGAAACAGGACTTTCAACAGCAGTAACTGAAAAACCATAACTATTGGTGAGACCATATTCAAATGCTACGGTTGATGAAGCATTATTAGCATTAACCGTACCTTTTATTGTAGCCGTAGTGCTTGCTATACTTACTGCATCTTTAGTTTCGACAGCAGGTTTTATCGCGATGACTATGTCTTTCTGTCCACCTAATGAATTTGCTCCGCCAACAGTAGGCAGGTTCAACCATGTAGCATTTCCGGCTGCGTCATTAATTGAACCTCCTGATAAATACATGGATGAAATTGCTGAATAATCAAGATCAGCACTGCTTTGACCACTTCCGACTGTATAATTGAATGTCAGCGCCGAAGAACCACTACCGGAACTATAAAAAGCTGTACCACCACTGTTCAATAACAAAGTGGGAGTACCGGTTACTGTAACATTTTCCGAGAATGATATTGTAATTGCTATGGCATCTCCTTCTTTATAAGTACCGTTTACGGTTGTTGAACTTACAGACAAAACTGTTGGAGCAACGGCATCTATGAGAACACCTGTAGTGCTTCCGACACTGTTTAAAGTCAGATTAACATCAAATCCACCTGTATTTTTTAGTGTTCCGCCATTAGCTATAATTGACGTACCAACAGCAATACCATCAGCATCAAGATTATCTGTAGCAACGGTATATCTGAATAATAAAGAAGTTGTGCCACTTCCACTAACATATGTCGCATTTACAGTTCCTCCGGTATTTAATGTTACAGGAATATAAGGAGTGCCGCCTGTAGTAACAACATTTACAGCTTCACTAAACGTTACAGTAAAATTAAGAATATTACCGCCACGGTATGTTCCATTTGAAGGAACTGAAACTGAAGTTACATTTGCAGGAGCAGTGATATTGACCGTAACAACATCTGAAATATCCAGAGTCGGATCACCTGCAGATCCGCCATATTCAACGACATAGCCAATAATGTTTGGTTCCGAATTAGGAAGATCGTTCCACTTTCCGGTGATATAAAATTGAGCATAGTCTTCAACACCATTGTAATTATCCGGCTGGCTGGTGTTCCAATTGGAATAGGAATAATCAGAAAATGTATGTCCGGCTTCAGGCCCTGTTACCCATTTCCATGTACCCTCAACATCGACATCAGTTGCACCCATCCATCCATCTCCGGATAATTTAGAAGTACAAAATTCATTTTCAGCTGCAGATGTTATTGTTGCTAAATATCCTTTCAGACCAAAATAATTTAATCCTTCAGCAGCTGCTTTTGCATTCGTCCAGGTAATACCCCTATTTGTAACAAACTCATAGTAATGGCCATTCCCTGAATATGTTAAGCCCTTATTCAAACTGATAGTAATTGAACGCGATGCAGTTGATGGTGTTGCAGATGTATTTGTATAAGTAATTTTGCGAATTATGGCCTGATAAGTTGCTACATCTGCATCTCCTGAAAGTGTTAATATTCCTTTTGAAGAATCGTATGAGTAGGAAATGCTGCCACTTGTACCACTTTGAAGTCCATCAATACCAAGAACATCCTGGGAAGAGTTGAAATTGCTACCGATGAATGCGATTGTCCCATTAAGTGTTGTTCCTGTTACGTTTGCGCCTGAGGCGATATAAACAGGTGTATTTTGCCCAATTGTAGTTCCTCCGGTACTACCGGATAAAGAAAATGATTTTGTCGTAAAAGTAACTTGACTTCCATAGCTTGTACCTCCTGTATTGGTTGCAAAGGCTTTTACGTAATAAGTTGTTCCTGCCGATAATCCGGTAATTGCCTGGGTAAAAGCACCTGTAGTACTCCAGTCTCCGGTTGTTGAAACTTTCGTTCCTGCACCATCGGCAAAACCATTTGTGGTACTATAATAAATTCCACGCTCGGTGATGTTTGCACCACCTGTAACAGTGACATTTCCATTACCTGTCGCTGTAGTTAATGAAATGCTTGAAACAGCCTGGGTTGTTACTGTAGGGGCGACTACAATACCTGTTCCCTGAATGCTGAAATTATAAGGGTTTTCATCGGCATCATTGTTGGCTATCGTAAGAGTCGCCGTGCGGGTTCCTGAAGCTGAAGGGTCGAATGTTACTCCAAAGGTGATAGAACCACCACCAGGATCAATCGTAGACATAATAGGTTGAGTAACAATAAATTCTCCTGAACTTGAAACAACTCTTGGACTGCCGGTAAGGTTTAGTGCACTGGTTCCATTATTCAAAATTCTGAATTCTCTCCATATCGTGCCACTAACTACAGCTACTGAGCCAAAGTCTGTATAGTCGGTGGTTGAAGGCGTTGCATCGCCATCGGCAATGGTTATATCATTTCCGGTGATATTAATTTCAGGAGCCGATGGGTATTGCCAGGTCAAATATGGATAAGCGTTATTTTTATCATTTGCTCTGCCCCAGTAGTCGTTGGTTCCGTTAGTGGTTTCCCCGGTAAAATCCCATCCTGCTGAAGTGAAAGTTGAAGTAGCTTTCATCTGAGCAGTTGTTTTTCCCAAACCAGAAAATGTACCTGTATTAGCACCATAACCATTGGAAAAAACATCAGAATTCCAAAAACAATTATTTCCTACAGTTCCGTGGCTGGTAAAATTGTTACCAACGAATCCACCTGTATTTGCTGCTACGCTATTAATACTGCTTGTAGTATAACAATTTGTAATTGTTCCTATATTCACACCTGCGAAACCACCAATACCAGTACCAGAAGAGCTTGAGGCAGTAACTGTGCCTGTTGAATAGCAATTAGTAATAGTATAACCGTCACCATTATTTCCAACAAAACCTCCCGAATAAGTTTTACCATTTACTGATCCGGATGCGTAACAATTATTGACTGTACTGTAATTAGTTTGTATTAATCCTCCACAATAACCATTGGCATTAACTACACTTGCTGTTGAATAACAATTTCTGACTGTTCCGTATGCATATGCTATCAATCCGCCTGTCATACCATCTGCAGCTGTAGAAGTAATTGTACCTGAAGAATGACAATTAGTTGTAATTGCACCGGTTGAAGTACATTGAGAGTAAATTCCTGCCACATATGTATTACCTGTTACATTGCATTCAGAGTAACATAAATTTATTGTGTTAGTACCGTCGTTGTTTCCAATCAGCCCGGCAACGTAGTTTTCAGAACATGTAATTGTACCTGTCGTATAGCAATTTTCGATTGTGCAAGTACCGTATAGATATCCAATCAATCCCCCTGTTTGCGATTTAGACCGAATTGATAAATTTGTTACACCCAGATTCTTTACTACTCCATTAGTAACAGATCCAAAAAAACCGACATTTGATTCCGTCGGACGATTTATATATATGTTCGAAACAGTATAACCTTGTCCATCATAAATACCACCGAAATCCTCATAGTTGTATGTAGTTTCATCAAAATATCCAATCGGCAACCAACCTTCACCACCAAACCAGGTTGATGTAGCTGAAGCGTCTATATTAGCAGTCTGTTTAAAATACTTACCAATAAAATATTCCCCATTAGCGACATTCAGACTAATTTGTTCTGCCATCCAATAGAGTTCATTCAGATTGCTGATAAGATAGGGATTTGCAGAAGTTCCTGTCCCTGAAGGAGCTGTTGCAGTAGGACCTGTAAAACCAGCAGGTGTTTTAATTGAGGCTATAGCAGCAAAACTTTTGCATGGATTACAGACCAGAAAAAATAAAAACATTAACAGTAGTAAATTTACTTTTTTCATAGTATGTGTATTTGGACTGGTTAACATTATTGAACGACAAAAGTAACGTATTTAACCTGCCTTTTGTTTATCACATAATGAACAAAAAAGAGTTTTAATTAATATTTATTGATACAAATCCCTATTATAAGGCAATACAAAGACTATTGTAGGGGAATCCCTACAATAATTGCCGAATTATCCTACAAATATCAGCAGTAATACAATTCAGTAAAGGTTTTAGTTTTCAACTCAGACATTGTCAAATAAAAAAACCATCAGTACAGATTAAACATTCGGGCAAAAAAGTTGTCTATAAATAATCGTATACCTATCATTGTAGGTTTCAACACTTAATCTTTACTTACAGACCATGCAAAAAAGAATATTGTTTTTAATCTTCGCTGTTACTATATCACTTATTGTACCGGCACAGAGACAAATGGAAAAACTTGACCGTGGAGTCGCGGCTTTCAGAACAGGAGAAACCAGTGCCTTCATAAGCTGGAGGTTTCTGCAAGATGATCCAAAAAACGCAACTTTTAATGTATATCGTCAGCAAAAAGACGGAAAACTCCTGAAATTAAATGAGAAACCATTGCTTACAGCAACATCAATTCAGGACAACAACATCAGTTTTGAAAATGATGTAAAATACATAATCAAATCTGTAGTAAACGGCAAAGAGACTAAAGAATCATCAGCATATACCATCAAGGCAGAAACCAAAACCTGTCAGTATCTATCAATACCGCTAAAAACTCCCGAAAGATACAGCCCTAATGATTGCTCGGCCGCAGACCTCGATGGTGACGGCCAGTATGAAATTGTAGTGCATATGAGCGGAGTCGGCAGAGACAATGCACACAATGGCATCACAACCGAACCTATCTTACAGGCATATAAACTGGATGGAACATTCTTATGGGAAATTAATCTTGGCCGTAACATACGCGAAGGAGCTCATTACACACAATTTATGGTTTACGACTTTGACGGAGACGGCAAAGCTGAACTAATCTGCAAGACAGCAGATGGCACAAAGGATGGTCTGGGTAAAATTATAGGCGATGCAAATGCAGACTGGAGGGTGAAACCGACAAACGGCAACATGGACCCATGGGCTGGTAGACCAGCGATGCCTGTACAGATTACTGACAGCATGAGACAGAGATTCTCGAGTTATATTCAGGTAAATCCGGAGCAAATACCTGACAGTATCAGACAAAGATTCGCGAATCCAGGACAAAGGCCGGAAACGCTTAAAGAAAACAGGCAGGGTCAACCCACAACGGCGCAAATGCCCGACAGTTTAAGAGGAAATAACAGAGGACAAAATCCACAGGGACAAAACCGATTCCGCGGAATGCCCAGAGGCGATGCCAACCCGTTGGCAGGAAAAATAATTTCAGGCCCCGAATACCTTACCGTATTTGAAGGCGCCACAGGCAAAGCACTTGCAACTGTAGATTATCTGCCCGAAAGAGGCGCACCTGGAGCATGGGGTGACAGCTCCGCAAACCGCGGTGAAAGATACCTTGCAGGCGTAGCCTACCTGGACGGCAAGCACCCATCTGCGATAATGTGCAGAGGATATTACACAAGAGCCACTCTTGTAGCATGGGACTGGAAAGACGGCAAACTCACAAAAAGATGGATGTTTGACAGTTATGACGGCACACCGGGAAACGAAAAATTCAGCGGACAGGGCAACCATTCACTAAGCATAGCTGATGTTGACAGCGATGGTTGTGATGAAATCGTTTACGGTGCAAGTGTAATTGATAACGATGGTAAGGGACTTTACTCTACCGGTTTCGGACATGGAGATGCTTTGCATTGCTCAGACCTTGACCCCGAAAGACCGGGACTTGAGATTTTTCAGGTACATGAAAACATCAGGACAGCTGCAAAAGTTGCGGCTGGTGAATTCAGAGATGCTCGTACCGGTAAATTAATCTGGGGATTACCGGCTACTGAAGATGTAGGACGCGGTATGTGCGCCGACATTGACCCGCGATATGCAGGATACGAATGCTGGAGCATTGCTTCAAATGGTCTGTACTCCGCAAAAGGTGAAAAAATCTCAGACAAACAACCACGCTCCTGCAACTTTGCAATCTGGTGGGACGGAGACCTTTCAAGAGAATTGCTCGACAAAAACCGCATATCAAAATGGGACTGGCAAAACGGAAATGATCAGGAAATATTCAGAGCTGAAGAATGCTCTTCGATAAACGGCACCAAGTCCACCCCCAACCTGAGTGCAGATCTTTTCGGAGACTGGCGCGAAGAAGTCATCCTCTCAAATGTTAATGGCAAAGAGCTTCGTATATTTTCAACAACCATACCAACAGATTACAGGTTAGTAACCTTGATGCAGGACCCGCAATACAGACTGGCAATAGCATGGCAGAATGTCGCTTACAACCAGCCTCCCCATCCCGGTTTCTTCCTCGGCAACGGCATGAAACCACGGAAAAAATAATCTGATCTTTTTATAGTCATACATAAAGGGTGCTCAGAATTCTGAGACGCCCTTTGATTTTTAAAGAATAACACTATTGAATCTTCTCGCCGCAAGCAGCGAGGAATCTTCGATTCCGTATAGGTATAAATCATTTTGCGCTAACCCCGCCGCAGAGCAGCGGGGAATGCGCGCACCGGAATTCAACTAATCCTGTCAATATTATTACCAAGGTTGCGGTAGTTGATTTTTTCCTGCGGATTTGTGCCATTCAGGAATTCTTCCACATTGGTGTAGCCGTCGCCATCAGAGTCTATGGCTCCGTCAGCAGGATTCTTAGGATCCAGCTTGTTTTTGATTTCCCATTCATCAGGCATACCATCATCGTCTTTGTCTGCAGGCACCTTTTTAGGATCATAAGTCAGCTCAGGATAACCGCCGACCTCAGAAATATCCTTCAAAATTCCAGTAGCTGTCATTGTTTTACCTGTGCGAACCATTTCCGTAACACGTGCATCAACAGCATCACGCTTGGGAAGAGTTGCACCAGCTTTTGCAAGTACGGTTTCAAAAGCATCAGTTGCTGTCTGATGAGGTGAAACCGGCCATCCTTCAAAAGGCGTATTTACACGAGCCATCTTTTCGTTACCACGCATACCAGCCCAGTTATTGTTTGTTACTTCAGCATTGCCATCCATTACATTACCAGCCACATACCATTTGCCCGGACGGTTTGCAGCTTTAGGATACCAGCCGCCCTCAGCCCATGCACTGCCCGGAGAATACATACTGCGTTCTTCGATACGGGCTATTACCCCACGCATA
>CAZCWK010000003.1:7826-8145 GCA_964502355.1 uncultured Bacteroidales bacterium
TTCGTTGGTGGCAGGACCCGGTTTGTAGTAATTGTTTATAACATTAATCAGCGAGGTTTCATCACCACCGTCCATTGTACGGTGACGCCAGTTGAATATCACGTTATTCCTGAAATCAAAAGCTCCTGACATACCGATAGATGGATTGCGGGCTGTATTGCAGGCAAAAAGATTGTGATGAAATGTCGATGGATTGCCTCCCCAAGTGCCTCCGAAAGCATGTCCGCGGGCATCAAGTGCCTCACTTGAAATCGACCACTGAATAGTGATGAAAAGTGAAGGATCCTTGATTTGAGTTGTATTGTCAAGTGAAGGCCTC
>CAZCWK010000003.1:8155-84314 GCA_964502355.1 uncultured Bacteroidales bacterium
CTGTATAAAGACAAATTCTCATCCATACCCCAACTAGCAGAGCAATGGTCAATAATTATGTGGTGAAATGGGTTTCCGCCAATATTGTCGTCACCCTGTCCGCCTACAGGTACACCGCGACGAACCCGAATATGCCTTACGATGACATTGTACGTATTGATATTAAAAGTTCCGGCAATACAAATACCGTCACCTGGTGCTGATTGTCCTGCAACAGTAATGTCAGGATTGTTGATATTCAAATCATCATTTATTTTGATGGTTCCTGCGACCTTAAAAATAACGATGCGGGGACCACTGGCTTCAAGCGCAGCACGCAGACTTCCTGGTCCGTTATCATTCAGATTTGTCACGGCAATAACCTTACCGCCTCGGCCTCCTGTTGTAAACATTCCAGCTCCCCACGCTCCGGGAAATGCAGGGATTGCACCTTCAGGCAGTCTAGGTGGATGTGGAGGGATTTGTCCCTGTTCAGGTTGTTCATTTACTACATTTGGAGTCTGAGCATTTAAACTCAGTGATGTAATTAGCAAAACTAAAAACAAAAGGCTTCTTCTGAAGACCCTACTGAATGAAGTCATTTTCATGTGGTTTAGATTTGAAAAAAAGATTGCTGTGAAATTACAACTTACATTTCAAATGATGAAACCAATCCGCAATTCCGTAAAAATATTTAACAATTACTTCTTTTACAAATAAATGTCAGATACGGACAAACACGGACATTTTTTTGATAAATTATGCTCTGCGTTAGTACTTTTGCAAAAACTAAAGAACCACATACCAACAAAAACTCACAATAATGAAACAAATAATTCTTGCGCTGACCTTTGCTTCACTTCTGCTCTGCATTCCCTGCAGCGTCCATGCCATGTCTGAAGCCGGAAATGCAGATCAAATCACAAAGCCATATCCTGAAGAGAAGATAAAATCATTGATTGCAACCTGTCAGCTTTGGGGGTTTCTGAAATATCATCATCCATACGTTGCTGAAGGTAACTATGATTGGGACAAGGAATTAATCAACAGAATTCCTGCGATACTTGAAACCAAAAACGAAAGTGAATGGAAATAATCGCTTAACGAATGGATTACAATCCTCCCGCTGGTCAAGGAAAATAAAGCAAAAATCCTGCCTGGCAAGAAAACCTCCAGCAAGCCCAACTATGGCGAATTGTTTAATCCCGAATATTTCAACGTTGAAACCATATACAAAATCAGGTATATCCTTGACAATGCGGTGGTTTCAACTTGCCCCTAATGTTACTGTAATCGGAAGCACTACTGCCGGTGCCGACGGCAAAGTGGTAAATTATAATCTACCTGGCGGGATATCCACCTACATGACAGGATTAGGGGTTTATTACCCTGATGGCAGCAACCTGCAAAGATGCGGCGTACACATCGATGAAGTTATCAACCCCACTCTCGAAGGCATCAAAAAAGGCAAAAACGAAGTCCTCCAAAAAACCCTCGAAATAATTGAGAAGGATTCTCAGAAATGATAACTAAAAAAACTCTCAATACTGTCAAGAGAAACTAATCGGAACTCAATTAACATTATAGTATAGGTAATATTACAGAAGTGTTTAGCAAAAGTGGTAACTCAACTTTTCTTTTTATCCATTAAAATTCTATATTTGTGATATGAAACACCGCGATATTATAATACGGAGGATTGTCGAGATGATAAATCAGACAGAGCCAAATTCAGAGAAAGATCATTGAAAAATATAGAAAATCGGGCACTGCATCATCACGTGTTTAGTATTCCGGTTTTAAAAGAAATATTCAGCTATTTCAATCTGGAGGTTTTAATGACTCACGATGAACGAAAGCTAATAATTTTAGGAAAGAAGAAATAACAATCTGGTTTCACATGGATTTATAGTATTAACAGATAAAATATTAAACCATGGTCATGCAAGTAAATGTAACAGCTATAATAGGAATATTACTGCTTATTTTATTTTTCGTACCATTCATTTTTCAATCAGTATTTGGGTTCAAAGCACTGAGAGGGAAAGTTAAAATGAATTTTTGGGTTATATGTGGCATTAGCGTTATCTCCCAGATACTTGCAACTACTTTTCTTTCATTAACAATGTCTCATTCATTAAAAGAAAGAGGAATTAACGATGGACTTGGGTTTTTAGGCTTATATTTTTTTGCAATAATTCTGTTGATAATCATAACCTTAATAGCTCTTTCGCAGCTGATAATACACAGGATGACCAAAAGAAATCCCGACCAAAAATTATAAAGGCAGTACCGATGTTTCGGGTTAGTATACTCTGAGCCAACCCTGGATTAACAAAAGCCCTCTCCCCTAACATTTATAAAAAAATCCTCGCCAACATCTGCCTGACAATCAAAATATTTCATAATTTTATACACCATAAACCTCACTTCATATATAAACCGTATTTGGAAAATTTACGATTTAGTATTTTTAAAGTGTTATGCCCAATTGTAAGACACGAGATTTATACGTTTGAAAGTGAAAAATATGAAAATTTCAATTACAGAAATTAATGAGAATTACAAAAGGAATAAATAGAGCGCTGGAAGTCATTTAAGAAATAATAATACCTGAATGTTAGTTTGCAAAGAGTATAATTGGTTAAGTATCTGAAAATAAAGACATACTATTATGATCAAAAGAAAAGCAACCCGAATTATCAGAGGACAGCATGCCATTGATGGTGCCGGAGTACATTTACGCCGGGTATTGGGACCAAACAATATAGCTGACTTCGACCCTTTTTTAATGCTCGACGGCTTTGATTCTACAGATCCTAATGACTATATCAAAGGGTTTCCATGGCATCCCCACAGAGGTATTGAAACCATAACTTATTTAATAAAGGGTAAGGTCGAACATGGTGATAGTCTTGGGAATAAAGGGACAATTCATGATTTGGAATGTCAATGGATGACGGCCGGCTATGGTATTATTCATCAGGAAATGCCTAAAACATCTGAAAGGATGCTGGGTTGCCAGCTTTGGGTTAATCTGCCTGCAAAAGATAAAATGACAAATCCGTCCTACGGCGACATAACTCATGACAAGATCAAATTGGTAGAAGAAGAAAATGCCACTGTAAGGATATTGGCAGGTACATATAAAGGTAAAAAAGGAGTTTTTGAAGGGAAGTATCTAAAGGTTAAATACATTGATATCGATTTAGCTCCTGATTGCACATGGGATTATGCCGAGACCCCTAATGATGAAACCCTGTTTATCTATTTATTAGACGGAACACTTGCCGTAGATGATGCTCTTTCAGATTTTGAAAATAAATCGTGCGCTGTTCTATTTACTTCAACGGATAAAAATAATACAGTCAACGATACTGTTGTTGTTCGTTCCGGAAATAAAGGTGCAAGGTTTGTATTATTAGCTGCGAAACCACTAAAAGAAGCCGTAGCCTGGGGTGGTCCAATAGTAATGAATACAAATGAAGAGCTGGAACTTGCCTTTGAAGAACTAGAAAACGGAACATTCATCAAGCACAAAGTGTAATTTATACTACTTAAAGCAAATATATCATGGCTATGAAAAAAATGAAAATTGGATTATTATTAGGCATTGCTGCAGGAATTATTGATGTAATCCCAATGATTATGCAAAACCTGACTTGGGATGCAAATATCTCTGCATTTACAATGTGGATTGTAGTTGGATTCTTAATATCTACAATTGATTTGAAACTAAATCCTATAATCAAAGGTATTCTAATTGCGTTTTTAGTGTTATTACCAAATGCGATATTAATAGGTTGGAAAGAACCAATATCATTGATACCAATAGTAATAATGACTACTATCCTGGGAGGATTACTTGGATTTTCTATTCAAAAAATTACAAAGTCACGATGAACCCGGACGAGGGGCCAACATCGCCGGAATAAACAGTATAATCACAAAACAGACATAATGCCAATATTTCAGGTTCGTATACTCAGAACCAACCCAAGATTAACAATAGCCCCAACCCTAACATTTACTTAAAAATTATCTCACCAACATCTACCTGACAATCAAAATATTTCATAATTTTATGCACCATTAACCTCAATAACCGCACTTCGTATATATACCGTATTTAGAATATATACGAAGTAGTTTTGCAGAGATATTATGTGACATAAAAAAAAATGGACAGCCTTCATCTTTTAAACCAGATAAGAGAAGATTACCAACGAATCCTTTTTGAGGAATTGGTGATAATTCAAAAAGTTGGAACAAATCATTCTCTCGAGAAATTTTCTGAAGTAACATCTTTATTTACGGTAAAGTTAGGATTTCTAGTTAATGGGATGTTTGAAATGATTGAATCTCAGAATACATTTGTGATAAAAATACTATATCGTGTTGTTATTGAATATTTTATTACATATAACTATCTGATTATTAAATTTAATAGTCAAAAATCTGATAGCGTTTTTGTTGAATATTTTAACTCAATTCAACATTTTGAAAAACTTGAAATTCTTAAATCTTATAAAAACAAAGAAGAATTAATTGATGGGCAATCAGATATATTTAAAAAAATTGAGGTTCAACTAAGTGAAATCAGTAAAACTAAAAGTTACGAAAAAGTCAACTTTAAAAAAATGATATCGTATATCCATAAATCGATTAAAACGCAGAATTTAAGCAATAGCAATAACTATCTATTAAATAAAATTGTAACATATTCTGAGATGTCATCATACATTCATGGTGGATATGATTCAAATGCATTTATATTTTCTCAATTCGATGAGGATTCTAGAATTTTTGTAATAAAAGAAATTTTGACGGATACTTTGAATATGGTTGTTGGGATGGGAATATTTGCTTTATCATCCTTCAACAATTATGATAAGTGCTTCTCAAAGGCAATCGCAGAATTTCAAGAAATGCAAAAACAATTGAAATAAAAATTTACGTCACATAATCGAGTAGACGACCCCACCAGTAATTAGCTGATGGGGAGCGCCTCTCACACCTCGTTTCTTACGGTTCACCTATACATAGGTTCGTTAAATTGTGGGGAAATACGTTTGCAAATGTCGAGCATTGGCATGTAACCAATTTTCTTTAATCTTTCCACCGTTATTGTGGTAACAAGAATGGGACTTTGAGCAATAGCCCAGCCTCCCATGCGTGAACGACTGTAAACAAAAGCTTTACCAGGTTCAACACCCAGACAGTACCATCTCAACCGTTGACATAAATCGGAATGAAATATCTATGCCTTATTGCAAACAAAAAAAGGAATGATAATAGTTAATTGACAAAATATTATAAAATCTGAGCCTGGCAATAAGAATGAACTCATTGATTAAAAGGAAAATCCTAGTAGTATGCCCATAGTTCCAGGACGAAAAGTCCAACAATGTTTTACTAACCATTAATTTTATATTTTTTTGATGATTTTTTGTTTAACTATTGATAAACTTTACGATATTTGTGAATCAACAGTGGATACAACACTAAATCGTTAACAGCAAGCGTAAAAACGTTTTTGAAAATTCTTGAAAAAGCTCAAAAAATGGAAAAAAAAGTTTGGTTAGACTTGGATGATATATTTATAAAAGCAAAACCCGGAAGCTTGAATTTCTTCAGGGGCTCCCGGGAACTATATCTTTGTAATACAAATGTAGGAGTTATTTGTATAAAATCCAAATTTATCTGATTATTCTTTATATATGAAATATATTGATTTTGAGAATGTAATGTCGCAAGCCAGAATGAGCAGATACTTGAATGCTTGTTGTAATGATACGCGAAAAAGTATGACTTTATATCGACTCAATTTAAAGTTATCCCAAGAGCTTTTTACTGTTATAAGTTGTTTTGAAGTTGCACTAAGAAATGCAATTGATATTCATTATAATAATATTTATGGTTCTGATTGGCTTAGAGACTCCATTCAACCTGGTGGATTCTTTAATAATCCCAGGTGTGGAAAAACAGCTACATTAGTTACCACAGGATTAGAAAAAATAAATCCATATACACCTTCAAAATTGATTGCAGAAATGGAGTTTGGTTTTTGGAGATATATGTTTGCTAATCAACAGTATAAACTCGCAGGACAATCATTGCTTGCAATATTCCCATTAAAACCTATAAGTACTCCCTTTATTCAATACAATAGTAATTTTATATTCTTAACACTAGAGGGTATTAATAATTTAAGAAATCGACTTGCTCACCATGAACCAGTATGTTTTCAAAATGGTAAACATTTAATTGATTCTTCTTATGCTCGCCAACATTATGCATCTATACTACAATTGTTTCAATGGATGAGAATAGATCATAATTCACTGCTCTACGGACTGGATCATGTTATTGAAATCTGTAATAGAATAGACAATTCCCAATACTAATGCTTCGGGACACGACTCCCGCACATAAGGGACTTCCACCCCTTAGATAAATACACTTGTTGTTTACAACTTATTCAACATTTAATTTTAAATTTGAAATTTTTCAAGAGCTAACAATAAGTGTGCGCTGCTTATGCAGGGCACAGGACCAAGACAATATGAGCAAGATGGAGCCAAGAGTAGAGACCTTAAATGATAAGAAACTAGTGGGTAAACGACTCACAATGAGTTTATCTGACAACAAGACTGGAGAGCTATGGAAAAGCTTTATGCCCAAACGTAAAGAAATAACCAACAATCTGACAAATGATTTTATTTCAATGGCAATTTATACGCCGACACATTTTGCAGACTTTAAACATACAAATAACTTTGAAAAATGGGCGACAGTTGAAGTAACTGACTTTGAAGATGTGCCAAACGAGATGGAAACGTTCACGCTGACAGCCGGACTTTACGCTGTTTTCGACTATAAAGGTTCAAGCACCGACAATAGTATCTTTCAATATATTTTTGGCGTTTGGCTTCCAAATTCTGTTTACTTGTTGGACGACAGACCACATTTTGAAGTATTAGGAGGCAAATACAAAAATGCCGACCCCGATTCGGAAGAAGAAATATGGATACCAATACGGACGAGATGAGAACGCCAGCCATTAACAAAAACTATATTTCAATTGGGGTTTCAGTGCTGACAATAAAATACTTAGCCTGCAACGACAGAAGTGTGACTTGGCTGGAAACTGTAATCAAGACAAGAACTTAATATTTAAACTAAATCTAAAGGATTAAAAAAGTATGGGATACTATATTGACTTAGAAAAAATCTCAATTGATAATTATAAAAAAAAGATTGAATCATCATATTTACCACCGAGTAGAATGATTCTTAAAGACAGATTGGAGGAGCGATTTGGATATTTTAAAAGCATGGGGATTACAAATGTTAAAGGGTTGATTCACTTGCTCAAAAAAAAAGACAAGTTCGCTGAATTATCAAAAGTTGATATTTTTTCAGATGATTACTTAACTATTCTGCTTAGGGAAATGAACAGTACACTTCCGAAACCAAATAAGATTACGGATTTTATATCAATATCTACCGGAACAATAAGCAATCTGGAAAAAGTTGGTATCTCAAATACAGAAAAATTTTACAACAGGGTCATAAAAATTTCGGATAGACAAAAACTTACTGACTCAACCGGAATCAAGTATGATGATATTTTAGAATTGACCAAATTGGCTGACTTATCAAGGATTAAATGGGTTGGAGCTACCTATGCACAGTTGCTTTATGATTTAGGAGTTGACACAGTTGAAAAAGTGTCAAAATCAGACCCGAAAGAATTACATGTACTTATTAATCAAATGATAAAAGAAAGAAATATTTTCAAAGGATCAATCGGATTAAATGACGTGATGATATTAGTAGAATCAGCAAATGAATTACCTTTAGAAATCGAGTACTAAGAAACACAAACACCAGCTACCAACATCACCCAAACCATCTGAAAGGATGCTGGGTTGTAGCTTACAACAAGTGCGCTGCTTATACAGGGCATAAAAGACCTTATGTGACATGAAAACAATAATGATTTCAAAATGGATTGATCAGCTTATTGATTAATTGGGATTTTTTGTAATTTTAAGCTTTATAAATTATAAGTGCTGATCAATGGGGGATAAATTTAAGTATCATTATGATAGTACATTAGGCATATTGTTTAAAACGTACTATGGATTAATTTCGATAGAGGATATTGAATCATCATGGGAATACGCTTTTAAAAAAGGTTTAATACACAAAGAAATTAAAGGATTCATTTTAGATTACCGGGAATCCGGTTTCAATATAACTCCTAATCAATCTTCAGCGATAGCAGATTTTTATAAAAAACATATTGATATTTTCGGAGGTTATAGAATTGCCGTTCTTACTGAGAATCCAAAAGATATTGTGATTCCTACACTTGTAGAGATGCAGGATGAAGGTTATAGCTCTAAGCCCTTTAGTACCCTCAAGGCTGCTATTGATTGGGTTTTAGATGAATGAATTAAATAACAAATGAACAGACTTGACAGGCTTACAAGCATACTTATACAACTTCAAACTAAACGACTGATAACTGCCGGTGAGATTGCTGAGCGGTTTGAAGTTACTAGCAGGACAATTTACAGAGATATTCAAACACTGAGACTTGCGGGTGTTCCTATTGGTGAAGAAGAAGGTAAAGGCTATTTTTTGGTTGAAGGTTACCGGTTGCCACCAGTAATGTTCACAATGGAAGAAGCCAGAGCTTTGGTAACTACTAGCAAGATTTTAAACTACCATACAGAAGATTCTCTTAAAGAAAATTTCGAATCCGCACTTCTAAAAATTAAAGCAGTTTTACCACTCAAAGACAAAGACAAACTGGAATTTTTAAATTCAAGAATCGGATTTCATGAACCCTGGGCACCTACAAGTTTGTATTTAGACAGGATTCAACATGCGATTACCGAAAGCGTAAAACTGGAAATTTCTTATCAGACAAGAGGTGAAGATCAACTAAAAGTAAGAACCATCCATCCCTATGCAGTTTATTTCAGTGGTGCAGTTTGGTCAACCATTGCCTTTTGTGAGCTGCGACAAGAGGTCAGAGAGTTTCGCCTTGACAGAATAAAAGAACTAAAATTACTTCAAACTTCTTTCAAACCAGACAGGACTTTCAGCATGGAACGTTATCTGGAAGAACGCGCCAAAAGATTAAGTGATTCCTGAAAATTATTATACACCCCTGACAATGGGCTGTCATATGTGCCATCTAATTTTGTTTAAAATTCAAACAAAAATGAGAACAAAAGCAATTTTATTAATCGTCATTGCTTCACTTTTATCAAATGTAAGCAAGGCGCAGGCACAAGAAGAAATGACAGCAAAACAAGTCACAATCAGAGACAAACATGTTGAAATAAATTACTTTCAACAAGGAAAAGGCGACACAACACTCCTCTTTTTACACGGCTGGTGCATTAACGGGGCTTATTGGGAAAATCAAGTCGGATATTTCTCAAATAATTACAATGTTTACGCAATTGACCTGCCGGGCTTTGGCAAATCCAGAGCCGCAAGAAAAAACATGACAATTGAAGAATATGCAAATGATATCAAGGCATTTATTGATGTAATGCACCTTAAAAATTTTGTAATCATCGGACATTCGATGGCAGGCGAAATCATGTTACAAGCCGCATTAAGTAACAATCCCAAAATAGTTGGCATTGTAGGCGTCGACAATTTCAAATCTATTGACGTTGTTTTACCTCCGGAACAACTGAAACAAATGAACGACTTCTTCCCTTTGCTTGAAAAGGATTTTAAAAACTCAGCACCTGTTTATGCTGATCTGATGCTTTTTCACCCTTCAACATCAAAGGAAGTCAAAGACAGAGTAAAAAATGATTTTGCAAAAAGTGATCCCGTTATTGGCTATGGCACAATCATAACCCAAATGCAATACTCATCTGCAGATGCGCAAAGACTGGAACAGCTCAATTATAAGTTATACCTGATAAACAGTGACGGTACTCCAACTAACATAGCCGGACTTAAAAATCATTGTAAAACCGGTTTTCACATTGAAACCATTTCAGCTACCGGACATTATCCAATGATAGAAAAACCAACTGAATTTAATTTGATTTTAGAAAAGGTATTGACAAGCATGAAATAAACTGCTGCTAATAAATACTTATCTTTGTTTGTGGAAATCAAACATATCATATGAAAAGCAAAAATCTTTCAGTTCCTAAATGGGTTGTACTTGTAATTGTTGTGATATTTTTGTCTTTATCCGGGTATTTATTATTCAATAACTCATCGCTGCGATATGGTTTCGAAATAACAGACGATTTGGGAGGCAATATTTTTCCTTCTGCGATTTTATCTGTTGCGACAACCGATGCACAAATAATTAATCCATCGGATACCATGTATTTAGGAAATCCAAAATCAATTATAGGTATCCGCATACGTTCATCCAAGCCTTTTAGTCATGTGAGAGTTGAAGTGGCTGAAACCAGATTTTTTGCTCAGTCAGTATCTGAATTTGATTTGCCGAAACCGGATGTTGAATATATTATTTATCCTGATATTATCTGGAATTACGAAGCATTAAAAAACAATGCGCAGGCAGAGCCCATAAGTGTAGTCGCAGAAGCTGAAATTAACGGAAAGAAAATAGGTCGGAAAGTTCGAACATTTTCAGTACGTAGCATCAACGAGTGTTTGCTTGGGTACTATACCAAAGGCAGAAAGTTTCATGATACCGGGATCTTCTTTGCTGCTTATGTAAACGAAGACCATCCTATGATTGATCAGATACTTCGTGAGGCACTTAATACTCGCATCGTTAACAAGTTTTCGGGCTACCAGACTAGAAATCCTGCGAATTCAGTCGACAAACAAGTTTATGCTTTGTGGAACGTTTTGCAAAAAAGAAATTTCCGTTACAGCTCGGTTTCAAACACAAGCTTATCGAGTAATGTTGTTCTTTCACAGCGTGTACGTACTTTTGAAGATGCCCTGAATTCGTCGCAGATCAACTGTGTGGACGGTAGTGTTTTATTCGCTTCATTGTTGCGTGCGATTAATATTGAGCCGATACTTATCCGGATTCCGGGTCACATGTTTGTAGGATATTATACTGAATCCGGCCTTAAATCAATGAATTTCCTTGAAACCACGATGATTGGAGATGTGGAGCTGGATGATTTCTTCCCTGACGAACAATTAGATTCTACGTTAGTGGGACAATCACAGAATCAAATGTCGCTTGTAACTTTTGAAAAATCAAAAGAATATGCGACTAACAAGTATAATCAGCATAAAGAATTCTTCAATACGGGTAAAGCAAATTATTTGTTTATTGAAATATCCAAAGACGTCCGCCGCAAAATTCAACCAATCGGTAAGTAATTTGTTAAATTTCAAAATGGTGCTTTCTTGATAAAATATTTGCATTTGCGGTGAAAAAACTCTATGTTTACCGCAGATTATGCAGTGAAAAAAGGGAGTATGTATTTACACGAAAGAGAAAACTGGTTCAATTTTGTATGGGACAACGAGAAGATTTTACCAATCCTCGCCAAAGTACGACATTTACAAGGTAGATTGCTGGGGCATATGGAAAGTCTTGGTTTCGACTTAATTGAACGTGCGACATTGGAATCTCTTATACTAGACGTTGTTGACACTTCAAGAATTGAAGGTGAATTCCTGAGTCCTGAACTTGTTCGTTCATCGATTGCCCGAAAATTAGGAATCGAAGGAGCTGAATATGTTTCAACGCCACGAAATATAGAAGGAGTAGTTGATGTATTGCTGGATGCGACCCGGAATTATGACAAAATACTTTCAGAAGAACGACTTTTTGGCTGGCACAACGCGTTATTTCAATCCGGCTTTAGTGGCCATTTAAAAATTGATGTAGGACGTTATCGTTCAACAGGAATGAAAGTAGTTTCCGGAGCATTTGGAAGAGAAAAAGTACATTTCGAAGCTCCTGGTGCTGAAAGAATTGAGCATGAAATGAGCATTTTCCTCGAATGGTTAAACGAGAAAAATCAACTGGATTTGGTCTTAAAATCTGCTATATCGCATTTTTGGTTTGTAACTATTCACCCATTTGATGACGGCAATGGACGGCTTGCCCGGGCGATTATGGATATGCTATTAGCGCGAAGCGAGGGTAGTAAAATCAGATTTTACAGTATGTCAAACCAAATTTTCAAGGAACATAAACATTACAACGAAATAATTGAAAAAAATCAAAAAGGGACAAGCGATATAACAAATTATTTGTTGTGGTATTTAGATTGTTTTGAGAGAGCATTGCTTTCAAGTGAAAAGAATTTGGAAATCATACTGGATAAATCACATTTTTGGGACAAACACAAATTCACTTCAATAAACGAAAGACAGCGTAAAATACTAAACTATTTGTACGACAACTTCGAAAATGAAGTTGGATTTTTGAGAACTTCTAACTATGCAAAACTAGCTAATTGTTCAACAGATACTGCATTACGTGATTTGCAGGATTTGGTTCAAAAAGATATTTTAAAATCTGAAGACACGGGAAAGAAAACTAATTATCTTATAATTAGCCCCAAAAATATCCGAATTCCAAAAATTGCCAATAGAAAAGAAAACCTACATACCAATTAAGCAACATAATGTAATATGAAACGAATTATTCAAATAATGTTATTGCTATTATTATTATCATCGTGTTGCAGGGATAAATCGATAGAAACAGCCAGATATAAGCTGACATCTGATGAATTGGCATTATTGCCTTATACGAAAGGAGAAACAATCAATTTTATTCATTCAAATGGTTATTCTTTTGATTTTAACGTGATAAAGGATACCACTGAATGGAGAGTATACCAGGATTTTTGCGAATGGAGTTGCTGTGGAAATGATTATTTTTCATATCAGGTAAAATCTACAATTTTAGAATCCTCATATCCAAAGTTTCATATAGAATTTTCATTGGGAGGTTCAAGATTTTCTGAATACTATCCTCAAATCCTGAATATTGTAATTAATAACGGACATTTTATCGATTTTCCATATGATGCTTCAACCAATTTCATTTGTGATGCAGAAACCAAGACAATTTATTATGACTCAATTACTCTGAATAAAAAAATGTATTATAAGGTTTTTAAGAAAGATTTTGACGATCATTATTATCTTAACGATTCAACAGTTTTAGTACCAATGTCAGTATTTTTCAATAAATCAGGATTGATTCAACTAGAAATGTCAAATAATGAAACATATACAATTAACAATTAAGCTGGTTTCAGCATTTACTCTTCTCGTAATATTAAATAGTTGTGGAAGAGACCTTGAGGGGACTTTTTATATCGATGATGAAGTCAGAAAATACCAAATGGATACAACGATTACTTCATTCAAATTTGTAGATAATTTTGGTATTTCAGAAGAGTTTTATATCGACCGAAATATCTGGTATAAAACGCATCATTATTTTAGTGAATGGGGAATAGATGGCAAAGCATGGGGTGAGACTTTTGGCGTAGCCTACAACTCAGCGGTAAATGACTTTTTTTTCATGTTTGTTTTAAGAGCAAATGTTGAAAACACAGACTTTGAAATAGAATGGAACCAAAAAGACCGGCTGGTTTATAATTTTAGCACAAAAGATATTGAAAACGGAGTTGAGGCAAATATTAAATTTTATGACACACTAACTGTCAGAGGAATAAAGTATCAGGACATAATCGAAGTTGATTATACAGATAAAATTAATGAAATTAACGACGACACACCGGTAAAAACATATATTTCCGGCAATAAAGGCCTGATTAAACTTGTAAGAAAAGACAAAATTATTTTAGAACGAAAAGAATAATGCACGCAGTTTGCACTACTAATTGTGCAATTTTACGGAAATATTGTTGATTTTGTTGTGCATTTCATATATTTGTAAAAATTAATGTATGAGCTATGAGAACACTTTATCAGAAATTTGAAACGCTTTTACAAAATACATCTACAGACTTTAAACGTTACTTATACAAAGAAGTCTCGTGGGATAATCGAATGATTGGGATTATAGGTGCTCGTGGTGTTGGTAAAACCACGATGATCTTACAATACATCAAGGAAAATCTGGACAGTAAAAAAGCATTATATGTATCAGCAGATGATTTGTATTTTAGCGAAAACAAACTTCTTGATTTAGCAGAGTCATTCTATAAAAATAACGGTGAATATTTGTTTATTGATGAGATACATAAATACGAAGATTGGTCACGTGAACTAAAGAACATTTATGATTCATTTCCAACTTTAAGAATTGTATTCACAGGTTCTTCTGTACTTGATATACTTAAAGGTTCTTCTGATTTAAGTCGTCGTGCTATCATCTACAAATTACAAGGGCTTTCATTCAGGGAATATCTGAAATTGTTTCATAATTACGAAACCGAAGTTTATTCGCTGACTCAAATTGTCAATAATGAAGTGAAACTTACTGATATAGCGCATCCTTTGCCTTTATTTAATGACTATCTCAAGAGCGGCTACTACCCTTTCGGACTTGAAAATGAAATGAATTTACGTTTAGGGCAAATTATTATACAAACATTGGAAACAGATATTCCGCAATATGCCAATCTTAATGTTGGAACAAGTCGTAAACTGAAACGATTATTATCTATTATAGCTGAAAGCGTGCCTTTTAAACCAAACTTTTCCAAAATATCAGAGATAATTGGAGTAAGCCGGAATTCTTTAGATGATTATTTTACATATATGGAAAAAGCCGGACTTATAGGCCAGTTACGTAACGAAACAAGCGGTATTCGTAGATTAGGAAAGGTTGATAAAGTCTATTTAGATAATACGAATATCATTTACAATCTGGTTGGGGATAAATCTAATGTAGGAAATATTCGGGAAACTTTCTTTTTCAACCAAATGCGGGTAAAAAATGAAGTAATTTCTTCAGACAAAGCCGATTATGTAATTGATAATTACACATTTGAAGTTGGAGGAAAAAACAAGCAGCAAAAACAGATAGATAATGATGGCAAATCATTTATTGTTAAAGATGATATTGAATTTGGTTATCTAAATGTAATTCCGCTCTGGGCGTTTGGTTTGAATTACTAAAAATTAAGTACTATAAAATTGCTGTTGAGGCTTATTACGACTGGTCGGAAAATAACAGGAATAAAGCTAATTTAATTTAACACTGAAAGCTATGAAAAAATATTTATTTCTTTTATTAGCATTGTTTAATCTGCTGATTGCTTGTGATAAAAATAAAGAAGAGGAAATAATATTCCCAAATGAGACAAAGGCGTTTATAAATAAAAAAGTTTTCACTCCATCAAAAAGTGTAGCTATAAAGGCAGGAAACCGGTATTTGGTTTCATTTTTGAATGAAAAACAAAAAATTGAAATTATTACCAATGATACGGTTTCAGGTATATATAAGATTTCTCCAGATATATTAAATACTTCGGATTTATTGAGTGCGAGTTTTACTTATACCAAAGATAACACCAAATTTATAGGAACAACAGGAGAAATTGAAATTTTAAAAGATATATCGGGAGCTGTTGCCGGTAAATATAAAGCCACTGTATCAGATAATGCAAATACAATAGATATCGACAGTGGATCATTTACTGTTATTCATCCCAAAACCGCATCAGCTTTATTAGAGAATGAAACTGCTATCTTAGAAACGCTTGACGGCTGTTACTCTGATCTATATAAATACATTGAGTTTACTTATGTTTTTGATGGTGTATATTCAAACAATACATCTTTACCCGGAGCAAGCTGGACTGAAGTTTATCAACATAAGCAAACTCAGTCATCTGAAAATCAAAAGATATTTACCCTTTGGAATGATGCTTTAAACCTTATTTACAAGATAAACTTAACGATAAGAAGCGCGGATTTATTCTTAACTGAATCGAATACCAAAAGCTTAATCATGGCACAAGCAAAGGCTATGAGGTCTTACTTGTTATATAATTTGATGACCTGGTTTGGTGAAGTTCCTGTTGAAAAAGAATTTTATAACGGTATGAATCCAAGAAGTACGATACCCCAGGTCATTAATCAAATTGTAAATGATGCTACTGAGGCAATGAATTCATTACCGGAAATCTGGTCAGGTGGAGATAGCTATAGGATTCCAAAATACTTAATGTTCGGTATTATGGCTCGCGTATATTTAACAGATTTCAGTCAACAAAATACTTATCCAACACTGGAACCTTATCTCTATGGAAATAATTATATTGAATCAATTTCTGTTTCTCAACTAATTATAAACAGTGGCCTTTATAACCTTAAAAATACTTCAAGTAATTTTACAGCGTCTGATAAGGAAATAATCTGGGGATTTAATAAGGATAATAACACTGAATTTAATCAAGTTTTTAATAAAGGTTCGTATTTACCATTAATCAGACTAACTGAAATATATTTAATTTTAGCTGAAGCCATGATAAAAAACAACAATTCTGATGGAGCACTTGCATTAATAAACCAATTAAATAAAAGCCGTGGTTATCCGATTGTTTCTTCTGTAACAGCGGAAGATATTTATACACTCTGGAATACTGAAATGAAATTGGAGGGAAGTATATATCTGGTAATGAAACGATTTAACAAAGCAATTACTATATTGCAGAACGATTTTAATAAGATACTTCTACCTGTACCATTGTCTGCATTAATTGAGAATCCAAATTTGACTCAGAATATTGGTTATTAATCAAATGTAATCGAACGTAATGACTCTGGGCGTTTGGTTTGAATTACTAAATTAGTACAGATAATTACCGTACATATAATTATACTTATACGGATATTTTACGTACATTTGCAAAAAAAACAGAATATGGGCACAACAATTACAGAACAAGCAAGATTTGACGCCAGACTCCCCAAAGAACAAAAACAATTCTTTGAGAAAGCTGCATTTTTGGGTGGATACAGAAATCTTACTGACTTTATTTTTCAAACAGCTCAAGAAAAGGCAAAAGAAATCATAAATGAAAATGAACGCATAATTGCTTCAGAAAAAGATAGCCAAGTATTCTTTGACGCTATCACGAATCCCGCGAAACCATCTGAAGCATTGAAAAGTGCTCTTGAAAATTATAATTCTTTTATTGATAAAGAAAAATAAAAGATGATTGAACTTTTGAATAAAAAGCACAATCTTAAAAATGTTGATTGTGGTAAAGAGCTTTTGAATAGTTATTTAAAGAATCAGGCAGGACAAGATGTAAAGAGAAAGTTGTCTGCCTGTTTTGTATTGAATGACGTGGAAACAAATATTGTAAAGGGTTATTATACGCTATCAAATAACAGCATTCCACTTGTTAATTTTTCAGAACGGATTCAAAAAAGACTTCCAAAATCGTATATTTCAATTCCTGCAACTTTACTTGGACGGTTGGCTATTGATTTAAAATATCAAGGTATAGGTATTGGTAGAATTTTATTAATTGACGCGCTAAAAAGGAGTTATGGTATTTCAAAAGAAATCGGTTCATTTGGAGTAATTGTTGACCCAATAGATAAAGATGCCGAAAGATTTTACGAAAAGTATGACTTCATAAAATTACCTGACAGCCGGAAAATGTTTATCGCCACACAAACACTTAAAGAGCTATTCGAATAATTTTTTTTGCACAATAGAAATTATGAATTAGTCCTTTAGTACAAATTAAAAACAATATAACATGAAAATTTGTCCGAATTGTAAAGCTGAAATTGAAGATAACTTTGATATATGCTGGAATTGTAATTATAGCCTGACTGAAAATAAAATCGTTGAGTTTGAAGACTTTAACCAGGGAAACCGTGAAATTGATTGCTTACGCTGTAACACTGGAATGGTTTTTTCCGGAAATTTCAAATTTCACGAAGGCGCTAACCCCGGTTTCTTTGGAAACATTTTTGAGGTTTTCGTAAACCGTGAATCATTTGATATTTATGTATGCCCGAAATGCGGAAAGGTTGAGTTCTTCACTCCTCAGAATGCAAACCAAAAAAAATAAACTTTTCTAAGTTGAGTTTGTTCTAATAATAACATTGAATATCCATTCATTTTATTCTATATTGCTATCATAAAACAAAAAAAATGGACTCTGAGGTTTTATCATTGACTGAAAGAATAAAGGAACTTGAAAAAGAAAACTCAATCCTGAAGAAACAACAAATTGAAGTAACTGAAGCCAAGGAGTTGTATCTGAAAATTTTTGAAGAATTCCCTGCTTTGATTTGGCGTTCGAGGCTGGACAAATTATGCGACTATTTTAATAAAACCTGGCTTGAATTTACCGGCAGGACAATGGAGCAGGAATTTGGAAATGGATGGGCTGAAGGGGTTCATCCTGATGATTTTGGTTTCTGCCTTCAGACTTATGTCACATCTTTTGACAAAAGAGAGCCTTTTTTAATGGAATATCGCATGAAAAATAAATTTGGCGAATACCGTTGGATTAGAGATTTTGGACGACCTTTTTATGATCTTGATAATTCATTTTTGGGATATATCGGCTCATGCTATGATATAACAGAAATCAAAGATAATGAGCTGAAATTAATTGAATTGAATGCCACTAAAGACAAATTTTTCTCAATTATTGCACATGATTTAAAATCTCCGTTTAATTCAATAATCGGCTATGGCGAACTTCTTATTGAAAATGTCAAAGAAAAGAACTATGAAAGAATTGAGGATTTTGCGAATATCGTTCTTAAGTCTTCATACAGAGCTATGGATTTGCTGAAGAACCTCATGGAGTGGTCTCAATCGCAAACCGGGAGATTAGTATTTAATCCGGAAAAAATAGAAATAAAGCCCTTTGTCGATGATGCTACACAGTTTTATGAAGAAATTGCCAAACAAAAACTAATCACATTAAAAAAGATCCTACCCGAAAACGAAACAATCTTTGCTGACAAAGCTATGATTAGTACATTATTCAGGAACCTGATTTCAAATGCGATAAAATTTACCAACTCAAATGGTGAGATTACAATATCTGTTGAGAAAAAAACAAATGAGTATATCTTTTCAGTATCTGATAATGGCATCGGAATACCCAAAGTTTGTGTTGATAAATTATTCCGGATTGACCAGAGTTTTTATACTAACGGTACTAATAATGAAAAAGGGACAGGTCTGGGCCTGATACTTTGTAAAGAATTTGTCGAAAAGCATGGTGGAAAAATATGGGTTGAAAGTGAAGAAGGAAAAGGTTCATGTTTTTATTTCACTTTACCTATAAGTGCTTAAAACAATGAGAAATGATCAAAATCTCAATATTTAACCAGACCCGATCATTTTAGCAAATTTGGAAAACTATTGGTATTTATTGATTGACTACTTTTGTCAAAAAAGTAATTATGCTTTATCGGAAACTAACGATATTTTATTTCTCTGGAACAGGTAATTCTAAAAATGTTGCTCAATGGATGTCATCTGCTGCCTCGAAGTATGATATTGAAAGTTCAATTAACAATATTGCTGAAATTGAGCATAATAGTATTCCGCCTGTACCAAATGATTCGTTAATAGTTTTTGTTTCACCTGTCCACGGATTTAATTATCCACCGGTAATGCTCAATTTTATTGCCCGCTTCCCAAAAGGAAAAAACAACGTTGTTTTAATGGATACAAGAGCGGGATTACTTATTGGTAATTTTAATCTCCCGGGGCTTTCAGGTGCTGCTTTTCTATTTTCATCATTAATACTCGAACTCAAAGGTTATTCCATCACAGGAATTAAATCGGTTGACCTTCCTTCAAACTGGATGTCACTTCATCCGGGATTAAACGACAGGACAATAAGAATCCTTCATGAAAGACATAAAGCTAAAGTGATGGATTTTGGAGATAAAGTGTTTTCAGGCAAAAAGGTATATATCCCTTTTTATGAGCTTGTTTTGGATATTTTGGTTTCACCTGTTTCTATCGGGTATTATTTTGCCGGTCGCTTTTTGTTTGCAAAAACTTTTTACGCTTCTGGAGATTGTAATAATTGCGATTTATGTGTTAAAAACTGCCCGGTAAAGGCAATCATAAAAGTCGATAACAGACCTTACTGGACTTTCAAATGTGAAAGTTGCATGCGTTGTATGAGCAATTGCCCAAAAAGAAGCATCGAAACTGCTCATGGTTTCATCATATCATATAGTATTTTTTCTTCTGCGATGACTGTTTTACTATTTAATTATTTCAATAATACATTCTTTGTAATCCCTGATGGTTTCATCAGATATGTTATAGAAACCGCTTTATTTCTGCTGTTTTTAGGAATATTCTATCGTATTGCCCACTATTTGATGCGGTTCAGGATATTTGAACGTATGATGGTTTATACTTCTTTGACGAAATATAAATTCTGGGGGAAACGCTATAAGGCTTTAAAAAACTTCTGATGAAAGACACTACTCTTACATATTATCAGAAAAAAGTTGATGATGTACTGCAATACATTCATAATCACTTAAATGAGAACCTGTCAATAAAAGAACTTGCGGATTATTCGGGTATATCGTTTTTTCATTTTCACCGAATTTTAAAAGGATCATTGAATGAACCTATCGGTGAATATATCAATAAAGTAAGGCTTGACACGGCTGTAAAACTTATCAGGTATTCTGATGAGTCGATAAATTCTATTTCTAACAAAATAGGTTACAGTGATGTCTCATCGTTTTCGAAGGCTTTTTCAAAGGAATTCGGGGTTTCGCCTCAGGATTTTAAGTCAAATGGCGAAATGTTGCTAAACACGCATGTTGACTATCGCGTTGATGCCAAAGGAAAAATAGTATCGGAGATCAAACCAAAAATTATTCTTTTACCAGATAAAAAGTTATTTACGTTAATGTGGTTGGTGAATATGGAGGTAAAGAGGTGGCTGATGCCTGGGATCAGTTGATGGATTTCATTACTCAGCATAAGCTTACAGGATGGAATCCTGAGTTGTTTCCTATTTATTACGATGATCCTGATGTTGTTGACAGAGATAAATGTACTTCAGATCTCTGTTTCACCACAAAAAAAGAGCTTGAAGATGATGATGTTTTTAAGACAAAAACAATAGTTGGTGGTAAGTATGCAGTGTTCAGATACAAAGGTTCGTATGACAGACTTTGGGATTTATACGACAAAATTTATGGTGACTGGTTATTATCAGTCAATTACAAATTACGTGATGAGCCTTTTATTGAAAAATACATAAGCTATTCTCCAAAGACGAAACCGGAAAATCTTATTACCGACATCTACATACCAATCGAATAAATGAATCTAATCAGACATTTACATTAAACAAATATCCGACAAATGCAGTTAAGCCCATTGCGACTGTACCCCAGAAAGTAATTCTGATAATTGCCTTGGATATACTTGAGCCTCCGGTCTTTGCTGTCAATGCACCCAGAACAATCAGGAAGAAAATGGCGAAACCATAGAGCGAATACTCCATGATATTTAACGGAATGAAGAGAGTTACAAGGAGCGGAAGTATTCCCCCTACAGTAAAAGATGCTCCCGAAGCAAAAGCTGCCTGGATTGGTTTCGCCTGACTTATTTCGTTTATACCCAATTCATCTCTGACGTGTGCAGCCAAAGCATCTTTTTCAGTTAATTCTTTTGCTACGGTTAGAGCAGTCTCTTTCTTAAGTCCTCTTTTTTCATAAATTTCAGCTAATCGCTGTAATTCGAGTTCTGGCATATCTTCCAGTTCCTGTTGTTCACGCTTAATATCAGCTTTCTCAACATCAGTCTGAGAGCTTACTGAAACATATTCGCCTGCAGCCATTGATAATGCGCCTGCAACCAAACCTGCTATAGTAGCTAATACAACAGGTGCTCTGAGATTACTTGCAGCTGCGATTCCTATGGCAAGACTGGATGTGGAAAGTATTCCGTCATTTGCTCCGAGTACAGCAGCTCTCAACCAGTTACTTCTTGTAATATAATGGTTCTCTAAATAATCGTCTATTTCTTTAAGTTCTTCAGCCATAAAAATCGAGTTTTACAATAAAATTTAATCCCACATTTTTAATTGCCATATCCAGCAGATAAAAATCTTATATCAGTATGTTTGTAAATCCTATCCACAAATGTACAAATATTACAGAAATTGAATAATTATTATATCGATGTAATTATCGATTATATGTGGCATTGGAAAATATTAGCAATATATCAACTTTTGACTGATCATGTAATGAAGGAAAATCCATCAAAGTTTCAACATTATTTTTTTAAATATTATTTTACGATTGTTTGTTTATCTTTTGACAAACTTTACGATATTTGTAGATTATGATTAGATCTTCTCACAATTGATAATTGATGTAAAAATATAATATGATGAAAAAGTCAGTTTTATGTATTTTTCTGTTACTTTCAATTCTTATTGATTTGTTTGGTAATAACTCATTAACAATAAGTGATCCAAAAAGAGCATGGTATACTTACCAGGGTACTATAGAACAAGCTTCATTATCTGTTCGTCCTAACGGAATATATTTTGAATATGGTTTATTTTTAACCTTCTCAACAAAAGGGACCCTATTTACTTCACCTAAGGATACTGTTGAAGTTGTTTTGAACTTTGATTTACCGGAAAGTGCTATTGTTCATGATTCATGGCTTTGGATAGGTGACGATATCATAAAAGCTAAAATCCTTGATAAATGGTCAGCTTCAGATATTTATGAAGGGATTGTAAAAAGAAGAAAGGATCCTTCAATATTAACTAAAAAGTCAGCTACCCAGTATGAATTAAGGGTATTCCCTATGGCCGGAAACCAAAAGAGAAAAGTTAAGATTACATATTTAATGCCTGCTGCATGGGATAAATTTAATGTCAAAGCCAGCCTGCCTACAGCAATATTAAATACATCCAAGATTTTACCTCCTTATCTTCAGGTGCTTGCTTTTACAGATTCGACCTGGAATAAACCGGCGGTTGTTAACGATGAAACAATTCAGTTTTCTAACGAAACCGATTCCACCTTCGGAGACTTTAAAAGAGCAAATATTCCTGAGACAAAATATAAAAGTAACATTAAACTGGGGTTTAATAATCCTATGAAAAATGGATATTATTTTTCCAGATTTAAAAATGGTAATGATGGTGTATATCAATTTGCTATGTTACCCGGAGCTTTGCTGGATTCAACGAAAGTTACTAAGGCTGCCATACTTATTGATTATGATATAACTAATTCGCCTGTATATCCGAAAGAGTTATTGAATACATTAAAAACCGAGATGCTGTATTATTTAAATGATAAAGACTCTTTTAACCTGATTTTTTCGAACCTCTCCCCTTTAAGATACAGCGAAAGCTGGGTATCTGCAACCACTGCCAATATCGAAAAAGCGTTTAGTATTTTATCCAATCCACTATCAAATTATAGTAATTTACCTTCGTTAATTGGAAATGGGATTGATTTTGTAAAGAAAAATGGCTATGACGGTAAGATTATACTTATTTCAAATTCTGATAATTATGGTGAAAATCAGATTGCCAATAAGTTAATAAGCGATATTACTTCTTCGATGAATCCAAAAATCCAAATTCATATAGCTGATTATCAATCCACTAACTTCCCGAATTACTATATAAATAGTGTTAACTATTATGGAAATGATTACTTATACAGTAATCTCTCCAGAGTCACTTTTGGATCTTATCATAGAGTAAAAAATGGACTTTCTTTAGCAGAAACTATTGAAGGATCATTTAAATATATCGGTGGCGCTATTACTTCATTTGATCTGTACACCAGAATGCAATCCGGGTTATGTTTTAGTAGATACAGTTTATCCGGAAATAATAGCATCAATTACTTAAACGACGCAATTATTCAGGTTGGAAAATTTAAAGGAGATTTCCCTTTTAAGGTTGAACTTTCGGGAGAATATGATAATGAATTATTTGTAAAAGAGATAAGTATTGAAGAAAATGATGCTATTATAAATGACAGTACATCAAACCTGATTTGGACAGGGCAATATCTTAAAGAGTTAGAATCAGGACAACAAAGTAATGTTATTATTAATGAAATCATTTACAATAGTTTGAAAGAACGCATTTTATCTATATATACTTCTTTTCTGTGTTTAGAAGATACCAACATGATCTGTCGTGATTGTATGGATGAATCAAAGCTTGTAAAAATTGAAAGTATTAAATTAGATCAGGATTCTATTACTGTTTGCCCTAATCCTTTTAAGGATCAACTCACAATTGAGTTGATTTGTTCAGATCCTGAGAAAGTAAACAGATTAGCAATTTACAGTATCGCTGGTACTTTAATATACCAGTTTGATTTAACTGGTTTAGTCAAAGGCAAAAACATTCTGACATGGGATAGCAAAAATCTGAAAAGCGGTATTTATTTACTTGTTTATAATAATGGAACAACTTCAAAAAAAATAAAAATTTTAAAACAATAACATTGCAAACTCAGTCTTGCATTCTGTATTTTTGTTTATAAATCTTATTTCTGATTTTTAATTTGTACGAAAGCTATTAATATTTTAGCGTACAACATTATATATTTTTTTGTGTAAAGAATAAAAATAACTTATGAAAAAAATTGTTTTTGCAGCGTTGACTGCTTTTTGCAGCATTGTTTCGTGTTTTGGACAGGTTTCTGATAAACAATGGCTTAATTTAAATTATGCCAATGATGGTAAAGTATATCACGACCTTGACATATATCTTCCAAAACAGGAGCAACCGGCTTATAAGGCTGTAGTTGTTATTTATGGTAGCGCATGGTTCGCTAATAATATGAAACAATTTGCATATAATTCTTTGGGGAAACCACTACTCGAAGGAGGCTTTGCTGTGATAGCTATCAATCATCGTTCAAGTTCAGATGCAGCTTATCCCGCACAAATCAACGATGTTAAGGCTGCTATACGTTTCATAAGAGCCAACGCAGATAAATATAAGATTGATCCGTCATTTATTGGCATAACAGGCTTTTCTTCAGGCGGACATCTTGCATCGCTTGCGGGAACAACAAACGCTGTTAAAGAATATACCATTAACAAAACAACTGTTGATATTGAAGGTAAGGTGGGTGAATGTACCTCATCAAGCAGTGCTGTAAATGCGGTAGTCGATTGGTTTGGTCCTATAGATATGGCTAAAATGGATAATTGCAAAAAACCTAAAGACGATAAATCACCTGAAGCCGCTCTAATCAGAGGTAACCCTGCAGATAACCTTGACATGATAGCTCTGCTTAATCCAATCACTTTTATTGATAAAAAAGATCCTCAGTTTATTGTGGTTCACGGAGAAGCCGATAATGTAGTACCTCATTGCCAAAGCGAATTATTCTCAAAGGCATTAAAGGAAAAGGGATTGTTGAATGAGTTTATTTCAGTTCCCGAAGGTCAGCATGGACCGGTTACATTCAATGAAGGAACATTTAAAAAAATGGTGGATTTCTTCCTGAAGGAAGCTGAAAAAAAATGATTTAAGAAGAAAACCTTTGTTGAAAATCCTCGTTATTAACGTCTAGGAATCTTCTTTTAGATTAAAAAACGCGATTCACGTTACAAAGCAGTTTTGTATGTGAACACCTGAATCCAGCAATTTTTTGTAAAAACATTAACATATTTACGACAATGCGCAGACTTTTATTATTGACAGCACTATTATCATCTATGAACCTGTCCGCTCAGGTTAAAGTTGAGAAATGGCGTATTTATGAGATTGTGCTTCAAGGTGATACTAAAGGAAATCCGTTTACTGATGTACAATTAAGTGCCAGATTCACAAATGGTGATCAGGTTAAAAGTGTTACCGGGTTTTATGATGGTAAAGGGATTTTTAAGATCCGCTTCATGCCTCAGGATAAAGGTGTCTGGACTTATGTCACTTCCAGCAATTTAAAGAAGCTGAATAATAAAAAAGGTAAGTTTGAATGTATTCCTAACACAGAAAAAAATCATGGGCCGGTCGTTGTAAAGGAAACCTATCATTTCGCTTTTTCTGATGGTAAACCCTACTACCCTTTCGGAACAACCTGTTATGCCTGGGTTCATCAGGGTGACAGTCTGGCTGAGCTGACTTTGAAGACACTTTCAAACGGGTATTTCAACAAAATGCGTATGTGCATTTTTCCCAAAGACTATGACTGGAACATAAAAGAACCACTCATGTACCCTTTTGAAGGTAAACCTTTGACTGACTGGGATTACTCCAGGTTCAATCCCGCTTATTTTCGCAATATCGAAAAAAGAATAGCTCAACTTGATTCTCTTGGCGTTGAAGCTGACCTGATTGTGTTTCATCCGTATGATCGTTGGGGTTTCAAAAAGATGGACAGGAAAACGGATGATTTGTATATCAATTATATAATTGCACGATTTGCTGCTTATAAGAATGTCTGGTGGAGCATGGCTAATGAATATGATTTCATGAAGGAAAAGAAAACAGACGACTGGGATCATTTCATTCAGGTATTTGCAGCTAATGATCCGTACAATCATCTTCGCAGCATTCATCATGGCTCTGTGATGTATGATCATAATAATCCTTTGCTTACACATGCCAGTATTCAAAATGAAGATACTTACCGTGCCAAAGAGCTAAGAGCAAGGTTTAAGAAGCCTGTTATCTACGATGAATGCCGTTATGAGGGCAACATCAACTGGTCATGGGGTAATCTGACTCCTCAAGAAATGGTTAATAAGTTTTGGCGTGGTTTCACTAATGGTGGTTATGTTGGTCACGGTGAAACCTATCTTACTGAAAATCCGGTAAATTGGGGTAATAAATCTGATGCTGAAATGTGGTGGTCAAAAGGCGGAATCCTAAGGGGAAAGAGCCATGACAGAATCAAATTTTTGAAGAGTATCATTGAAAGTGCCCCCGGATACCTGTCTCCTGTTGTCAATTATGACAGCTGGATGCCCTACTCCGCTGTCGGTTACAAGGATGAGTACTTCCTGAATTATTACAACATGGACCAACCAAGTGCCCAGATTGTTAAATTGCCTGCCGATGCGAAGTACAAAGTTGAAATAATCAATGGCTGGGATATGACCATCAAACCTATTGAAGGTGAATACAGTGGAAGATGCATCATCCAACTACCCCAAAAACCATTCACTGCATTACGAATAACTAAAATCAGGAAATAAGATTCACATTTGGTAAATTGGTGCTACTTTTGCAAAATCTTTTATGCTCCCGAAAATATATTAACGGGAACTCATTATTTAGGTTTTCAGACTAACTACTGCTATTGCGGTATTTATAGTCTTATTCTATTAGGTTTTTAAGATAGATTATATGGATCAAAAAGGATCACCATTAGCATTAGGTACTGATAGTATCTGGCGTTTGCTGCTGCAATATGCGATACCATCAGTAATCGCTATGACGGCTTCGTCACTTTACAATATCATCGACAGCATCTTTATCGGACAAGGTGTGGGACCATTGGCGATCTCAGGATTAGCCATCACGTTTCCGCTGATGAATCTTTCGGCAGCATTCGGCACACTGGTTGGCATAGGTGCAGCTACACTGATGTCTCTTAGACTGGGTCAAAAAGATTTTTCCACTGCAAATCAGATTTTGGGAAACTCTTTTGTGTTGAACATCCTCTTCGGATTAATATACACAGTAATAGTACTCGCATTTTTGGATCCTATATTGTATTTTTTCGGAGCCAGCAGTCAAACTATCGACTATGCCCGTGAGTATATGATAGTAATTTCATTAGGAAATTTCATTACACATTTATACTTCGGACAAAATGCAATGTTGAGGGCAACCGGCAATCCTAAGAAAGCCATGTATCTTACTTTTGGTTCTGTAATAATCAATATAATTCTGGCACCGCTTTTCATTTATGGATTTAAATGGGGAATTAAGGGAGCAGCACTTGCCACAATCATTGCACAGGCGTCAATGTTGATAGTGCAAATCAGAATGTTCAGTAACAAAGATAGTTTTATCAGACTTCAGAAAGGTATATTCAAATTGAAACGTAAGATTGTGTTTGACTCTTTGTCAATTGGCATTGCACCTTTTCTGATGAATGCTGTTTCATGTGTTATAGTCATTCTTATTAATCAGGGCCTTGTCAGATATGGCGGTGATTATCATGTTGGCGCTTACGGTATAATAAACCGTGTTGCGTTTCTTTTTATGATGATTATCATGGGATTAAATCAGGGAATGCAGCCGATAGCAGGTTATAATTATGGTGCAAAACAAATAGAGCGTGTGAATAAAGTATTGAAATACACCATATTACTAGCTACTTGTGTAGGGACAACAGGTTTTTTGGCCTGCGAAATATTTCCACATGCGATTGCATCTATTTTTACAAATGACAAGACTTTGATTGATCTGGCTGTACCCGGTTTGCGGCTCGTGTTTATTTTCTACCCTATTGTTGGTTTCCAGATGGTAACTGCAAACTTCTTTCAAAGCATAGGTTTGCCAAATAAAGCCATTTTCATGTCCTTATCCCGTCAATTAATCTTTTTATTGCCAGGGTTGTTGATACTGCCACATTACTTTGGAGTTAATGGTATTTGGTACAGTCTGCCTGTTGCCGATATACTATCCAGCGTGATTTCCGGCACTTTACTTGTAATGCATTATAAAAAATCAACTGTTAAAATTTAAAATTACTTTTAAAACCTGATATCATGGACCGGAACTACATTATAAATATAGGAAGACAGCTTGGAAGCGGTGGCCGGCAAATAGGCGAAATACTGGCTTCCAGATTAGGAATATCTTTTTATGATAAGGAACTGATACAAATAGCTTCACAGGAAAGTGGACTGGGAAAGGAGTTTTTTGAAAAGTTTGATGAAAAAAACAGTCACAGCATTTTTGGAGGATTATTTGGTCTTCGGGGTACTCTAACGGAAGAGCTGTATTCAAACAGCTATCTTAATAACGAAACTCTTTTCAGGATTCAGAGTGACGTTATCCGCAAACTGGCTGAGGAAAAATCATGCATTTTCGTCGGACGCTGTGCCGATTATGTTCTTAAAGATAATACACGCTGTCTTAACATCTTTATAAGTGCAAACATGGAAGACCGTATTAAAAGTATTGCAGAAAAGGAAAATATGCCGGCTAATAAAGCTAAAGACCTTATTGAAAAAACTGACAAGAAACGTGCAGGATACTATAATTATTACAGCAACAAAGTCTGGGGAGCAGCTGACTCGTATCATCTGTGTATAAATTCCTCTTATCTTGGTATCGATGAAACCGTGAATTATATAATTCAATTGATTGAAAAGAAATTCTTACCTGATTTGAGATAATGAAATGCAGGGTAATGCAAATACAGACTAACTAGTTTTGATTATAAAAATCCATGCCAGACTGTTGCAAGTATCCGGCTTATATAAAATAGAAAAGTCCCTGTTATGTGGAGCACAGGGACTTTTCAACATAAAGGGGCAGATTTTTAAATCTTCTGCCTCGGGTTATCGGGGTGAGATAACCCTGATTGTTACAAACTAAATGGTGACGTCTTTACAAATAGTCTGTAATCTTTTATCATTCCCGGTTTGTTTGCTTCTGCTCTTGGCATATACATCAAACCTGTTATTGTAATTTCACTTCCAAGGTCAATTACTACCTGATGAGGAAAGTCGGGTTGCGTCAAAGAATAGGCTGTATGCCAGAATGTTGATTCCTGAAGGTCGAAGATTTTTTCAGCGTTGTTGTTGGCATCTGATACTTCTTCACTGTCGGCATAAAGTATTTTCCAGTTATCTCTTGATATTTTCTTCCCGTCTGTACCAAGCACTTCAATCTCAGCTATAGAAGCATATTTGTCATTTCCATGTGATGAAAGGGCCTCGATACAGATATATCTGCCCTTTATTTCTTTTCCGAATGATACTGTCTTCCAGCCATTACCGGGAGCAAAACTTCCTGTCAGCAGTGGAGTTTCATTAGAAAGATCAATATTTTGTCCGCCTTTTCTATGGGTTGCAGCTTCAGGTACGCGAAGCATATCAAGTATTGGTTGCCTCAAACCTGCAAGCACAGGTTTTTCAGGGCCTTTAATATCAAATACAACTACTTCGTTTTTGCCTTTTTTGAGCCAGCATCCTGGTACGTAAAGTGTCTGTTGAGGACCTATTTCCCAGAATCTGCCGATTTCATGTCCGTTAATCCAGACCAACCCTTTACCCCATGTCCTCATATCAAGGAATGTATCACCGACTTTGTCAAGTTTAAAATATCCGCGAACATAACCGGGTGTATAGACATGTCCTTTCATATACTTACGGCTTTTAACATAGGAATATTCTGAAGGGAAACCATAAAAATTCCAGGCTTTTACAATTTCACTCTTGCCATCATTAATAAGTTCTGCTTTTTGGGTTATTCCTTTGTAATCCTTGATTGCCTTACTGAAATTGATACGTCCCATACCTTCAACGAGGATATCGAGTCTTGAGTTTCTGGAAATTGGAGGTATTACTACATTGGTTTCACCTTTACGACGGTCAAGGGTTGCGATTTTTTTACCGTCCAAAAATACTTGTGTCCAGTCGTGAGCTTCCACTTTAAGCACTTGTTGTTTATCACACGCTTTAAGAGTAGTGCTGTACAATCCAGTACCCCATGCAAAGTCATAGTCCTCAAATGGTTGTGTATCTTCGGTTGACACCGGATTTGTTAAATCGTAGAATATAGGTGATGATTCTGTCAGTTCAAACTCAGGTATTGATATAGTAGGGATAGAATCCGGTATCTGTGGAAGGGTTTCACCCTCAGGTAGATATTTTTTGAGAAGACTCTGCAACTCGAAAAACTTCGGAGTCGTACGACCATATTCATTTATCGGAGCATCATAATCGTATGAGCTGCACATTGGTGAGAAACCCGGAGAGTTTGCTCCTCCCCATCTGCCGAATGTACTTCCTCCGTGAGTCATGTAAAGACTGAATGAAATGTTGCGGTCAAGCATATCCCGTATGCCGTCAACCATGGCTTTTGCATCTCTTGTTTCATGTTTGCGTCCCCAGTTGTCAAACCATCCTGACCAGAATTCGCTGCACATCAGAGGTGTTTCAGGTCTTAGTTTTGACAATTCTGCAAATTGTGCATCTATATTAGCTCCTGTACCGAAATTAACTGTCCAGAGTAAATCGTCAAGGGCATTATTCTTGAAGTTTGAGCTCCAGTCACACTGGAATAATGGTACTTCGTTAAAACCGGATTCTTTTACCATATCCCTGACCATTGAGACATATTTTTTATTTATATCGTATGAGCCGTATTCGTTTTCAACCTGAAACATTATAATATTGCCACCTCTTGTAATCTGCTGGTCAGCCAGCTGTTTACCCAGTTCTTTCATAAAAATGCCGCAGCGTTCTATGAAATATGGATCTTCTGTACGGAGGTTGATATCTTTCTTTTTCAGCAGCCACCAGGGAAGTCCGCCCATCTCCCACTCTGCACATACATATGGGCCGGGTCTGACTATAACATAGAGACCGTTCTTTTGTGCAAGACGGCAAAATTCAGCAACATCTTTCTGACCTTTGAAATCAAATTGTCCGGGTTTCTGTTCGTGATAATTCCAGAAAACATACATGCATACGGTGTTCATGCCAAGAGCCTTGCACATTTGCATGCGTTGTTCCCAGTATGCTTTTGGGATTCTCGGATAATGAAGTTCGGCAGCTTTGATGATAAATGGTTTCCCGTTAAGCAGAAAAGTATTCTTTCCTGCTGCAAATGTGCCTTTTCCTGTAATCTGACTTGATTGTGAAAAGTCTTTTGAATATTTTTTCGCATTTACCGACGCCTGTAATCCTGTCTGTACTGAGAGCATCGTTACAAAGGCAGTTATGAATGCCCATTTTAAAATTTTACTATGCATAAATGTGGTAAATTGATTAAGGATAAGCTTTAGACTACTTTTGAATAATTTGGTTTAAAAGCAGTGCAAATTAGCAATTTTAGTCTTTTTGTAACTCCAAAATAAAATCAAATAAGGGGAATATGAGTTTTTTACTCTTATTCCCCTTTGTGTAAAAACTGACGTATGTGTCTTATTTCCCGGTTTTTTTAACCATTAACCCGTATGAAAGTACCACAATAAAGCAAACGAACGGCACAATATAAGAAAGATTGATACTACCTGTAGAATCTGAAACAAATCCCTGTAGCGGCACTAATACAGCTCCTCCCAGTATTGCCATAATAAGGCCCGAAGCTCCGATCTTTGCATCATCACCAAGTCCGTCAAGTGCGAAACCGTAAATGGTTGGAAACATCAGTGACATGAATACGGATATTGTTACAAGACAAACAACAAGGAACACGCCTGAACCTAATATAACTCCTGCAGTAGCAGCAATAGCTATCAAGGCAGCAAATATTATAAGTTTTGAGGCTCTAACAAATCTCATCAATGCGGTAAATATAAATCTGGCCACAGTGAAAACAGCCATTGAAATCAGAAATATTGTAGCTGCATTCTTTTCATTCATGCCAAGTTCCTGCATTACGATTCTTATGGTGTAAGACCATACACCTATCTGGGCACCAACATAGAAGAATTGTGCGACAACACCCCATTTGTAAATCTTGTTCTTAAATAATCTCCCGAAAGTCTTACCAACCTGCAATGACTTATCTGAATCTGAGTTTTTAGGCATTTTCAGGAACAGCATTATGAAAAAAATTACAACAAGGAAAATTCCAATAGAAAGATATGTTGTTGTAATTGAATTAAGCTCAGTCGTCTGAATAGCTTTTAGTTGATCTACAGACATTCTTGCTCTTTCTTCGGCTCCCGCCTGATGCAGGTTGCCCAGTATCATATACTGACTTATCAGAATACCGGTAATTGCTCCGACAGGATTAAATGATTGTGCAAAGTTGAGTCTTCTTGTTGCTGTTTCGGGTGAACCCATGCTCAGAATGTATGGATTGGCAGTGGTTTCAAGTATAGAGCAACCTCCTGCAAGTACATAAATAGCTACCAGATATTGCCAGTATTCCCCTGTCTGACCGGCCGGATAATAGAGCATAGCTCCGGCAGCATAAAGACCTAAACCAAGCAAAACGCCCCACTTGTATGAAAATCTTTTTATGAAAAGTGCAGCAGGTAAGGCAAAACAAAAATAGGCACCATAGAAGGCCATTTGAACAAATGATGTCTGCAAATCAGACATGCTCATGATCTTCTTGAATGCTGCGAGCATAGTGTCATTAAGATTATTGGCAACTCCCCAGAAAAAAAACAGACTGGTTACCAATATGAAAGGCAGGAGCATACTCTTGCCGTTAAGTCTCATAAACGAGTTTTGTGATTTCATATGTATAGATTATTCAGGTATTACGGTCAGGAAATTCTTTCTCTTAGTGCCGTTTCTTTATCGGAATTCCAGTAACCGCAATCAAGCTCCATAAATACAGAAGTATATGGATACAGACAATTGGTTTTTAATACAAGTACATTAAAAAGTTTGGAAGCCTCATCTAGTTTTGTGAATATTTCATCATGCGGTATAACCTGAACATCGTTTTTGGAAAGCACCTGTGTCAGACCGCTTTT
Source organism: uncultured Bacteroidales bacterium (assembly GCA_964502355.1). Classification (GTDB taxonomy): domain Bacteria; phylum Bacteroidota; class Bacteroidia; order Bacteroidales; family UBA1402; genus UBA8389. The sequence continues at coordinate 41,720 of CAZCWK010000003.1, forward strand.
AAAACTATCTACTCCTTTACACAAATCATCGCGCATGAAAAGTAATTCCTTGTCTGTATATACTGTAGGCTTGGTATGCTTTTGTTTTTTGATAGATTTCAGGACAAACTTAAGTACATCAAGCAAATCTTCATCTGTATATATGGTTTCTATACCTGCAGCACTCTGTAATGGATATGCCTTATCTACAACAAGTATCCAGTTCCTGTGACCAAGCAAAGGCAAAGTCTCGTTAAATTTTTTAATCCAGTTCATTGTTTTTGTTTTTAAATGGAAGCCGCCCGGTTAAAAGAGCAGCTTCCAAAAGTATTATTTCATTTCTTCGTCAAAACAGATCGCAACCTTACCGCATTTACCTTCTGCCATAAGAGCGAAACCTTCGTCAGCTTTATCAAGAGGGAAACGATGTGTAATGAGGTCTTCAGGATGGATACCCCAACGTTCAATTCTCTCTACAAGCTCTTCCATCCTCCAGATATTTGTTACCCATGAACCATAAATAGCTTTTTGGTCATGAATGATATCAGGACTAGGATTGAACTCACATGTACCACCTTCACCAATGAATACGATTTTACCCCATTTGCGGGCTGCTCTGATTGCAAGCTGACGTCCGTAAGTATTACCGGAGCAGTCAACTGAACGTTCTACGCCGTTGCCGCCTGTAGCCTGTATAATTTTGGAATATGCATCTGCATCTGACATGAATACCATATCACAAAGACCTTTTTCCAATGCTATATCCATTCTTTCCTTAACAGTATCTACACCAATCACTTTGTTTGCTCCCATTGCTTTTGCAAGCATAGCAGCTGCAAGACCAACAGGACCAAGTCCAACCACAAGTACAGCATCATTACCACATATACCAATTTTTTCAAGGCCTTCATATACTGTGCCGAAACCACAGGCAATCTGAGCTCCGTCGGAATAAGTCAGTGAGTCGGGAAGCAACACAAGATCTTTTTCTTCTGCTAGCAGATATTCTGCCATACCGCCATCTCTCTGCCATCCATAAGCTCTTCTGTAAGGACTTGTGCAGCTAATCATATATCCTCTTCTGCAATCGTTGCAAACTCCGCATCCGGAAATGTGATATATCACAACTCTGTCTCCTTCTTTGAAACGTCTCAGGCCGGGACCGCATTTGATAATCTGTCCGCTTGGTTCATGACCACAGATTTTATCCTGATAACCTTCAGGACCTTTGCCAAGATGTTCTCTGTAAATTGCTCTGATATCACTACCGCAAATGGTTGAAGATTTCATTTTAATCAGGACTTCCCCATGTCCCGGTTCAGGGATTTCAACATCCTTGAATATTACTGTGCTGTCTCCGGGCAAATATGCCGCTTTCATTGTTGCCATAATTATATATAATTTAAATTATCCTGCTATTGTTCCGTCTTCGTCCCAAAGGTCTCTCCAGTCTCTGGCTGAAACCCATGTGAAAACCTGTCCTTTAATAAAACGATTGTTTTTGTTTAATCCTTTGATTTGATTCATTTCTTCTGCTGTCAGAGGATCTTCTACTACTGCTCTGAGATTTGACATGAATTTTTCCGGTTTCACCGAGAATGGTATTGGAATTTGTCCGTTTTGTGCTGCCCACTTGATACAGATTACTGCCGGATGTACTTCATGATTTTTTGCAATTTCTACAATTACAGGATCCTCAATTGGCACTGTATCTTCAGGTGTCTTATCTCTTTCAGGACGACCGGGTGAACCTACCGGGCAATAGCCTATGGCTCTGATATCATTTTCTGCAAGAAATTTGAAGAGCTCAGGCTGCTGGAAGTGCGGATGCATTTCCATTTCGTTTACTACCGGCTTAATTTTGCAGTCCCTCAAAAGTAATTTCATTTTTGGTATTGTCATGTTTGATGTACCAATGTTTTTTACCAGACCTGCATTGTACAATTGTTCCATCTGAGCCCAGGTTTTCATATAGTTTTCATGGATATATGGAACAGCGTGAGGATCTCTGGAGTCAACAGTAACTCCGGTAGCATGATGATTCGGGAAGGGCCAGTGCACCAGATACAAATCAACATAATCAAGCTGCAGATCTTCAAGTGATTTTTTGCATGATTCAAGGACATGATTATGCATGTTGTTCCAGACCTTTGAAGTAATCCACAAATCTTCTCTTTTGACTACTCCTTCTTCAAAAAGTTCTTTGAGAGCAAAACCTATTTCTTTTTCATTTCCATAAACAGACGCACAGTCAATATGCCTGTAGCCCAGTTTAACTGCTTGCTTAACTGCGGCTGCGACCTGATCGGCGGAATAATTATCTGAGCCGAATGTACCTAATCCTACTACAGGAATTTCAGAGCCATTGTACAATTTTACTTTTGGAACTTGTGCCGGATCTACCGGTAATAAAGTATTGTTCATCATATATTAATATTTTAAGATTCTCTGCAGATGCGTTTATACCGGTTTCAAAACAGGTGCATCATTATAATACAAAAATAGATTTCAAAGGAAACAAAGATTAATGATATTTCTGTATTCAATAATATAAAACCGTCAAAAAAAAAATTAAATCTACTGATAAACAAAGCGAACATATTCTTACCGGACTAAACTATTCCGACATCAGGGGTAAAAATAAAGGTGCCTCAGATTTAACTGAGACACCATATAGTTTTATTTATCTTTCAGATTACTTGTATAGAGGACCAAAAGTTTGACAGGCTCTGTAATCAGATCCTTCTGCATCCATTCCAAAGGCATTCCATGTTGCCGGACGGAAAATCTTGTCAGCTTCAACATTGTGCATACAAACCGGGATTCTCAATATTGATGCCAATGTGATAAGGTCAGCACCAATGTGGCCGTAACTGATAGCACCATGATTTGCTCCCCAGTTGTTCATTACACTATAAACATCCTTAAACTGCTGAGTTTCGTTAAGTCTTGGTGCAAACCATGTTGTAGGCCAGGTTTTATCTGTTCTTAAGTTGATAACTTTATGAACATCAGCAGGTAAATCTACTGTCCAGCCTTCTGCAATCTGCAGGACAGGACCTAATCCTTTAATCCTGTTGAGTCGCAGCATTGTCACAGGCATTCCTCCTTTTGAAAGGAAGTTTGAGGAGAAACCACCTCCACGGAAATATCCCTGATCAGCAGGATACCATGTTGTAGCATCAAGACATTTTAAAACTTCTTCTTCCGTGATGTCCCAGAATGGTTTCATCGCTGGATTACCGGAAGCATCTTTTTGCTGACCTGTTGCATCAAGACATGTTGCACCTGAATTGATAAGGTGAATAATACCGTTTGCAGCATGACCTTCCATCTTATATCCTGTAACACGCTCAACAGCTTCAGGACTCCAGAATGTTCTTACATCTGAGAAAATTGAAGCGGTATTTGTCAGTAAATGTCCGAATAGCATCGAGACACCGTTTAATGAATCGTTTTCAGTTGCAAGTACGAATGCTTCGCGTAAACCGTTCCAGTCAAATGAAGAACAAAGCAGGGCTTCACTGTAATCACCGTTAGGCATGAAGTCAGTCCATTGACGTTGTCCCTGGAATCCTGCGGCAATTGCATTATGTCCGAGAGCTTCTTCGGCGAAACCTAAATCTTTAAGCTTTGGATTGCCAATTATAAGATCACGCATGATAATCGTCATCTTAACAACATATTCCCAGTCTTTTTCTTTTTGTTCTACACTGCTCTTTTTTTCAGTTGCATTGAAGTCATTTCCTTCATTTACCTTACAGTATTTTTCAGTCCAGGCCATAGCTTTGGCAAACTCTTCTTTATCATAAATGCCTTTTTCGACTCGTCTGATTATTTCTACTTCATCGACAGCCTCAACACGTATACCAAGATAATCCTGGAAGAAATCGTGATCTACTACAGATCCTGCAATACCCATACATTGACCTCCGATACCAAGATAAGATTTGCCTTTCATCATTGCTACTGCAAGTCCGGCTTTGATAAACCTCAGTATTTTTTCTTCAACATCTGCAGGAATACTTGTATCAGTCGAATCCTGTACGTCATGACCATAAATACCAAATGCAGGAACGCCCTTTTGTGCATGACCAGCCAAAGCTGCTGCCAGATAAACGGCACCGGGACGTTCTGTTCCGTTAAAACCCCAGATAGCTTTAGGATAATATGGGTTAAGATCTATGGTTTCAGTACCATAACACCAGCATGGAGTTACGGATAATGTCAATCCTACACCTTCTTTTTCGAATTTCTCAGCACAGGCTGCAGCTTGTGGAACTCTTCCTATTGTCGTATCGGCAATAACACATTCGACAGGTGTTCCGTCAGGATAACGTAATTTTGATGATATCAGATTTGCGGCACTTTTAGCCATATTCATTGTCTGATCTTCAAGACTTTCACGGACACCACCCTGGCGCCCGTCAATAATTGGTCTGATGCCAACTTTTGGATATTTGCTCATGTGAATTTTGATTAAGCTCTATATATTTTATTGATATTTAATGTTTTATACAATCAGCATCAAACAGCTGAACTGTGCTGCACTGTGCTGATTATCATAACAAAGATACAGCAAAGAGCAGAATGAAAAACATGTTTTTCAACACTTTTTAACTATCTGTACATGAAGACTGAAGACTTTCATTGTCAGTCACCGGTAGTCATTGATTTTCAATCAAATAATAAACTACTTACCCAAAAGTTATTAAATCGTCGGGATTTTTAATTTGCAGCATTAACAGATTTACGGGTTTGCCTTAAACCATAATAAAAAATAAACAGGAAGCATATCAACGGCACGATAAATCCCGCAGCCATATCCTGTTCACCTAAATAGCCCATAATCAATGGTGAAACCGCTCCTCCGGCAACACCCATTACAATGTATGATGAAGCCTGCTTGGTTTTATCTCCCAATCCATGAACTCCCAGAGCAAAGATAGTCGGGAACATCATTGACATAAAATACATTGATGCACAAAGAGCTATCAGCGAAACCATGCCCAGTGACATGATCACCAAAACCATACAAGCCATCGCAGCCAGGGCAAACAAAGCAAGAAGTCTGGACGGTTTCATCCACTTCATAAACCAGCTGCTGGTTAACCTTCCTACGAGGAAAAGCCCCATACCACCAATACTTAACATTCTGGAAGCTTGCAGAGTGGACAGATCAGGAAACAACTCAAGTACATAATTTATAAAAAAACCAAAGATACCTGTTTGTGCTGCAACATAAAGAAACTGGGCTATAACGGCAAGTACAAAATGTTTCTTTTTCCAGATTGAAACACCGTCGCCTTTTTCATCAGACCTGACTTCATCTGTTGGTGGCACAATCTCAGGCAGTTTCATAAAAAGCAGGGTAATTGCCACAAGCAAAACAACTGCACCTACAAGAATATATGGTTTAGCGGTAGCCATATTGTCATTTATATCGGCACCGAATATCAATGTTCCACCAATCAGCGGACCCACAATCCATCCCACACCATTGAAAGCTGCAGCTACGTTAATTCTTTGTGCAGCTGCATCCGGAGGTCCCAGTACTGTTGCATATGGATGCGCTCCGGTTTCAATTATACAAAGTCCGCTAGCCAAAACAAAAAGTGCGATAAGAAATGGTATGGGTGAATTCGCAAATGCTGCGGGCACAAAAGCAAATGCTCCAATGGCAAACAGCATTAATCCTGCAAATAAGCCTTTTTTATAACCAACTTTTTTAAGTATGAAACCTGCCGGAATGGACATTATGAAATATGCTATGTAAACAGAAAACTGTACAAAACCTGATTCAGCCTTTGACATGTCGAAGCATAGCTGAAAATGTTTATTGAGCACATCCAGCATTCCGTGTGCACAACCCCACAAAAGATAAAGACTGGAAATCAAAAGAAAAGGAAAAAGAAATGTTTTACCCGAAGGTGAACGAAGCATTGATTTAAGCATGGTTTCAGATTTTTTCAGACTCCTTATTTTAAAATATCAAGGAGCTTTATTTAGTTTTTTTACTCAAAGTCCGCTGCAATACAGCTATCGATTTAATAATGAAATTTAATCAAGATGGAAGAATTCTTCCATATCAGCCCACCATTCACCGTCTTTACGTGTTTCCAGCGGTGACTGGCATGGTTTGCAGACATCCCACCAGCGCTGTGTTTCGGGATCTTCGGCCATCTTAGCCATGTCTGCTTCATAGTCATCTCCTGTATATTCAAAATAACTGAACAGAAGACCCTCTTTATAATAAATGCTGTAATTGCTTATATTACACTTTTTAATCATTTGCAAAACTCCGGGCCAGACTGCGGCATGCAGTTTTTTGTATTCTTCCGGGCACTATGCCTATAACACTTCCGTATCGTTTCATGGTTTAAATCGGTTATTAGAACTCGCACAAAAATAATCATGTTTTAAATATGAGCATATCAATGATGTACGATTTATTGTGAATAAAATACTATTTTTGTGAGATAGTCCACAACCTTCATCTATTATGAACGAACAGCAAAATCTTAATTTCATTTTACTGAATGCTGGTCATGCTGTACATGAAGGGGACTGGAACTGGAAAAACATCAAAAGCCCGTACTTCAGGTTATATCTTGTTGATGAAGGAGAAGCCGGCATCGAAGTCGAAGGCAAATTCACTAAGCTCACTCCAAATCATTTGTACATTATCCCTCCTTTTGCTCAGCATAGTTATTCGTGTGATTCACATTTCGCACTATACTATCTTCATATTTATGAGGAGCAATTACAGGGATCAAGCTTATTTGAGCAAATGAGGTTTCCTACTGAAGTAAGTTCTTTGAGGATTGATGAATTTCTGATGAAAAGAATTATTGAGATTAATCCCGGCAGAGGTTTATCAATGTATGATCCAAGCTCTTATGACAACAATACAAATTTGTACAAAAGAATTGCTGAACATACTCATGATTCTTTACATACAAGAATTGAAACAAGCGGCATCATAAGACAATTATTCTCGCGGTTTCTTAAAGATGCTGAAAGAAAAATCATATCACAGGATTCAAGAATAATCAAAATTTTGAAATTTATTCGTGAAAACATTAATCACAAGATTTCTGTTAATGATCTTGCATCCTTGTCTTATCTTTCAGAAGACCATTTTATCAGGTTATTCAAAAAGGAAATGGGTACGACACCTGTGGAATATATTAATATCAAAAAAGTTGAAACCGCTCAGTTAATGCTGGTAATCAACGATATTCCTGTTAAAGATGTAGCCTGCGCATTATCATTTGACAATATTTCATATTTCAACCGGCTATTTAAACAGGTTACCGGTGAAACTCCGACTCAATACAGAGAAAGGTATCAATAATCAAAATATATATTATCATGAAAAAATATTTTTTGCTGACTTTAATCTTTACAACATCCCTTGCTTTTGCTGCTGAACGTCAGGTAATTCAATTATGGCCGGCTGGTGTTCCTGAAAGCAACGGTATTACTGAAAATGAAATTATCAAAAATGAAAGGATTTCAAATGTTACCGTTCCTTCAATGACTGTTTATACACCTTCAAAAGAAAAAAATACCGGAGTTGCCATACTGGTTTGCCCCGGAGGAGCATATATAATGCAAGCTGCCGGTCATGAAGGCGCTCAGTTTGGTGAATGGTTATCTGAAAATGGTATCACTGCTTTTGTTCTCAAATACAGGCTTCCCAACAAACATTCATTCATTCCACATAAGGATGCATCACAGGCAATAAAGATAATCCGTGAGAATGCATCACAATGGGGCATTAATCCGGCAAAAATTGGTATAAGCGGTTTCTCTGCAGGTGGTCATCTGGCTGCTTCTGCCGGAACTATATTTGATGATAAAACCCGACCTGATTTTATGATTTTATTTTACCCTGTTATTTCGATGAAAAAGGGTGTTACTCATCAGGGATCAAGAGATAATCTGCTTGGTGCACCTGCATATGAAGATTCTGTCAATTACTATAGTCTTGAAAATCAGGTTTCAGCAAAAACTCCTCCTACTCTTTTGTTTTTGAGTGATGATGACGGAGCAGTTGTTCCACAAAACAGCGTGGATTTCTATAAGCAATTAAAGAAGTTTAAGGTTCCTGCATCTATGTATATCTTCCCCGAAGGTGGACATGGCTGGGGTTTCAAAAAAGAATTCAGGTATTTTGAAACCTGGAAAAATCTGTACTTTGACTGGCTGGAACAACAGAAAATTTTAGTTAAAAAATAAAACTTATGAAACGACTTATTTTTTTAATTGCGATAGTATCTTTTACATTTCAGGTTTCAGCTTTAGTCAAGCCCTCAAGTTTGTTTTGTGACCATATGGTTTTGCAAAGAAATGCCAAAATACCTGTCTGGGGTACTGCTAATCCCGGTGAAAAAATAACTGTCGAGTTTTTCAAGACAAAGAAATCAACAAAAGCTGACAAAAACGGCAATTGGAAAGTAAAATTAAATAAGCTTAGTGCAGGTGGCCCCTATTCCATCAAGATTAAAGGATCAAACGAAATAATTATTAATGATATCTATATCGGTGATGTCTGGCTTTGTTCAGGGCAATCAAATATGGACATGACTGTTGCCAAAGAAGACCGGTACTGGTGCGGAGTAACTAATGAAGCAGAAGAAGTCGCAAATGCCAATTATCCTCAGATAAGGGTCTATGATGTTGATTTCACACCAAATAATAAGATTCAGGAAAATGCAAAAGGCATATGGGAAGTTTGTTCTCCATCTACTGTGGGGCACTTTTCTGCCGCTGCATACTTTTTTGCCAAAGAATTATACGATAAATATGAAGTCCCGATTGGTCTTATGACTTCTGCATATGGTGCAAGCACTGCAGAATCATGGATTAGTGAAAAATCACTGAAGAAGCATCCGAATCTTAAATGGCTTCTTGATGACTATACTGCTAAATATGAGAAGTTTGCTAAAGACAGTATAAACTCTATGCCAAAATATCGTCAGGGATTAAAAGATTTTGCCGGTAATATGGCTGAGTTTAAAGCTTCTCAGGGTGATGTTACAAGTCAGAAAAACGATCAGAATCGTAAAGCCCCGAAAGCTCCGAAGAATCCTGACCCGATGATTGATCAGCATAATCCTTATGTTTGTTACAATGGAATGATTGCTCCTCTTACTTCGTATCCGATAACCGGGGCTATCTGGTATCAGGGTGAATCAAATGGCCCTTCTGCCAAAAACTACAGGGAAATCATGGAGACTCTTGTCGAAGACTGGAGAGGAGTATGGAAACAAGGCAGCTTCCCGTTTATATATGTTCAGATAGCAAATTATGGTAAACCCATGTTGAATCCGGTTGAAGACGGGCCTATGATGACTGTTAGAGAAGCTCAGGTACAGAACCTTTCAATACCGAACACTGCCATGGTTTGTGCAATCGAAAATGCCGGAGATGAGCCGACAAATATTCATCCTAAAAACAAACAGGAGATTGGATACAGATTATCGCTTGCGGCAAGAGCTCTTGCCTATGGTGAAAAAGTTGTTTATTCAGGGCCTTTGTACAGCCATTATCAGGTTGAGAACAATACCATCAGGTTGTTTTTCAGTAATCTTGAAGAAGGTATTGTTGCATGGAACACAAGACTTACCGGCTTTGCTATTTGCGGAGAAGACAGGAACTTTGTCTGGGCAAACGCAAGGTTTGATGGAAATACTATAGTTGTTTCAAGTCCGACTGTACAAAAACCTGTTGCTGTAAGATATTGCTGGGGCACAAATCCTCCTGCAAGTATTTCAAATCTGGATGGTCTCTGGACTCCGAATTTCAGAACTGATAACTGGTAATTTATTAATATTGACTATGACTTTTAAACTAAGGCTATCAGCCTTTTTCCTGTTATTTTTGGTTTCGTCTCAGATAATTTATGCAAATTATTCAGCTGAAGAAAGAAAACTTATTGTCTATAATTCATATGTTTCTGCCAATATGACTGGCTGGGAAAATGTAATTAAAGAAATGGAAAGGAACAAGGGCAATTTGACTACTGTGTCGAACAAACTTGAACTGGCTGATTATTATTATGGCTTCACAGCTTATTGCATTGGTAAAAAAAGAAAAGAAGAGGCATTGAGTACTTTGAGAAAAGGATCTCTGTTGTGCGATCAGATTTTAAAGCAGGATCCTAAAAATGCTACCGCTATGGCATTCAAAGGTGCTTTTGTTGCATTTGAAATATCAATAAACAAGTTTAAGATAATTGTACTTGGCAGAGAAAGTATGAAATGGTTAAATAAGGCCATTGAAACTAATCCTGATAATATTCAGGCATTGACTGACAGGGCTAATGCATATTTTCACGCCCCTTCGATGTTTGGCGGAGATAAAATCAGAAGTCTTGTTTATTACGAAAAGGCTTTGAAATCTCTGGAAAAAAATAATCTGACAAAAAACAACTGGCAATATCTGAATCTATATGTATATATCGCCAACGTCTATTTAAAACTTGATAAAAAAGAAAAAGCAAAGGCTGTCTATAAGACAGCCCTGCAAAAGGAACCCAATTTCAAATGGATTAGTGAATTATTACTTCCGGAATTCTAAAACCTTATTTTAGCCATTTTACATAGCTGAAATCCTGACGATGAGGAAGATCCGGATTCTTCGGAAACATTCTCAATGACCATGTAAATGTACCTGATCTTACGACTTTAAGGTTTAATTTAAACGTCATAGTGTCGTTATCTGTATTTATAAGCTCAAATTCACGTGTATTTACTTCTCTTGTACCATCTCTCTTATAATTCAAAATTACAATTTCAAGACCTATACCACTTTTCATGCTGACGTTTCCCAATACAATTTGTATTTCATATGTTTCATCAAGAACAGGACTGGTAAGAAGTTTATCAGAAAAATGGCTTTCCCTGATATAAATATCATCCCATTTTGAAGCCACCAATTCTTTCCAGGCTGAGATTTCTTTTGCTTTAGCAAAATTGTTTTCAGCAAGATAAGCGGATCTTTCGGCTAGTTTGTGATAGAATTTATTCAAATAATCACTTATCATTCGCCTCGTTGTAAATCTTGGAGCTATACCGGCAATTGAATTTTTGATATATGAAATCCATTCAGGTGAATAACCTTTGCTGTTTTTGGCATAATACAATGGAATTATTTCATTTTCCAGCATATTGTAGATTGTAACAGCATCAAGCTGATCCTGATATTCAGGATTCTGATAAGTATTCTTCTCAGTTATAGCCCAACCGGCTCCCTTAATATAACCTTCAAGCCACCATCCGTCAAGAACTGAAAAATTTAAAACACCGTTCATTTCAGCTTTCTGGCCGGAAGTTCCGGATGCTTCCAAAGGTCTTGTAGGTGTATTTAACCAAATATCTACTCCTGAAACCAGCCTTTTTGCCAATCCCATATCATAGTTTTCAAGAAATATGATTTTACCTTCAAATTCAGGCATCCTTGATATTTCTACAATACGTTTAATCAAGCCCTTACCACCTCCGTCTGCGGGATGAGCCTTACCTGTGAAAACAAATTGAACAGGTCGGGATGGGTTATTTACAATCTTTGATAATCTTTCGAGATTAGTAAACAACAGATGTGCACGCTTATATGTAGCAAAACGCCGTCCAAAACCAATTATTAAAGCATCAGGATTGATTTTATCAAGTATCGAAACTACACGAGACGGATCACCCTGACCTTTCAGCCAGTTTTCTTTATATTTCGCCTTTACGTATTTTATAAGTTTCTGCTTAAGTAAAGTCCTGGTTTCCCAGATTTCATCATCACTGACTTCATAAATTTTCTCCCAGTTTTTTGGATTCGCCTGATCTTTTATCCATTCCATACCGAAATGTTTAAAATAGAGCTTTTGCCATTCAGAAGCCGTCCATGTTGGAAGATGTACACCATTTGTAACATAATCTACATGTAATTCTTCAGGAAAGTATCCGGGCCAGATAGGATTAAACATTTCTTTAGAAACCTGACCATGTAACCAGCTTACTCCATTTATTTCCTGACAGGTATTACATGCAAAAACACTCATTGAGAATTTTTCACCGGCATTTCCCGGATTTTCTCTTCCAAGATCTATTAGTTCATCCCAGCTAATACCTAACTTAGCTGCATATCCACTGATATATTTTGAAAATAAACTTTCTTCAAATAAATCATGGCCGGCAGGTACCGGAGTATGAACAGTATATAATGATGATGCTCTAACAATTTCCAAAGCCTGACCAAAATCAAGTTTGTCTTCCGAAATGTAGTTGGCAAGCCTTTCCATATTAATCAGAGCGGCATGCCCTTCATTGCAATGATAAACATCCTTTTTAATGCCAAGCTTCCTTAAAAGCTTAATACCCCCAATGCCCAATAAAAATTCCTGTTTCAACCTGTTTTCCCAATCACCTCCATACAATTGAGCTGAAATCTGACGATCATATTCGCTATTATCAGGATGGTCTGTATCAAGTAGCAATAGTGAAACCCTGCCGACAGCGACTTTCCATATGTTACAATGAACTTTATATCCGGGAAAGTCAACCTCAAGGACAATCTGTTGACCGTTCTCGTCATTCAAAGGAGCCAACGGCAGTTTTGAGAAATTCTGTGGTTCATAAACAGCAACCTGCTGGCCATCTATTGATAATTCCTGAGTGAAATATCCATTCCTATATAAAAATCCGACTGCCGTCATGTCAATATTTATGTCAGATGCCTCTTTAAGATAGTCACCTGCCAGTACACCCAATCCTCCGGAATATATATTTAAGATATCCGTCAGTCCGTATTCCATACTGAAATAGGCTATGCTTGGTTTTTGTTTATCGGCTGGTATATCAAGATATGCTCTGAAAACTTCATAATTGTGACTAAGCTTATTCAGAAATACCGGGTCTGTAGCCAACTCCTGCAGCCTCTTATAAGGTATGGCTTCAAGCAGCCTAATCGGATTTTTACCACACGCCAACCAAAGATCAGGGTCCATTTCCTTGAACATATTCTTTGCCTCAAAGTTCCATGACCACCATATATTGTATGCCATTTCCTGCAATTTTTCCAAACCGGCAGGCATACCTGATTTAATTACAACTTCTGTCCATTGCGCAGGACTTACCTTACTCATTCTTACCATAAACCTTTTTGTTTAATTTGAACTTAAAGCAATCGAATAAGCCTTTTCATATTCGTTAATAAAAACAGGCCACAAAGCTTTTTCTGAAAGTTCATGTGCCTTTTGAGAAATATCCTTTTTATCGGAATCACTTTTGTTTATATAATCCAGCATTGTCAAACAAATTTCATTGACAACGTCCTTATAATTATGATCAGTTCTGTTTACAACAGCAATACCATCAGATATGCCATTTATACATTTTTGTCTTTTTGCCCAATCACCAAAACCGGCAAGATTTGTAGTAATGGTTGGTACTGAAAATGATACACTTTCTAAAGGAGTATATCCCCAGGGTTCATAATAAGAAGGAAACACCGTCAGATCCATACCATATAACAAATCATAATACGTTTTGTTGAAGATACCATCTCTTCCGTCAAGATAGCAAGGTACAAATAAAATTTTCACTTTTTCGTCTTTCATATTGGTGAAACCACGATGTTTCAACATATTTATTACCTTATCATGCTCTATATTATTGAGCCAATGAGTCAGATACGGCATATATATAGGTCCTGAATCTGCTTTATCAGTTTTCGCCAGCCTTTCGGTAACTTCCACTCTCGGGGCACTGACATCAGCAGGAATCATCATTATTCCTATCACTTCTTTATTTAAAGCCTTCTGATTTTTAAGTTGTTGCAAAGCATCTATAAAAACATCTATGCCTTTGTTCCTGAACTCGTATCGTCCGCCAATTCCAACAAAAACAGTGTCATTCTCAATCTCATGCCCGAAAACAGCTTTCGCGACATCAGAAAGTTGCCTTCTGCTTTCTTTACTTAATTTACCGGCAGCTGAACCTTTTTTAATAAACTTATCTTCAAAACCATTGGGAGTTACGATATCAGGTTGTTTTCCTAAAAGATACCTGCACTCTCTTGCTGTGATTTCGCTAACCGTGGTGAAGCAGGATGCTTCTTTTGCTGCTGTTTTCTCAAGCGAATGCTTTGAAACCATATTTAGTTCCCTTGCCATCTGATCAGGATTATACCCTGACATAAACTCATAAAGTGGTCTATCGTTACCGCATATCGACCTTCCTATAGAAGTGGCATGTGTAGTAAATACCGTTGAAATACCCGGTGCATTCTGTTTGCAATATAGCAAACCCATACCTGTAGTCCATTCATGAAAATGTGCAATTACTTTTTGACCTTCAGTAAGATTTGACTTTACAACATTGCAAATAACTTTTGCACAACAGACAGAAAACATACAGGATTCATCATAATCACCCCATGCATTCAGGGAATCAACTCCGTACCATTTCCAGATATCAGAATAAATCTGATTTTTTTCATTATAGCCTGAAGAAAAATCCACCAGAATTGCAACCGGGTTTCCCGGAATCTTCCAGCGACCAATACGCACTTTAAGTCCTCTCTGTTCAAGATTTTTTTTCCAATCAGGAAAAATACTTTTTACTTCCCTGAATTCAGGTTGTTCTGATCTGCCTTTCAAATCAGGACCAACATAAATCAGGTTCTCTCCATATAATGACTGAAGCGATGCAACCTGAGTCGAAAGTACAGTATATATACCTCCGACTTTATTGCAGACTTCCCAGCTATTAATAAATATTAAGTCGGGTTTCTTTTTTACCATCAATACTCTATTGAATAAAAATACAAGGTGCAAATATAGTCAATTTCCCAAAGATTTAACATAAATAACTTATCTTTGCTTATTATAAATTATCACTTATGCAAAAACTATCAAGACTCATACTGAGACTTTTGGGTTGGTCATGGGAAGCTAAAACTCCTGATTTCAACAAGTGTATACTGGTTGTTGCACCTCATACGAGCAACTGGGATTTTCTTCTCGGCAAACTTGGTTACACTGCTATGGGAAGAAATGCCAATTTCATCATAAAGAAAGAATGGATGATCTGGCCGTTAAGCATTCTCTTCAAAAAATTGGGAGGTATTCCGGTTGACAGAAGTAAAGCCAGCAAATTTACAGACCAGATAACAGAGCTTTTCCAAAAAATGGATATTTTTAATGTTGCCATCACTCCGGAAGGGACCAGAAAAAGAAATCCTAAATGGAAAAGAGGTTTTTATGTTATTTCCCTGAAAGCAAAAGTGCCTATTACCCTGGTTAGTATCGATTATGCCAAGAAAAAAGTCAGTCTTTTTGACGTTTTTGAGCCAACCGGAGACGAACATGCTGATATGGAAGCCATCAAGCAAAAATTTAAAGGTGTGGTGGCAAAACATCCTGAAAATTTCGCAATCTGAAAATACCTTATAAAATGAAGATTAGTCTTGTCCAGAATAATATTATCTGGGAACATAAGAGTGCAAATATTCTTTACTACGATAGTTTGTTTTCCGGTCTTGCCGGTAAGACAGATCTGGTTGTGCTACCTGAAATGTGCACTACAGGTTTCAGTCTGAACGCAATGGATCTTGCCGAAAGTGATGATGGCGAAACCATTAATGCTTTTACCAATATGGCTAAAGATTACGGATTTGCCATAGCCGGAAGTTTTATAGGCACAGGTGATATAAAATCATCCGATAACAAGTTTTACAACAGGGGTTTTTTCATTAAACCTGATGGAGAAAAGTTGTTTTACAACAAAAGACATACTTTCAGGATGGGTGACGAAAACAAGTATTATGCTGAAGGAAATGAAAAACTGATTGTAAACTATTTGGGCTGGAATATCAGCATGATCATTTGTTATGATTTGAGATTTCCGGTCTGGACAAGAAATATTGACAATCAATATGATTTGTTATTGGTTGTCGCTAACTGGCCTGAAGTCAGACAGGAAGTCTGGAAAAGCTTATTAACTGCCAGAGCAATCGAAAACATGAGTTATGTATGCGGAGTAAACAGAGTCGGGACTGATGGTGTGGGTATAAAATACACAGGCGAATCAAGACTCATCAATGCATATGGCACAATAATGACATCTATTGAATCTGATTTTGAATCAATTGAAACAATAGAAATTGACCTTCAACCTCTTAATCGTTTAAGGGAGAAATTCCCGGTCTGGAAAGACGCCGACAGATTTGAAATTAAACTATAAAGTTTTACCTGAAGCTCCCCGCCGATAGCAGCGGGGAATGCGCTCAAAAAATTAAATTGCCTGGCCTCAGTACAGCCGGTAATGTGCCTGCCTGATTTAATCCTGAAGGCGGAATTTATTTTTTCTTTGTCCTTTTAAAAGGAATATATTTGGGTTCAGTCGGAGTATAATCCTTATTCTCCCATAAAGTACTGGTTATCATCAGGTCAGCACTATATCTATTACATGCAATAGGTACATTGTGAACGCGACATTGCCGTAATAACATCTGAATATCAGCTTCATGAGGCTGAGCATTTAAATCATCAATCAGGAATATAGCCAGATCGACCTTTTTCTTAACAACCAATGCCGCTATTTCAGCGTCACCTCCAAGAGGTCCCGAATTCATACATTCCACATCAGCATGTACATGCTTATCCTTAAATGCGTTAACTATCAGTCCTCCTGTAGTACCAGTACAGACCAGTTTATGTTTAGCTAAAAAAGTTGCGTTAAAAACTGCCCACTCTACTAAATCCGCCTTACGATTATCGTGAGCTACTAATGCTATTGTCAATTGTTTCATATTTTAAGTAAATTATATTTTGACAATGCAAATTTACAACATATATATTTAATTAAGCTTAATGATGATTACAATACTGTTACAAAAGTGTCTATATGAAAGTTATTGCAAAAATCCCCGCTGCTTTACAACGGGGATTTTGCTCAAAAGAATGATAAAGTATTAAGCTTCTTCATCCATCAACTTTACTTTTTTGAATAACCAGAATAGTAAAGACAATACTACTCCTACGATTGCGGCAAAAGCCATACCTTTCAACTGAACAGTTCCAATCATAATACTTGCGCCACTTACTCCAACTACAAATGTTATCGCTCCAAGTACCATATTACTTTTTTTGCTGAAATCAACTTTTTGTTCAACAAAAATCCTGAGACCCTGAACTGCTATCACACCATAAAGCAACATTGTTATGCCTCCCAAAACAGGTGATGGTATAGTTGAGATGGCAGCAGATATTTTACCAATACAGGAAAAAATCATAGCCAGTATCGCAGCACCTCTGATAACCCAAACAGAATATACTCTTGTAATAGCCATTACACCAATATTCTCACCATAAGTAGTATTAGGAGGAGATCCTGTAAAACCTGAAATCACATTGCTGATACCATCGCCTAAAAGAGATCGGTGAAGTCCGGGGTTTTTAACAAGGTCAGTTTCGGTAATCTTACCAGTTACAACTAAATGACTTATATGTTCAGCTAAAACCACAATGCAGGCAGGAGCTATTATGAGTATTGCATTAGTATCATAAACCGGCGCCTGAAACTTAGGTAGGGCAAACCATGCTGCCTCTGAAATCGCAGTAGTGTCTACCATTCCCATGAAAAAAGCAAGAATATAACCTGCCACTATTGCAATTAAGATTGGTATCACCTGTAGAAAACCTCTGAAAAGGACTGATCCGAAAATTCCAATTAACAAAGTAAACATTGAAACAATGATAACATTCTTGTCGGTATTTTCTCCGGCAGTAAGTCCTGCTTGCTGAGCAGCAAGCGGCGCAAGCTCCAATCCTATGATAGCTACAACAGCACCCATCACAGCCGGGGGCATGACTACATCTATCCATTTTACGCCCCACTTATAAACAATAAAAGATATCAGGATAAAAAATAATCCAAAAAATATGAATCCTGATTGGGCGTGACTGAAACCACCATAACTTGTATTTATTAAAATCACTGGTGCGATAAAAGCAAAACTGGAGCCAAGATAAGCCGGAATACCGCCTTTAGTGACCCATGAATAAATTAAAGTTCCTATACCATTCATTAAAAGTGCAATGGCAGGATTTACTCCGAGAAGTATTGGTACAAGTATAGTTGCACCAAACATGGCAGTAAGATGTTGCAGGCTTAGTGGTAAGCTTTGCAATAACGGTAATTTCTCATGAATACCGATGACTCTTCTTTGCATTTAGTATTATTTTTAAGGTTAAAAGGGTGAAAAAATTATTTTTTGTTTTTTACGAAATCTTGTGTAGAATAATAATAAATAGTCCAGCTTGAAATCCCATTGCTGGTTACTATCCTTCTGGTAACTTCACCTGATGGATTATAGTTGTAGGAGTAATATATATCTTGTTTGGTTCCTCCGAAGTTGGCTATTTGTTTAGATAAAAGATTTTTATCACCTGCTCCATACCAGTTACAACCATAATTATCATTAGCCAGAGAGTTTAACTTATCATTATATTCATAAAAAACCGTATCATATACTGTATATAAGGTATTTGGTGATTTCTTTATTTGTGATTTAAGCCTTTTATCATTAACAGCCAGGCCCTCTCCAATTGAAGGATTTTTAAGCATAAAAAAGCTTGGTGCAAGTTTTTTTGATGCTAATGATTTAATAGCCGTAGAGCCAATGTTGTATGTACTTTTTGTGAATCTTGATACGTTATTGCCATCAGTTATCTGATAAGTTGATTCATAAGTATAATCAAAACCAAGACTAACATCCTTAATTTTCTTTTCAATTATATGGTTTTCAGCATCATATTTTAAAGAGCCACTATAAAGTATCTTATTGTTAAAAGAATAATCCATTGAGTCTGCCAGACCTTTGGAATTGAGATAATATTTATAAACATATGGAGTGTCATTACCGTTTACATACGCTTTTTCGTAAACCTTACTACTTTCATAAATTATGGTATCGACTGTGAAATTACTGGAATCGCTGTAAACGAAAGTTGCTTTCTTCAGTTTACCATAATCATCATATATATAGTTTATGTAATTCTCCAAAATACCTTCATTATAAAAGGCCTCGTTACTTACCCTTGTCAATTCAACTTCTATAGTTTTTTCACAGGAAAAGAATGCAGAGGAAACCACAATAACCATTAGTAAAAAACTTAATTTCTTCATTTTTTTGATTTTATTTTTAACAATAACAATTCCACTGGTATTTATTAACAGGCTGCAAGAAACAAAAACTGCTGCAAATATTCTTAAAAAAAAGGCAAAAATCAAATAAAAACCGGTCAGCTTCACAACCATTTATTATCCTCATACCATTCAATAGTTTTTTTAAATCCCTGATATAAACTATGCCTTGCTTTAAAGCCTAAATCTCTTTCAATTTCTGAAGTATCACAAGTCCAGTTCCTTTGTTTTAAAATCCTGAATTTATCAGGATTTATAAGAACATTTTTACCTGACAATGATGAAACCAAACCGGAAATAAAAGATAATAATTGTGCAAGGAATAAGGGAACAGTGATTTTTAATACAAATTTTTTATGAAGAATGTCTTTGAGTATATCTGAAAACTCACCGGAAAAGTAATGTTTACCATCAGCAACAAACCAGGTTCGGTTGATTATGGAAGATCCCAAGGCAAGAAAAACAGCATCAGCAAAATCTGAAATATAAAGAAAATCAAGACTTTGAGGTTTAAAACCAAGTGAAATATCAATACCTTTTTTTATTAATTTTACCATTTCAAGATAATCTTTATCTCTTGGCCCGTAAACTCCGGCAGGTCTCATTATTATATAAGGAAAATTATCGACAGACCTTATGTAATTTTCTGCTTTAAGTTTGCTTTTACCATAAGCAGTATTTGGTTCAGGATTCATGGATGAATCAAATACACAAGATGCATCGTCATCACCCGGACCCATAACACCAAGACTACTTATATAAATAAATTTATCGGGTTTAGAGTCGCATGAGCAAAATGCGTCGATAAGATTTTTAGTATATTGATAGTTAACCTTTTCAAAATCAGACTCCTTAATTGCTTTAGTCAGACCTGCACAATGAATTACATAATCCCATTTGCCACAGATTTCAAAATGTTTTTCCAGCTGATTTTTTAAATAATCCGGATTATCATAATCAATATCAATAAAACATATTCCCGGATCACTCAAAAAAAGTTTACTACTGGTTTCTCTTACTCCGGCCCAAACATTAAAACCTCTTGCAAGTGCTTCATCCACAAAAGCACTTCCGATAAAACCACTGGCACCTGTAATAAGAATGTTCTTCATACTGCAAATTTAATTTAAAACTTCATAACATCGATTTCATTACAGGTTGGGCAAGTTTCAAATTTGTTGTATTTTTGGGTAATTAATCTCGAATATTCTCTATGAAACCAATTAAATCTATATTTTCCGGATATTCAGTTTTATTTGCATTAGCATTATTGGTTTCACTACCTGTGTTTTGCAATGATGAAACCGATATAAAACCGGAATCCTCAAAAAAAACCGGAGCTCTTGCACCAAAACCTCTTTTTGTAGATCCTGTTTATGATGGTGCCGCTGATCCAGTAGTGGTTTGGAACAGAAAAACAAAAACATGGTACATGCTTTATACCAACCGCAGAGCAAACCTGGAAGGAACAGATGGTGTTTCATGGGTACACGGCACAAGAATCGGTGTAGCCACATCACGGGATGGAGCTAACTGGACATATCTTGATACATGCGATATAGATTATCGTACCAATGAAGGCTACACTCACTGGGCACCGGATGTAGTTTATGATAAAGGCACTTACCATATGTATCTGACATATGTACCCGGCATTTTTTCAGACTGGAGACATCCAAGAGATATAATCCATCTGACAAGCAAGGATTTGTTACACTGGAAATACCAGTCTACTTTAAAACTTGCCTCAGACAGAGTAATAGATGCTTCGGTTTTCAGACTTGATAATGGCAGCTGGCGTATGTATTACAACAATGAACGTGCCGGTAAATCAATGTTTTATGCTGACAGTCCCGACCTGTACAACTGGACTGACAGCGGAACAAAAGTAGTAGGTGATAAAGGTGGTGAAGGTGCAAAAGTTTTCAGATGGAAAGACAGAAACTGGATGGTTGTCGACAACTGGGATGGACTTGGCATATATTCATCTGAAGATATGATTAAATGGAAAAGACAACCTGAAAACATATTGAAGGAACCTGGAACAGGTAAAGATGACGGAGCTAAAGGGCAACATTGTGATGTGGTTGTAAGCGGAGACAGAGCTTATGTTTATTACTTTGTACATCAGAATGAACGTATTACAAGACTTCAGGTAGCAGAACTTAAATATGTAGATGGTAAAATAGTTTGCAACAGAAATAAACCTACTTTTGTTAAGCTGCTGAAACCAAAAAAATAAAGACTGAACGGGAATGCTTTATCGAAGTTTCCGGTTATATCCGGTGGTTAACATGCAGCGTTCGACAAAGCCTTAAGTAATTATGAAACGACAGGAAAGTAAAAACAGATTACCTGAAATCAGCATTTATAAAGCTGATGACGCTACATCTGTATCTTTACCTCTTGTTGATGGAGGGATTTCAGCCGGATTCCCGAGTCCTGCCCAGGATTACATAGACCTGAGCCTTGATTTAAACAAAGAGCTGATTGATAATCCCAGTAGTACTTTCTTCGGAAGAGTCCGGGGAAATTCAATGATTGATGCGGGCATCGAAGACGGAGACCTGCTGGTAATAGACAAATCACTTGAACCAAAAGATGGAGACACTGCAATTTGTTTCCTTGATGGTGAATTCACTCTGAAGTTTGTGCGGATAGATAAAGATGAAATTTATCTTGTTCCTGCAAATCCGGAATACAAACCAATTAAAGTAACCGCTGAAAACAATTTCTGCATTTGGGGAGTAGTAACTTATTCAATAAAGGATCATAAACATAAAAAAAGGTAATATGTGTTTTTTTTCCAGACTCACATTGTCTGTTTCCGGGCTAAAAAGCAGATTCGGTGCAGACCCTGACCCTGAAGATGATTTTGAGCCTGTTGAAGAATATAACGGTTTCACCTTTCCAAAGACTCCTGTCATTGCTAACGACAAACCCGAACTAATCAGACTTTTCAACTGGGGCCTGATGCCTTCATGGGCGAAAGATGATAATTTCAGAAAAAATACACTTAACGCCAGATTTGAAACCCTTGGCGAAAAACCTTCATTCAGACCATATTGTCAAAATCGTTGCCTTGTACTTGCTAATGGTTTCTACGAATGGCAATGGCTTGATTCTCAAGGCCGGAAGAAACAGAAGTACCTTATTACTCTCGAGAATGAAGAGGCATTTGCGTTTGCAGGTATCTGGAGTAAATGGGCAAGCAGGGATACCGGAGAGATATTAAATACATATTCCATAATAACTGTTCCTTCCACCGGATTAATGTCTGAAATCCATAACAGTAAATTGAGAATGCCTTTTATTTTAAAAACAGAAAACGAAAGGAAATGGCTTGAAGGTAAAGATGTTATGTTTGAAGAAATAAATCTTTCAGCAAAGAAACTTGATGCCCGACCACCAAAAACACAAATATTATTTGATTATAATTAACCTTTAAAAATACAATCATGAAACTAAAACTCTCTTTATTAATTCTGGCAACGATTACAATGAGCCTGTGTGCTCAGGATGTAATTCAACTCAAGGAGCATAACAAAGTGCGTGGTACTTCAATTATGGAGGCTTTGCAAAATCGTCAGACCATAAGGGATTATGATGCAACTCCGCTTTCATTGCAGGATCTTTCTGATGTACTTTGGGGTGCAAACGGCATTAACAGACCAAATGGCAAAAAGACCGCTCCTTCTGCAATGAATTCACAGGAGGTTGACATTTATGTTTGTCAGGAAAACGGTACATATCTGTATGATGCCCAGACCAACTCACTGAAACAGGTTATAAGTCAGGACATCAGAAGCCTGCTTGGACGTCAGGCCGGTACTTCTGTTTATCTTTTGCTTGTTGCCGATCTTGCAAAATACAAACAATATACTCCCGGTGATGATCAGAAAAATAAACATTTGTATGAAATGGCCTGCATTGATGGCGGTATTGTTTCTCAAAACATTGCTGTTTGTTGCTCAGGATTGGGTCTTGGCACCTGGCCTCGTGCTATGATGGACAAAGAAGGTCTGAAAAAAGCTTTAAGCTTTAAAGATTCACAGATTATCCTGCTCAATCACCCTGTTGGATATCCTAAAAAATAATTATCTGAATGTTTGCTCTGGTTGACTGCAATAACTTTTATGCTTCCTGTGAAAGGGTTTTTAATCCTTCACTGGTCGGTGTGCCTATCGTTGTATTATCCAACAATGACGGGTGTGTTATAGCAAGATCGCAGGAAGCAAAAGCTTTGGGTATTCCAATGGGAGAACCGGCTTTCAAGATGAAGGAATTGATTGAAGCCAATAATGTCGCTGTCTTTTCATCAAACTACACGCTATACGGAGATATGTCAAACCGGGTCATGAAAACTCTTGCCGGTTTCGCCGAGAATCTGGAGATTTATTCTATTGATGAAGCTTTCATAGATTTCAGGGGTTATATGCTGACTGATTTGGCCGCTTATGGCAGGAAGATAGTCAGAACTGTTACCAAAAACACGGGAATACCGGTAAGCATGGGGATAGCTCCTACTAAAACTCTCGCCAAGGTTGCCAATAAATATGCAAAAAAATTTAAAGGCTACAAGGGTGTCTGCATGATTGACACTGAAGAAAAACGCGTTAAAGCTCTTCAGAAATTTGAAATCGGAGATGTCTGGGGCATAGGAAGGAAATACTCAAAATTTCTCAAATACAACGGCATCCTGACTGCTTATGATTTTACTTTAAAGTCAAGATCGTGGGTCAGGAAAAATATGACTGTTGTCGGTGAACGTATGTGGGAGGAGCTTAACGGTTTCCCATGTATTGAAATGGAGGATGAAGCCAAAGCAAAAAAGCAAATATGTACTTCAAGAAGCTTTGGAACAAGACTGACTGAGTTTGATGATATTTTTGAAGCTGTCTCCAATTTTACTGCCACTTGCGCGGCTAAATTACGTAAACAAAATTCCTGTGCTGCAGGTTTGATGGTTTTCATAATGACGAATCCTTTCAGAGAAAATGATCCTCAGTATGTTAACAGCCGGCATTATAAACTTCCGGTTCCGACCATCAGCACAACTGAGTTAATAGAATATTCTAAAAGATTGCTAGCTGAAGTCTATCGTACAGGTTATTCTTATAAAAAAGCCGGTACGATAATCACAGAGATTGTTCCTGATAAACCAATTCAGGGTGATCTTTTTGATGATGTGGACAGGGATAAGCAAAAAAAACTAATGGATACTGTAGATAAGATTAATGACAGTTTAGGGACGTATAAGATTCGAGTAGCGTCTCAGGGTTATGGCAAAAAATGGAAACTCAGGAATGAAAAACTGTCTCCCTGCTATACTACAAGGATTGATGATATAATCAAAGTTAAATCTGACTGAGATATTGATGATGGAAAAACACCTGATTGAAGCTTTTAATTTGCTCATGCTCCTTGCAGTATTGAGTTTCCCCTTTTTAAAAATTAAAGGAAAAGCCATAATTACTCTGGGAGCAGTTACGGCACAGACTATTATTGCATTTATTGTTGCGTTTACTGTTTTCGCAAATGGCAGCGTTGAGTATTTTTATCCGGGTTCGTGGATCACGGGTGACATTCCGGTCAGAATAGATTATCTATCGGCCTGGTTTATCCTTATAATCAGTTTTACTTTTTTTACGGGATCATGGTACGGTTTTTACTATTTAAAAAAATATAAGGATAAAAAAAGCAATCTTGTACTTCATGCCATTTCATTGCTGGCTGCATTTACTGCACTCATAGATATCTGCATTATTCAAAACACATTTGTTTTTTTGGTTGTATGGGAGATTATGGCATTAAGCACGTTCCTGGTTGTAATTTTTGAACATGAAAAGGAAGAAACCCTGAAGGCCGGAATTAACTACCTGATTCAATCTCATATCTGCATCCTTTTACTGACTATTGCATTCATTTGGGTTAAGGTCAAAACAGGGTCGTTTGATTTCAATGCAATTGCGATATTTACTGCAACTCAACCTGAGGCATCAGGTATTTGTCTGTTTCTTTTACTTTTTTGCGGGTTTGCAATAAAAGCCGGTTTTGTGCCTTTTCATACATGGCTTCCGCTTGCTCACCCTGCTGCTCCTGCTCATATTTCAGGGATAATGTCTGGAGTAATCATCAAAATAGGCATCTACGGAATATTGAGGGTATTACTACTTGTCAAAGCTGATATGCTGACAATAGGATATATTATCATGACATTTTCAGTAATAAGCGGATTATATGGAGTCATGCTGGCGATTATCCAGCACAACATCAAGAAACTTCTGGCTTATCACAGTATAGAAAATATTGGAATTATAGGTATGGGGATCGGTTTAGGCTGCATAGGTATCGGACTCTCAAATCCGGTATTGTCGGTATGTGGTTTTGGAGGAGCTTTGCTTCATACTCTCAATCACTCGCTTTTTAAGTCTCTGTTATTTTTTGTTTCAGGAAATATCTATCAGGCAACACATACAATGGATATTGAGAAACTTGGCGGATTAATCAGAAAAATGCCCCGTTCGGCTTACTTATTTCTCATAGCAGCTCTTGCCATATGCGGGCTTCCACCGTTTAACGGTTTCGTCTCTGAATTCATGATTTATACCGGACTTTTCAAAGGACTTTCGGGAGGAAACCTCACTATGACCATCTTTATCTTATTTTCAATAATTGGTCTTGTTTTTATCGGAGGCCTGGCACTTATCTGTTTCACAAAAGCTTTTGGAATTATATTTCTTGGAAATCCGAGAGAGAACCTGCATATGGAAGGATATAATGAAAAGCCGGCAAGTTTCTTTTCAATGTATCTGGTGGCTTTTCTGATACTTATTATCGGAACTTTGCCATTTATTTTCTCCGGTATTCTTATGAAAATCACTTCGCTTTATGTTCCGGTTATTAGTACATCAGCGTTTTCACAGATTCAGGATTTGTTCACACAACTTACTGTTATCGGCTGGTATTCATTAGGTTTCATAATACTGGTTGCTGTTTTGTTTTTTGTTAGACATTTACTGACCAGAAATCGTCCTGTAACTGAATATGAAACCTGGGGCTGCGGGTATACCGGAGATGCCGGCAAAATGCAATACACTGCATCTTCATTTATAAGGACTTACAGAAAACTGGCTGAGCCCGTACTTCTCATTGAGAAACACAAGAAAGATGTTCAGGGGCTATATCCGGATAAAGTTGAGCAGATTACCCATCCTGGTGATAAGTTTGAAAAATGGTTTATAGAGAAGCCCACTGCTTTATTAAGAAAAATTCTGGAAAGCTTTGCATTCCTGCAAAACGGCAGGATTCAGGCATATATATTATACGGAATAATATTTATTGGTCTGGTAATACTTTTGCCTGCACTCTTCGACAAATTTTACCTGATTATTGATTTCTTTAACAACATTTGAAAATGATAAGTCTGATTTTAATAATAATAACCAGTTTTTTGTTCATGGGTGTTGTGGTCAGGACAAAAAGCATTTTTTCCGGCAGAAAAGGGCCGGGATTATTACAACCGATGAAAGACATTCTCAGACTTCTGAAGAAAGGTTCTGTTTACAGCAGGACGACCAGTATAATTTTTAAACTTGCTCCTACTGTCTATTTTGCATCTGTTTTAATGGCGATACTGATGGTTCCTATTGGCAACAATCATGGGCTGATATCATTCAAAGGTGATTTTGTAATGTTTGCCTATTTACTCGCTTTGGGAAAATTTATGAATATCATAGCTGCGCTGGACACAGGCAGTAGTTTTGAAGGTATGGGTTCAAGTCGTGAATCCTTGTATTCCATGCTAGCGGAACCTGCTTTTTTCATTATCATCGGTTCATTCACATTGCTGACAGGGCAAACTTCTTTTTCGGATATTTTCAGTCAGCTTCATTTTGGCTCGTATATTTCATATCTGCTGGCTATACTTGCTACGATTGTAATTGTCCTGATTTCAATGGTTGAAAACAGCAGGATGCCGTTTGACGATCCCAAAACTCACCTTGAGCTTACAATGGTACACGAGGTTATGATACTTGACAACAGTGGTTTCGACCTGGGCATGATACTTTATACTACCAATCTTAAGTTTGCAATGTACGGAGCCCTGATTGCAAATCTGTTTATCGGCTTCCTTCCTGTGTATTTTACAATTCCCATTTTTCTGGGTATACAAATGATTTTCGCTGTTGCAGTAGGAACTATCGAATCATTTATGGCCAGATACCGTATGGGACACAATCCTCAAAATATACTAATACTCACTTCCGTTGCATTATTGGTTTTTTTCGGGGTTCTGATTATTAAAGGCTTACTTATTTGAAACATTAAGAGAAATGACTGATATATTATTGATTTTGCTTTCGGCTTCACTGCTTTACATGAGCATTGCAAACCGGTTGGCCACCTATCTGAAAGTATTATTTTTTCAGGGGCTTATGCTTTTTGGAGCCACATACCTGACTTTGACTGAAGTTACCACTGTAAATCTATTGCTTATATTGTTGGAAACCCTGGTTTTCAAAGCCATTGCAGTACCCTGGTTTATCAATCATATTATTAAGAAAAATAAAATCACAAGAGAAACCGAACCCTATTTGCCAAACTTTATTTCACTGATAATAGTCTCTGCAATCATAGTCATTGCCATACTCTTATCAAGTCAGATTGAAGATGAGTACATTGACAAAACATTCTTTATCGTCGCTATCTCCACAATCTTCAGCGGACTATATCTTATTATTACAAGAAAAAAGATAATTACGCACGTAATCGGATACATAGTCATCGAAAACGGAGTTTTTGTGCTTTCACTGGCTGTTGGAAATGAAATGCCTATGTTGGTAAACCTTGGCATCATGCTGGATATTTTTGCCAGCGTTCTGATACTTGGTATCTTTTTCAATAAGATAGGTGACGTCATCAAAGACCCCGATGTGGATGTACTAAGTAATTTAAAAGACAATTGATATGATACCTGCATTTCTGATTACTTCATTGATTATAAGTTGCGGATTGTTTTTCAACCGCAACAGAACTGTCAGTTACATACTTGTCTGTTTGTTTATAGTAACATTATGGAGTTTCGGCATTTACGAAACATTGCATATCAATAGTACAGAACTTGGCTATTTTAAATCAGACTCTCTGGCAATACTTATGCTTATCGCGCTTTGTCTGATCTCTTTACCGGCTCTTTTCCATGGTTTCCGCTATCTTGAAAAGCATAATATCGATGAAACCCCACGCTCAAAAGGATTGTTTTTTGGAGCAATGGTCTTACTGATTACAGCCTGTGCAATGGCATATTTGTCAAATCACATTGCTGTTACCTGGATTTTTGTAGAGATAACAACTCTGAGCGCATCTGCACTGATATATCATCACAGAAACCTGAGAGCACTTGAAGGTGTCTGGAAATATGTTTTCCTATGTGCTATAAGCATAACATTTATTTATGTAGGAATATTGTTCCTGAGTCTGGCAATGAAAAAGGCAGGCATTGAAAACATGACTTTTGATACTCTTTATCAATACAGAAACCAGCTTGATCCTTATTGGTTAAAACTATCATTCTTGTTTATTTTTACAGGTTTCACTGCAAAATTCGGACTTGTTCCGATGTACACAGCCGGCATCGATGCTAAAGATAAAGCGCCTGCACCTGCAGGAGCACTTCTGTCAAGCATTCTGATGAACCTTGGATTTGTCGGGGTATTCAGAATTTATGCTGTGGTTTCACATACTCCCCAACAACATTGGGCTAACAGCATAATGATTATTTCAGGTATTATCTCCATTTTTGTTGCGGCAGTATATATGACCAGAATTAAAAACATAAAGAGAATGTTTGCATATTCGGGTATCGAACATATGGGTCTGGTCGTGCTGGGATTATCTGCAGGAGGTATCGGTGTTTATGCAGCAATATTGCATGTAATCCTGCATACTTTGGTAAAACCCACGTTATTCTTTCAGTACAATCAGATTTACTGGGTATACCAAAGCAAAAGTATAAACGATGTTGGAGGTTATTTCAAATACAATAAAGTCGGAGCTATAGTTGTTTTACTTGCATTTTTCTCAGCCACGGCAATGCCACCATCGGGATTATTTGTAAGTGAATTCATGATTTTCCAGTCTTTGTTTAGCAACAACCTTATTATTTTACTTTTAGCAGTCGTATTGCTCCTGACTTTTATAATATGGGGATTCGGCTCTAATATATTCAAACTGCTGTTCACTCCTCTTAAAGATTTTGATGAAACCACAGTCCCGAAAATCAGTCCGTGGGAATCGCTATCTCAATATATACTGATAATGGTTTCAGTGTATCTTGCCTATAATCCGCCGGTGGAGATGGTTAACCTGATTAACGATGCAGTCAAATTAATTCTGTAATGACAATGGAATACATATCAGTAAAAAATAATTCAGCCATAGCTCTTGAGAAAATTCCGGAGCACGATTATGACAGTTTTCTCAGAATTAATGCCGGTTTATTGGATGGCAAACCCGAAAGACATTGTGTAAACTATTTTGGTGTCAGGTCTGATGAAAATATAAGACTATTCTGCTGCATTGCCGATGACAACGAACATCTTATTTACATTTCTTCATGTGTGGTTTCAAACAGAGAAACATTAAATTCATTTACTTTTGTTAACCACAACTTCGAAAGATTTGAAAGAGAGTTGTTTGAAAACTTCGGTATCACATATACTGACCATCCCTGGCTGAAACCATTGAGATACTCATATGACCGTTTTGATAAAGAGCTGAATATCAAAAATCATCCTTTATTTAAATCTGAAAGCGAAGAGCTGCATGAAGTAGGTGTAGGCCCGATTCATGCCGGAATCATTGAACCGGGGCATTTCAGATTTATCTGTAACGGCGAACAAATAATGCATCTTGAGATACAACTGGGGTATCAGCACAGGGGTATGGAGTCAATGATGATCCGAAAGAAAAGACTGATTGAAAGGGTCACACTTGCAGAAAATATTGCCGGAGATACAGTTGCCGGTCATTCTACAGCTTTTGCAAACCTTTGGGAAACCATATGTAATGTCAATACTGACGAATCTTTAGATTTTACAAGGACGATAGCATTGGAAATTGAAAGAATTGCAATACATACAGGAGATTTGGCTGCTATTTGCGCTGATATAGCTTATCAACTCGGAAACTCCGTTTACGGGAGACTTCGTACACCATTCGTTAATTTCTTTCAGGAATGGTGCGGAAACAGGCTGGCAAAAGGATTAATAAGACCGGGAAAAACCAATTATGTTTTTACTGATGATCTTGCAGATAGATTACTAAAAGTAATCGAACTGTACGAACCTGATTATATGGAAATGACCGACAAACTTACCCACTTACCGAGTGTACTCTCACGCCTGGAAAAAACGGGAGTAGTTGATTACGACAAGGTTCTTGAAATCGGAGCTGTCGGTATGGCTGCAAGGATGAGTGGTCTTGGAAGAGACATAAGGGCTTCACATCCGTTTAATTTGTATTGTAATCTGATAAAACATGATCCGGTAATAAAACATCATGGAGATGTTTATTCCAGGGTACAAATCAGGAAATATGAAATACTGCAGTCTTTGGAATACCTCAAAACATTATTAAAAAACAAACCCGCATTTCCGACATATACCGAAAAAGAGATGGATCCTTCAGCAAATACTTTTGCAATCTCATTGGTTGAGGGCTGGAGAGGAGAAATATGTCACTGCGCAATAACTGACGAAGCCGGTGAATTGAAAACATACAAAATAAAAGACCCTTCACACCATAACTGGATGGTTCTGGCTCAGGCAGTCAGAAGTAATGAAATTTCAGATTTCCCGATTTGTAATAAAAGCTTCAATTTGTCTTATTGTGGTAATGACCTGTAAACTTGATTTAAAATGAGAAACAACCTAAAAATATTATTACATCAGGGCAAACAGTTTATACCGGACGTTACCAATGTAAATGTGCCGGGAATATTCAAGGGAAGGCCTGTTATATCATCAGAAAAAGTTGATGAGAAGAAACTTAAAGAGATCTGCCCCACTTATGCAATTACTACAAATCCTGTTTGTATTGATCTGGGTAAATGTACTTTTTGTGGTGAATGTGCTGCCGTTTTTCCTGAAAAGATATCATTCACAAAAGATTACAAACTTTCCACCAACGAAAGGTCAGGTCTGTTGGTTATGGAAGGCTCTGATAAAACGATTGAACTTAATCCAGCTTTCATCAGGTCTGAAATAAGAAGAGTTTTTAAAGGCTCATTAAAACTCAGACAGGTATCAGCAGGTGGAGACAACAGTTGTGAACTGGAGTTAAATGCAGCAAACAATGTGCAATTTGACATAAGTCGATTCGGTATAGATTTCGTAGCTTCACCAAGACATGCTGATGGAATTGTAATCACAGGGCCTATATCAAAAAACATGGCTGAGCCTTTGGAAAAATGTTATGAGGCGGTCCCTTCACCAAAAATCATAATTCTGGCAGGAGTAGATGCAATAAGCGGCGGTATTTTTACTGATAGCCCGGCTGTTGACAGGACTTTTATTGAGAAGCATAATGTTGATCTTTACATTCCCGGAAATCCCGTGCATCCGCTTACTTTTATTAACGGAGTTCTTGAACTGATCAGAAAAAGATAACTGTTTGGTTTTTTTGAAAATAAATCCTTTTTTTATCAAAACCGACATCTGTAATAAAGGTAATTATTAAAGCTTTTTTATACCTTTGCCGCGAATTTTAAAAAACACAATAGATATGATAGTTTTAATGATAACATTGTTCCTGATTGGCTATGTGGCTATAGCCATGGAACATCCTTTGAAGATTAATAAAGCTGCAACAGCTTTACTGCTGGCTGTGACTTTATGGGTTCTTTACATATTTTTTGCCCCGACACTTTTTCCGGGAATGTCTTTGGAGGAAGTAAGAAGTTTGGTAACTGACAAACAACTTATCGAACACCTTGGCGATATATCGGAAATCCTGTTTTTCCTTATAGGAGCCATGACAATTGTTGAACTTGTCGACGTACATGGAGGTTTCAGAATAATTACTGATCACCTGAATTCCAGGAATAAGAAAAAACTATTGTGGATACTTTCATTTGTCACTTTTTTCCTTTCTGCCATACTTGATAATATGACAACTGCCATAGTCATGACAATGCTTCTCAGGAAACTGGTTTCAGACAAAAAAGACAGAATTCTATTTGCGAGCATTGTAATTATAGCGGCCAACAGCGGCGGAGCATTTTCTCCGATCGGTGATGTTACAACTATCATGCTTTGGATAAATAATAATGTTTCATCCGGAAGTCTTATTTCTGAGCTGTTCCTGCCATCCTTAGTTTCTGTCATTATACCAGTATTTCTGGCATCTTTAACATTAAAAGGAGAATTCAAAGCTAAGACTGAGGCAAACGAGGCTGAGGATAATTCACATACTCATCCTGCTGCCCTGGTGGTTTCAAATGTTGAAAGAAACTCTATTTTCTTCATAGGAGTAGGAGCTTTGATTTTTGTACCGATTTTTAAAACTTTAACCCACCTCCCTCCTTTCATTGGCATTTTGTTCGGACTTAGCATTCTCTGGATACATACCGAAATACTATATCACAAAAAGAAAGATGTCGATGAAAGCCGTAAAGCAAGAATCTCTCATATCCTGACAAGAATTGACACGACTACCATACTTTTCTTTTTAGGAATTCTGATGGCTGTTGCGGTATTACAGGAATCAGGAATACTTGGTTCATTCTCTGCACTACTTGACAAAGAAGTCGGCAACTATTACGTAATTAATATAATAATCGGATTACTCTCATCTGTGGTAGATAATGTTCCGTTAGTAGCTGGAGCTATGGGAATGTATAACATTGATCCACAATCACTTTGGTTCGCTCAGGATGGTTTGTTCTGGATATTCCTTGCATATTGTGCCGGAGTAGGTGGTAGTATCTTAATTATTGGCTCTGCAGCCGGAGTCGTTGTGATGGGTCTTGAAAAAATCAATTTCATTTGGTACATGAAAAAGATTTCCTGGATGGCTCTTATTGGATATCTGGCTGGCGCAGCTGTTTATATACTTGAAACACAAGTAATAATGCCAATGTTGAAATAAAACATCGAAAATTTCGGTATTTACATCGCCGTAAAGCAGAAGATAACCCTCTTACCGGAATTAATGTTATTAATAAAAAAATTAAGCCCAAAAGTCGTAATTGACTTAAGGGCTTATTTTTTAAGAACCTCAGGGTAAATATTAATACTAACGTCGGGAAACTATTCCGGCTTAATCTTCCAGATAATACAAAATGGTAGTAACCACTCTTACACTTTTTATGTAAGGCGTATTTGCATCCCTGTCTGTAATTGAAAATTGTCCCTGATCTGCAGACCTTATTTTGCCAAGTTTGCTTTCAGAATCAATAGCAAATTTTAACGCAGAAGCCCTTGCATTCTTGGTTGCTTCTTCAATCATATCCGGTTTAACTTTGTTAAGTCCGGTAAACAAAAACTGCTTTTGAAAACGATAATCTTCACCGCCCAAAGCTATGCCTTTACTGATAAGTTCACTTTGATTTTCCATCATCGATCTCACGAGATCCACATTGGATGATGCAACAGTAATAACCGATGTCACATTATACCTGTATTTGACATTGTTGCCTGCATATCTTTCAGCTTCCATATCAAGAATCTCAGGTGCTGAAACCGTTATCTCTTCCGCTTTCAATCCATTTTTCTTCAGGAAACCTATAATCTCACGATTTTTATCATTCACTATACGATTAACTTCCAGCAAGTCATCACCAACTTCCTTGTACATTAACGGCCATATAACTCTGTCAGCCTTAACCTCTCTCTCTGACAAACCTTTGACTGCCACAACTCTGTCCAACTTTTTAAAATCAACTATTCCGTTTTTGAGAAATAATCCCGATAATACCAATCCAAGGCCTATCAGCAGACCTGCTAATGCAACCTGATAATCAAATTTCTTTTGCATAGTAGTTTAAATTATGAGTACCACATGTTTAGTTAGTTTGCCAATCCCGATGCAGATCAGCAGAAAATGTTCACAACAAAGTTTAAAAGTACTTTTTTCCTGACAATAACCAACAAGTTTAATTTATTATCATTATAAGTATTTTCTCATTTTATTTTCTTACCTTATGAAGCAAAAAATATACTGTTATTAAAACAGACTCTGAAAACATAATTACAGCAAACTCTTTTACTTTTAAATTGTTTTTATTAAAAATATTTACAATATGCCGACAAATTATTCAGATCAGGAATTACTCGAAGCATTACTAAAGGGTGAAAAGAAAAAAAGCTCTGAGATAGTAATAAATCTCGTTGAGAATAATGTGGAACTTGAAGACATATATGAAGAAACCATAAAAAAAGCCATGTATAAAGTTGGTGAATTATGGGAATACGGCAAAATCAGTGTTGCTACTGAGCATATGGCTTCTGCAATAGTTGAATCCAATCTGAACGAATTATACTCACGTTCAGTAATAAAAGAATCCGGTAATAAAACTGTCGTTCTGGCATGTATCGAAAAAGAGTTTCATCAGATTGGATTGAAAATGGTAGCTGACATTTTCGAAATTTTTGGTTGGAAAGCTATAATGCTTGGATCCAATGTCCCGGCAAAGGAACTTATTGATTTCATCTCTGAAACCAAACCTGATCTTGTTGCATTATCATTTAGCATTTACTTTAATCTGAATAATCTGGAGAAAAACCTGGCAGAAATTAATGAAAATTTCCCCGATTTAAATATTATTGTTGGCGGACAGGCTTTCAGTAAAGGAGGTCAGGAGTTGACTGATAAATACAGAAATGTTTTATATTTGTCAGACTTGCATGAATTAAAAAATCATCTTGAAAATTACTAAAACTGATAAACATGGATAAATCATATTTAATACAAACTGCAGGCTTATTGAAAAATGTGCAGGAAAGTACTTATAATGAGTATTATCAAAAATCAGATTTGCTCGCATCAAAGATGAACGAAGCAATGATGTCAAGAAGCGATATCAACGAACTGGTTGGCAGTAATAACCTCGAAATGATGAAGGACAATCACTCCAACCATGTCAGATTTATTGCCTCTATTCTCAAACACATGAATCCTGATGTACTGGTAGATACAGTTTTATGGGTATTCAGGGCATACAGAAGCCATGGTTTCACAACAAATTACTGGGCTGCACAAATAAATACATGGATAATGATTTTCAAATCAGAGCTGTCTCCCGAAAGTTATTCAGAAGTTTTGCCATATTATGAGTGGCTGCAGGTAAACATACCCGTCTTTTCTAAAATATCAGGAGAGGAGCTTGATAACACAAAATCCATGCACAAACAATGATGGCTGAAAATCTTCCGGATATTCTTCAGGATTGGATAAAAGAAATTACTATTGAGATAGAACATAGTGATTCTTACTGCATTGCCATATTTAAAGATGACGGTGAGCTTGTTTATGCAAACGAATTTATGTCTTCGTTTTTTGTAGGTAATCCGGGTGAAAGTCTCATCAATCCATCATTTGAAAAGATTATAAAAACAGGATCTGATAACTCTTTGATTTACGAAGGTTTTCTGACTATGGGAAGTTATTATAGTGAAAACAAATCCATTAAATCAAGAATTTTCAGAAAAAATGATCAGATCTTGATAATTGGTAATGTTGACTCAAATCAACTTGTTGAGCAGAATAAAATTATGATTAATCTTAATCATGACATTAATAATCTGCAGAGACAACTGATTAAGGAAAAAAGAACTCTGGAAAGCACTCTTGAACAACTAAACAAGACAAATATTGATCTTGCAGAAGCTAATGCAACAAAAGACAAGTTTTTTTCCATACTTGCTCACGATCTGAGAAATCCTTTTAACATACTTCTGGGTTTTTCCGGATTATTACTTGAAAATTTCAGAGATTATAATCAGGAAGATATTGAAACTCAACTTTTATTTATTAATAAGACAGCACAAGACACATTTAATTTGCTTGAAGATCTGCTGCTTTGGTCTAAATCTCAATCCAACAGGATTAATTATAAACCAGAAAACCTTAAATTCAGAGACATTTGTGATGAGATTATCACAAATCTTAATCCCATGATTAAAAATAAAAATATTGAAGTTGAGATTAATGAGTTATCGGATATCACTCTTTTTGCTGATTCAAATATGTTGAAAACTATACTCCGCAATCTGGTTTCTAACGCAATCAAATTTAGTTACCCGAATAGTAAAATAATACTAAAAATTGAGAAACCGGAAGGAAAAGCTATAATCACTGTTTCAGACAATGGTGTGGGGATTCCTGAAACCATTCAATCCAGACTATGGAAAATATCTGAGCATATTACTACTCAGGGAACTAATAAAGAAAGCGGTACCGGCCTGGGACTGCTTTTATGTAAAGATTTTGTTGAGAAACACGACTGTACAATTTGGGTTGAAAGTGAAACCGGCAAAGGGAGTGATTTTAAATTTACGATGCCTGTTGCTCAACATGTTTAGTATGATTACCGATTTTCCTGAAACCAACCTGAAGGCTTGACAAAATCAGGCATAATACATATATTTGCATCAACCAATCAGTTAACTGATGTATTACTCTGCAAGACAAATAGGTAACATTATGCACAAGTCCGGGAAGGGCTTGTACGAATGCTGGATTATCTGAATTCTTTTCGTCCCGTATTGTGAGTAATAACAAAAACGGAAGACTATCCGTGCTTAATTTCTCCCGCTCAAATTAATTACATTTTTTTACAGATTAAGAAGACTGACTGTTGGGGGACTTCTTTATAACCGGATCAATACAATTGATAACTTTTTAATTTATTATAATGAAACGAACATTCTTGTTTTTCATTCTTATAGCATCTTATATGATGCAAACAACAGCACAGACTACTCAGGAAGATTATGACAGAGCATATTCACTGTCTGAAAAGTATAAAGACAAGGTCTTTTATTCGGGAGTACAACCTGCCTGGATTGGCAAAACCCATAACTTTTGGTATTTAAGAAATACTCCACAAGGGAAAAAATATGTCATAGTCGATGCTGAAAAAATCAGCAGAAAAGATTTGTTTGACCATGCGAAACTGGCTAAATCACTTTCAGACCTGACAAAAAGGAGATTTGTTAAAGACAGCCTCAACCTCGAGAGATTAAGGGTTTCAGACAAAGCTGATACATTATATTTTTCGGTTAACGGAGAACAATATAAATACATGATAAAGACTGACAAAATCTCTAAAGTTGCCAGACAAAACCGACCTGAAAGGGAAGAAAGATACTGGGCTGCCTGGAACAATGACAGAGAAGGAAGAGCCGTTAAATCTCCTGATAATCAGAATGAAGCATTTATCAGAGAAGGAAATATCTGGTTAAGAAACCTGAAGAGCATGAAAGAAAGACAATTAAGTCTGGATGGATCTACAGGAGAATATTATTCTGCTGAGATTACCTGGAGTCCTGACAGTAAGAAGTTAGTCAGCATGAAAACCCGACCGGCTGAACAGAGAACAATTTATTTTGTAGAGTCATCTCCAAAAGACCAGCTTCAACCCAAATTACAAAAAAGAGAATACACAAAACCGGGCGATGCCCTTCCTCAAAGGAAACCCGTCATATTTGATATTGAAAATAAGTCCTCTCTTACTCCTTCTACAGCTTTATTTGAAAACCAGTTTGATCTGGGTTCACTAAGATGGAATAAAGACAGCAAGTCCTTAACCTTTGATTACAATGCCAGAGGTCATAAGTATTACCGCATCCTTGAGATGTCTGCAACCACAGGTGATATCAGGGCTATAGTTGATGAAAAAAGTGATACTTATGTCAATTACAACAGGATGTTCAGACATAACATGGAAGATAAGGGTGAAATGATCTGGATGAGTGAAAGGGACAACTGGAATCATCTTTACATGTATGACACAAAATCCGGAAGCGTTAAATACCAGATTACAAAAGGCGAATGGTATGTCAGAGATATTTTACATGTCGATGAAACCAATCGCCAGATATGGTTTACCGCGAACGGCGTTAATCCTGATGAAGATCCGTATCTGATTAAATACTACAGAATCGGTTTCGACGGTAAGGATATGACTTGTCTTACTCCTGATGATGGTATGCATACTGCATGGTTCTCACAAGACAGAAAATATCTTGTTGATGTATATTCAAAAACAGATATGCCTCCGGTTGCCGTTTTAAGAAACACTAAAGACGGAAGTATCGTCATGCCACTGGAAAAAGCTGATATTTCAGCCTTGCTGGCTACCGGCTGGAAAGCCCCCGAAACATTTGTTGCAAAAGGAAGGGATGGCAAGACAGATATCTGGGGATTGATTTACAGACCAACAAATTTTGATCCTTCAAAAAAATATCCCGTTATCGAGTATATATATTCAGGTCCGGGAAGCCATTATGTACCAAAGACTTTCAGCACATTCAACTGGAATATGTCTCCACTTGCAGAGCTTGGTTTCATCGTGGTCCATCTTGACGGTATGACAACTTCATATCGTTCAAAGTCATTTGAAAGTGTTTGTTACAAAAATTTACAGGATGCAGGTTTTCCTGACAGGATCCCCT
Source organism: uncultured Bacteroidales bacterium (assembly GCA_964502355.1). Taxonomy (GTDB): domain Bacteria; phylum Bacteroidota; class Bacteroidia; order Bacteroidales; family UBA1402; genus UBA8389. The sequence goes on from CAZCWK010000003.1 coordinate 80,583, forward strand.
GGATTAAATCTGCAGCTGCAAAATATCCGTACATGGACATAACAAGAGTCGGAATTTTCGGAGCTTCAGCAGGTGGTCAGGAAGCCATGACGGCAGTTTTAAATTATCCGGACTTTTACAAAGCTGCTTATTCAGCTTGTGGATGTCATGATAACAGGATGGACAAAATCTGGTGGAATGAACAATGGATGGGCTATCCTGTTGACGAGAGTTATAAAGCGGCTTCAAATGTAGAGAATGCTTATAAACTCATCAGACCCTTGATGCTTGTAGTTGGAGAGATGGATGACAATGTTGACCCCGCATCAACAATGCAGGTTGTAAATGCTCTTATTAAAGCAAACAAGAATTTTGAATTAATTGTCCTGCCGGGAGTCGGTCATACAATGGGAGATAAATACGGAGAGCATAAAAGGTATGACTTTTTCGTAAAAAATCTGCTTGGAATTGATCCTCCTGCATGGAAATAAAACTTTTTAAAATTGGAAGGTTTAGTATTTGATATAAAACGCTTTGCAGTACATGACGGACCGGGAATAAGGGTAACTGTATTCCTTAAAGGCTGTCCGTTAAGCTGCATTTGGTGCCACAATCCTGAAGGTATAAGTCCTGATATTGTTACAGTAAAGAAAACTGTCAAACTGGGCGACAAAAAATTTATTGACAATGAAATCGTCGGCAAACAGTACAGTGTTGATGATCTGATGAATGAGATATTGAAGGAAAAAATATTCATGGAGGAATCGGACGGGGGTGTTACTTTCTCCGGAGGTGAACCTTTGATACAGTCTGAATTTCTTGTTGAAATGCTCAAAAAATGTAAAGAGCAAGGTATCCATACTGCTGTTGATACAACTGGATTAGCTTCGTTGGAAACCATTAAAAAGGTTACAGAATTTACTGATTTGTTCCTTTATGATGTTAAGTTCATCAATGAGGACAATCATAAAAAATACACCGGTGTTTCTAATGCAAGAATACTTGAGAATATCACTTATATATCTGAAAAGGGGTTCAATTTCAGAATCAGGATTCCTGTGATACCAAATATTGTATACACTGATGAAAATATAAATGACATTATCGGATTTTTGATGACTTTATCAGTAAAGCCGCAGGGAGTTGATCTTCTGCCATATCACAATACGGCAGCTCATAAATACAAAAAATTTGAAATCAATAACAGTCTGGCTAATGTAAAATCACTTAATAAAGATTCGCTTAAAGACTTACAGAAAAAATTTGAGAATGCTGGTTTTAAAACAACAATAGGTGGATAAACTGTACAGTGACTCCCCCAAAAGTTTTTAAACAACTTCTGAATAATTAGTGTTTTATATACGATTGACTGGTTTCTCAACAAAGTAAATTATTATGAACAAAAGAATACAAAAACTTCGCGAACAAAGCATAAACGCGATAAACAGAATATCTTCAGAAAGAGCTCTGCTGCTTACTGAATTTTACAAAAATCATTTGGATCATAATGATCCGGTTCCCGTCCAAAGGGCAAAATGGTTTCATTATCTTTTATCAAACAAGGTAATTTGTATCAACGACCTTGAATTGATAGCAGGAGAAAGAGGTCCTTCTCCAAAGGCCACTCCTACTTACCCCGAAATAAATGTCCATTCCCTCAAAGACCTTGATATTTTAAATACCAGGGAAAAAGTATGGTTCAGGGTGGATGATCAAACAAAAAAAGATTTTGAAGAAACCATAATTCCTTTCTGGAAAGGCATCAGTAACCGTGACAAGGTAATGTCTTCAATGAAACAGGAATGGCTTGATGCCTATGCTGCCGGTATATTTACTGAATTCATGGAACAAAGAGCTCCCGGACATACTGTAGCAGGATACAAGCTGTACAGCAAAGGAATGCTGGATTTGATTAACGACATCAGACAAAGTCTTTCTTCGCTTGATTATAATAATGATTCTGAAGCACTTGCAAAAGAAGCCGAACTGAATGCGATGAAAATTGCAGCAGAAGCTATGATCGTATTTGCAAACAGACATGCCGATAAGCTGGAAGAATTGCAATCTGTTGAAACCAATCCTGACAGGAAAAAAGAGCTTGGTAAGATGGCAGCTATTTGCAGGAAAGTTCCCACAAATGCACCTTCTACATTTCATGAAGTTCTTCAGCACTACTGGTTTATACATCTAGGTATTGTAACAGAATTAAATCCATGGGATTCATTCAATCCGGGACGTCTTGACCAACACCTTTATCCATTCTATAAAGCTGAAACCGAAGCCGGGACACTCTCAAAAGAACAGGCAACTGAATTGCTGGAATCATTCTGGATTAAATTCAACAATCACCCTTCACCACCTAAAGTCGGCATTACAGCCCAGGAAAGCAATACATATACAGATTTCTGCCTCATCAACATGGGCGGCTTAAAAGAAAACGGAGAAGATGCAGTTAATGAGGTTTCATACTTAATGCTTGACGTTATAGAAGATATGAGATTGCTGCAACCAAGTTCAATGGTACAGCTGAGCCGTAAAAATCCTGATAGCTTCATAGACAGAGCTGTAAAAATAACAAAGACAGGCTTTGGTCAACCCTCTATTTTCAATACTGATGCAATCATTCAGGAATTGCTTAATCAGGGTAAAACCATTGAGGATGCCAGAAACGGCGGCTGCAGCGGATGTGTTGAAGCAGGCGCTTTTGGTACTGAAAGCTATATTCTTACCGGATATTTCAATCTTCCGAAAATTCTTGAAATCACACTGCATGACGGATTTGACCCCGGGACATGCAAACAGATAGGTTTGCACACAGGTAAAATTACTGAAATTACCAGTTATGAAACCCTGCTTGAATCTTTCAAAAAACAAGTTAATCATTTTGTTGAAATCAAGATTAATGGCAGCAATACCATAGAACAACTTTTTATTGATAACATACCAACCCCATTCCTATCACTGTTTATAGATGACTGTATTGCAAGAGGCAAAGATTATGTTGCAGGAGGCACCAGATACAATACAAACTATATTCAGGGTGTCGGACTCGGTACTATTACGGATTCTCTGACAGCACTTAAAAAGCATGTATTCGAAGAAAGCAGCATTAGTCTCACAGATTTTGTAAAGGCTCTTGAAGACAATTTTGAAGGTTATGATCAACTGAGATATAAATTGCTGTATAAAACTCCAAAATACGGTAATGATGACGATGAAGCCGATAAACAACTTAAAGACGTTTTCAACATCTATCATTCTGCAGTCCTTGGCCATAAGAGTCCGAGAGGAGCTGATTACCGTATAAACCTGCTCCCGACCACCTGTCATGTTTATTTCGGCAGTGTAATGCTTGCAAGCCCTGACGGAAGAAAAGCCGGATTACCTGTATCAGAAGGAATATCACCAGTACAGGGAGCTGATCATAAGGGCCCGACATCTGTCATAAAATCTGCAGCTAAAATTGATCATTTGAATACAGGTGGAACTCTTCTGAACCAAAAATTCAGCCCTGCCTTCTTTGAGGATGAAACCGCAATAAGGAAAGTATCCGGTCTGGTAAGAAGTTACTTCAGGATGAACGGACACCACATACAATTTAATGTGGTTAATGCAGCAACATTGAGAGTTTTCTTCTCACCAGTAAGTGGATCAATAGTTTCAATCTTTCGCACTGTGGTTTTGTACACACCGTTGTTTAATTGATCTGTGATGTATTCAATAAGATCATTCTTTTTCTCAGCATAAGATTCA
>CAZCWK010000003.1:84324-105996 GCA_964502355.1 uncultured Bacteroidales bacterium
AATGTGGTTAATGCAGCAACATTGAGAGATGCTCAAAAGCACCCTGAGAAACATCAGGGCCTGATAGTTCGGGTTGCAGGTTACAGCGATTATTTCAATGATCTTGGTACAGACCTGCAAAACGAAATAATACTAAGAACAGAGCACGAATCTGTTTAAAATATTTAACTTTATTGCTGAAATATTCCTACCTGAAATATTGGTAAGGAATATTTCAGCACAGAGACCTTAAATTACTAATAAACGGCAGCATTCGTCAATTAAGCGAAAACTCCCCGCAAAACAAAATACCATGATAAAAAAAATAGTTATTTTCCTTGTTACTCTATTTGTAACAATCTCATTTGTTTCAGCGCAATACAAGCAGGAAATCAAAGTTTTGCCATTATTGGAGACTGACACTACAGCATTAGGACAAAAGATTCATTACCCTGAAGGTGGTAAGGAGCAGGTTACAATGTGTAAAGTAATAATACCTCCTGGTAAAAGTACAGGCTGGCACAAACATGAAATACCTGTTTTCGCATTTGTAGAAAAAGGGACTTTATCAGTGGAACTTGAAGGCGGAAAAGTAAATAACTTCCCCGAAAACTCAACATTCGCAGAAGTTATAGGCACATATCACAACGGAACAAACAAAGGTGATTCTGATGTAGTACTAATTGCCATATATCTTGGACTTAAAAACCGACCACTTTCTATAAAAAAATAAGAAAGATGAAGAGATTAAGTGAATTGTCATTACCAAGATGTTTGATTCTGTGTTTGATTGCTTTGCTTTACGTATCATGCGAATTAAAAATAAGCGGAACATTTGGTGATAATTATTCCTATCCCGTGTCTAAACGCGATGCAATTTTGAGACAAATCATACCTCCTGAAATACCTCAAAAAACTATTTCAATACTCGATTTCGGAGCGGTTCCGGATTCTGTAACAGATTGTAAACCTGCTTTAGATAAAGCAATCAAATCATGCCTTGCAAATTTAGAAACCAGGATCATTATACCTCCCGGAGTTTATTTGATTGAAGGACCAATTCATTTGGCCAGCAATATTTGTCTGGATATTCAAAAAGGAGCAAAACTTAAATTCAGTAACAATCCTGAAAAATATCTACCAACAGTTCTCACAAGCTGGGAAGGGACTATGCTTTACAATTACAGTCCTTTTATTTACGGATACAATCTTAAAAACGTTTCAATAACCGGCGAAGGTGTAATTGATGGTAATGCTACTAAAACATTTGCAAAATGGCCTGACCTGGATGATAAAGATCAGCAATTAAGCCGTGACATGAATCACAGTAATACTCCTTTGGATAAGCGTATTTTTGGTAAAGGACATTATCTGAGACCACAATTGGTGCAGTTCCTTGAATGTAAAAATATTCTTATTGAAGGTGTTACGATTCTGGATTCTCCGTTCTGGTGTTTACATCTACTAAAGTCAGAAAATATCACTGTCAGAAACATAAAATATCATGCATACAACAAAAACAATGACGGTATTGACCCGGAATATTCCAGAAATATTCTGATTGAAGGAGTTGAATTTGATAATGCAGATGATAATATTGCCATCAAAGCAGGCCGTGATCACGAAGGCAGACTTACAAAAAAGCCTTCTGAAAATATCGTTATAAGAAACTGTCTTTTTAAAGGACTACATGCTGTGGTAATCGGCAGCGAAATGTCCTCCGGAGTTCAAAATATTTATGTTGAAAATTGTAAGTCAGGAGGTTATCTTAAAAGGGGAATTTATCTTAAATCAAACCCTGACAGGGGTGGTTTCATCAGAAATATTTATATAAATAATGTTTCATTCGGCGAGGTGGAGGACTGTTTCTATATAACTTCGCATTACCATGGTGAAGGCAAGGGATTTGCGACAGAGATCCATGATGTTTTTGTAGATAGCATGACTTGCAAAAAAGCAAATTCATCGGCTCTTGTCATTCAGGGATTTGCAGAAAAAAAAGTTCATGATATTCATTTTTCGGAAGTCAGGATCGATACAGCTACTAATGCCTTAAGCTTTACTGAAACCAAAAATATTGTTTTAAACAATGTAGTAATCGGTAATGAGGTTACTGTTCCATCACACGTCAGATAGTATCAATTTGCTTTTTAATTTTTTTTCTGAAATCGAATCTGAAAAATGAAACCGTACTGGAAATAATTTCCATCATGTTCCCGATTATCAGGATATAGGATCCGACATTGTAGTTGAAATATATCCATAGCCAACCGCAAATAAAGAATATTATCCTGATAATCTTTGTATTAGACTGCCAGGTAGCATATGTATATAGTATAGTAATAAAAATCGGGATAAGGCTTAATGGTTTCACATAAGTCAAAGCTCCTACACCAAATAAAAGCAAAATAAAAAGCACGAGTAAATAAATACTTACTCTCCTGCCCTTTCTTTCAATAAGGAAAATAGTAAGTAACCTGATAATGGAGACTACAGACACTGCTGCCGCAGATACTGCATCAAGCATTCCATAATGCAGACAATAGAATACACTTGCTACTATTTGCAGTTTAAGTATATCAGTCTTATTTTTTAGCTGAACACTCGATACCCATGAAATCAGAGCAAGTAAACCAAGAATTTGTATGAAAATATTCAATTAATATCTTTTTTAATTTTTGGACATAAAAGTAAAAAAAAAATAAAATAAATCCCGCCTTTTGAGCGGGATTCTTACTATTCATTAATAACCCTGATTGTTTTCCACTTACCTTTCTTGTAACGCTTATACATGACAAAACAAAATACAAGATATACAAAAACCATTACTAACCATCCTATATACAGAGGCATATCAAATACATAAAATGTAAGTAATAACATCGGTATAAATGCCCAGTTTGCTGAAACCGAAACCAACATTGTATAAAATGTATCTCCTGCACCTCTTAATGTCCCGACCATGGCAACCATAAAAGCCTGAGCTATAACATAAAGTGAGGCAATCCTTATCATTGTTTTTGCGATTGGCACAGACTCTTCAAATACTGAACTATATTCAGCAGGATGATATACCCTGACAAGTATTTCCGGTATCAACAAAAAAAGCAAAAGTATTACTGATGAATATATCAAACCCGCTTTGATTGCAGATATTGCCGACTTTTGAGCCAGTTCCGGATTCTCTGCCCCCATATAACGACCGGTAAGGCTTGTTACCGCTATCTCAATTCCAACCAGAGGAATAAATGAAACCAAATCCCAGTTAAACATTATGGTCGTAGCTGTGGCTTCAGCACTTCCCTGAGACTGGAATATCAATGTCATGAAATAAAATGCCAGGAAATTCATAAAAAACTCAAATCCTGCAGGTGATCCATACCTGAATAGTTTCTTCATTATTGTCCAGTCAAAATGGAAAGACTTCATTACTGAATATCCGTGTCTTATCTTTGGCAGAAAGTAAGCGATTAAAAGGACAGCCAGTGCTGAGATACTTCCTGAAACCGTAGCTATTGCAGCTCCCCTGACTCCCATTGCTTCAAAACCAAGCTTACCATAAATCAATATATAATCAAGGACAACATTAACCAGCATTGCCGTCATTGTCGCAGTCATTACGATTTTCGTCTTTCCGATACCTGAAAAGAAACATGACATCGTCTGCCTCATCATGCCAAAAAGACTTCCGTAAACAAGAATATTCAGATATTGTATCTGAAAACCAATCTGGCTCTCAGGTAAACTTAACAAACCAAAAGATGAAACCACTAGCGGTTTCGCCAAAAGAATAACAGGCCAGGCTACTATTGTAATCAAAACTGCCTGGAATAATGCTTTCGGAGCATTACTATACTCTTTGGCTCCATAATACTGCGCGATAAGAGCTGTGGAATATCCTGTAAGTCCGATAATAAAAAATGTCATCATCTGATATGAAATACCTCCACTTAAAGCAGCATTCATCTGCTCAGAGCCTACCCTTCCGAGAAACAACCTGTCTGTCAATGTCATAACACCATCACAAGCAGTCGAAATCATCATAGGAAATGCTATTGACAGCAAATCCCTTAACCCTCCCGGTTGATCATAACCGGCAGAGAACTTTTTAATTAAAGACATAAAACTGATATTAAAATCCCTGAAACCGAAAAGCTAAATGAGACAATATAAGAAGCAATTTAGCTGTACATAATCATTAGATGCAAAAAATAAGAAATTGTTTACAATAAATATTATTATATACACTTTCTAAGTCTACCCGTTTTATCCGCATTAATCATTGATTCAAGTATAATTTGGGGATTAACATTCACTGGTTCATGATAAATTGGTGACCCGGACTCACAAACTTTTACAGCTGCTTTCATAAGATAATCATTTGAAACATCCTTTAAACCAAGATCTTCCAGTGTCGTTGGTAAACCAACCTTTTCACAAAAAACATATACCTGTTCCATTATTTCAGCTGATGCATTAGTAAGATGCAAACCTGCCAGCACACCAAAAGCAACCTTTTCACCATGAAAAAAAGAATGTGTTTCAGGCAAAATAGTTAAACCATTATGAATAGAATGAGCGGCTGCCAAACCACTGCTTTCGAAACCAATACCGCTTAAAAGAATATTTGCCTCAGTTATATATTCAAGTTCAGGAGTGACAATCTTTAACGCTATGTCATTCTTTGCTTTTTCGCCATACTTTATCAGCGTTTCGTAACAAAGTCCGGCAAGATGGATTCCGGCTCTGGTGCTAAGCCCACCACACTCATTCACTGACCTGGTTCCATCACACGACTTAGCCTCGAACCATGTAGACAGCGCATCACCCATCCCTGCTACAAGAAACCTTACAGGAGAATTTGATATAATGCCCATATCTACCAAAACAATTGCAGGATTCATTTTCTGATACTCTACATTCATAAACTCACCTTTTTCAGAATAAATAACGGCACATCCACTGCAAGGCGCATCAGTCGAAGCTATTGTCGGTATAATTATTACAGGTATTGAAGCCCTGTCAGCAACTATTTTAGCTGTATCAATGACTTTACCTCCACCCATACCTATCATCACATCATAATTACCGGATGAAACAATATCCACGACCCTTTGAATTTCTTCTTCACAACACTCTCCCCTGAATTTTTCTAAACTGATTTTTTTTGAAAATACTTTACTTCCAAAAGTTGGCATAATACTACTTATTACGGTGGATGAGCCCAGCAGCAATCCTCTATTACCAAATAAATCTACATAATAAGGTAACTCGTTAAGAACGCCTTCACCTTGTATGTACTTTCCAGGGAAAACAGCTTTAACATTCATTTTGATAGTTTTTTAAATTAATTCGGACATAAACATATATAAAATATAATCATCTGGCTTATTTTCTGAAAAATTTCATAAATAAAACTGATATAAGATAAACTTTTTTACAAAGTTGCTTGTTTAATATGAATCGGTTTGTGATATCATTAAATATTAACCTTTTTATATCATCATGAAAAAAACTCTGTTTTCTATAATTTTAACGATTTTATTGGTGATGACTATAAAAGCACAAGTTTCACCATATTTGGATAAGGGCAAAAGTGGTATTGGTGTCTTTGCCGCTTATGAAGAAGGTTATGACTTTACAGGATATCATGGAATACTATCGTACTCACTTGGCGCTAAATTTGATATTTCATTATGCCTTTCTCAATCGTTTTACAACAAATGGGCAGAAGATTTGTTAAATTTCGATGCCAAAGATATTTATTACTCAGGTCAGTTTACATGGTGGATGTTTAAAGAAAAACTTTCATCGGCTATTGAAGTTAATATCGGACCTAACATTGGATTTGAATACAGCAAATACACTGATTACTTATTTTCTGAAGGACAATACAATGGTTATAAAGGTGGTTGGGTTGGTTTAAACAGCAAAGTCAATTTTTACCTTCCAAAAAAATTTATCTTTACGCCTCATTTAAGTATAAGCAAAGGTTTTGGTCTTGATAGCTACACAACAGCAGGAGTTGAAGATAGTGAATTTTATTACGGTACTACTGCAAACTACGGCGTATCTATTGCAAAAAAGACCAGGGATGACAACGTTCTGTATTTAACTGTAGAACACAGCAGCAGTAACTTCAACCAGCACAACACTTACTATTTCGGAGCCGGATATGTGATCCCGTTCTGATGCTATAGTCAATTATTGATTTTATGACATAAACAAGAATTATTGCCGTATATTTTTTACTAACATTATTTCATACTATCTATTTTACATATTATCAATTTTATTAATTATAAACATAATTATTACAACTCTATGAAAAGATCATTTTACGCATTTTTTTTAGTGGCATTAGGTTTTACTTTTTCGACTAATGCCGCTAATGAAGTCAAGATTAATCACGATGGCACCAACGGCCTTGTTATTGAAAGTGACGGTACTGTCAAAGCTGAAGGAACTGCTACTACCTGGGCAGATTTGAATGTTTATCCGGATGTAAAAAGTTCTTCAGGTGGCACAAATCCAACCTGGGAGGTTTTTTTAAATTCGGTAAGATTATGGAAATTTCAAAATTCAGCAGAGGTATTCTTTACGGTACAGTTACCTCATAGCTATAAAGAGGGCACTACAATTTACCCACACGTTCATTGGGCAGCATCTGTTGCTGCAGCTTCCAACAAGCAGGTAACATGGAATCTTGAATACACTTGGTCCAATCACAAAGAGTCTTTCGTAGGTACAGCAACGGCAACCGGAAATACATGTGTTGACTATAGCACTCTTTCATATTCTGCAAACCAACATCTAATTACTCCATTAACGAGCATAAGCGGATCTTCTAAAGGTATAAGTTCTGTGTTAGTTTGTAGATTATACAGAAATGCGACTGATACTTATAGTACTACTGGAAATGTGTTTCTTATAGGTGTAGATTTCCATTATGAGATGGATACTCAGGGAAGTAGATCTGATTTCTTGAAATAATTTCTGTTATGAAAAACTATAATAGACATTTAAAGATTTTATGTCTTTGGGGCATATTATTCTTACCTATAGTTTGTTCTGCAGGTGGCATTGAGATAGTCTCTGGCGGAAAGATTGTGGTTTCTGATGCAGGCACAATATCCATCGCGGACGGAGGTTTCACCAATAACGGGACCTTTACTGCCGGAAGTGGTACAGTGACTTTTTCCGGTACAGGAACAAGTTCATATGATATAGCAGGTTCATCCACGACGTTTTATAATCTTAAGATAGATTCTGCAACTATTACCAGGATAAATACAACAGTCGCTGCTTCAAATTTAACCATACAACCGAGTGCAAAACTGACATTAGTGACCGGTAAAAGTCTTACAGCCTCTACATCATTTACTATTAAAAGTAATGCAAACGGAACCGGATCATTTGTTGATGAAGGTGGCACAGTATCTCTTACAAGTCCGACAGTCGAGCAATATCTCAGCTATGGTAGTGCTACAGGACCAACTTACAGATATTGGTATTTATCCACACCGGTTGCTGCAGGAAATTCATCAGCAATACTTAAAGGTAACGTTTCCGGCTCATACAAGTTCTGGACTTTCAGTGAAGCCAATCAACCAAATCCATACACAGCAGCGACTTCCGGAAGTTTAGGCAGTTTTGCTACTGTGGGTCAGGGATATGTAGCTATGGTTATATCTGACAGGACTGTAACCTTTTCAGGCACTCTGAATACAGGCAATCAATCTGTAACTCTTACAAATAACGGAAATGCTCAATATGGTGGATTTAATCTTATTGGCAATCCATTCCCATCTTATCTTAACTGGGAGAGTGTTGCTACCACTGATGTTTCAACCGCATGGTTTCGCACATTTAATAAAACATCAAGGTTGATGGCTTTTGACACATACAACGGTATATCAAAATCTGGCACTTTCAACAATGGTAATTATAACTCGAAATTTATCCCTCCAATGCAGGCTTTTTGGGTAAAAACTACTGCTAACAGGTCATTAAGCATCCCAAATTCAGCAAGAAGCCAAACTGACAATTCAAATGTCAGATTACGCGATGCTCAGATTGACAGCAGAAGTTTACTTCGATTGGATGTTTCAAATGGCATAATTAGTGATGAAGTCCTTATCGGTTTTGATGAGAATGCAAGAGATAATTATGAGGCTTATGACTCTCCAAAGATGACAAATGATAACGTAGATATTCCAGAGCTTTACACATTATCCGAAAACAAGGAGCTTGTTATTAATTTCATGCAACCTTTTGAATCATCAAAATATATTCCCTTGGGTTTCAGGACAGGTAAGGAAGGAACATTCAGTATAAAGGCAAAAGTAATTCAAAATTTTGATGACGAAACTTCTATTATTCTTAAAGACAAGCTTTTGAATCTGGAAACTGATTTAAGGAAAAATCCGGAATACAGTTTTACATCATCCGTAGTAAATAATGCCAATCGTTTTGAAGTAAGCATACGCAAAAATCCAACAGGTTTGGATAAGATTGAAGAAACATCTTTTGATGTGGTTTCAGCAAATACAGGTTCTCTGCAAATTATAATCAGAAACAATGATAACAGAAATACAGTTGTTAAGATTTTTGATATTCAGGGTAGACTGATCTATAGTGAATCTGCAAAAAGCGAAATCGTTAATGTGAATTTAAATACTGAGCCCGGTGTTTACTTCGTCATTGTCAACGATGAAACATTTAACGGAATTAAAAAAGTAATAATACATTAAATACCTGCTATATGAATCCTAAAAAAGTTAAAATGGATTATTCTCCACCGGATATTCAGGTTACTAAACTTGATAATGATATTTCCTTGATCCTTCAATCAGAATCTCCAAACAGCGACCCAACCGATGGAGAGTGGATTTCAAAGAACGAAAGTAATAAAATAGATATCTTCAAAACTGATATTGGATGATTTAAAAACGGCGGTAAATGATGAGATTTACTGCCGTTTTTTATATGCTATATTTGAATTTTTAAAGGGCTTTTTTACACTATTCCCTAAAACTTTAAAAATATTATACTTACTTTTGATTTTCAAGTGGTTAGACACTATTCCAACTGAATAAATCAATAAAGAAAAAAGAAAAATAATTATTGAATATTTAACTACAATATAACGTATTTTTACTTGCTTTTTTGAATCTGTTTTCATACATTTGAATCAATACTAAAGCGTGGTATTGCAAGGCTTTTAAAGTGTGGCTGATTAGGATTATGACAAATTTCGTTTTCTGTTGTTGAGAAATAGTGGAAATTAAGAGATTGGTTTTATTCTTTTCGACGAGACAACAGCAAGGTTTATCAATGACAAAGTCAGAAAATAAATCAGTGCCTGTCTGAAAACAACTTATAAGCTCCCCGACCAGATGAGTGATATCCGAAATGGGAAGGAAGTTACAACTTTGCAGTCTGACATGATGATGACATAATATCCGTAAGTGAAGATGAGCCATATAGGGCGGTTCCGGAAATTAGACCTGAAATGAAGGATGAGAACTTGTCCGGAAATAAAGACATAAAATAAAGAACAAAAGCCGTATATAAGTGAATCTCCGTAAGAACTAAACAAGTGTTGTCCGAATAAGAATGATATAACAATATCCATTCAGAAGATAAGTGTTGAATAGTTTATAGATATAGTCACTTCAATGAATGAGCCATGTTTTAATACCGGAATTGGAGAGCGATCTGTAAAAAGGTTGCTCTCTTCTTTTTTTTGTACAAACCTTTAATGAGTACTGCTGCTTGTTTATCACAAGCAGCAGTACTCATTAAAAAGAATCAATTTCTGATTAATTTTCCGGTTTTTCTGACACTACCGTTCACGTAAACCTTGTAAAGGTAAACCGAAGAAGCAGATGCTATTTCTCCTGATGTTATTACATTTTCCTGTAAACCTGCTTTGCTTTCAGTTTCAGAATTATAAACAAGCCTGCCATACAGATCACTAATAACAATTCTGACACGGGCATCCGTATTCAGATAATACTTGAAAGTGACCTGGGAAACAAAAGGATTCGGGTAAGTAACTATATCCATAGGCAGATTTTCCTGAACAAGTCCGTCAGGTAAATCCTGAATTGCCTGTATCTGACTGTTCATCCATGTAATGCGACTACTTAACCAATTTTTTAAATAGCTGATTTCATTTGCATACGTACCTCCGACATAATTATTGGGCCACAAGTATGTATTTAAAATATTCCATGTCTGGAAATTTCTTATTTGAGCATCAACCAAAACATTAGCACAACTGTCAATAACGTGATTCAGGTAAGTATTGTTAATATATTTATCTGTCCAGACATTCCAGCGCTTTTTAAGCTGATCATTAAAGAAAGGATCCACCCTGAATTTCTGCCACCAGAATGGCATTGCATATTGATCAGCATCACCCATACCGTCTATTATCCATCCTTCGGTTTGGCCGGCAGAGAAGAAATTTGCATTTCCAAAACAAATATCATAGTCCCAATATGGTCCCATTGTGATTCTACCACCTTTACTGTCTTTGTTCTTATTAATAAATGTACTTATACGATAACCGTCAAGATTCCTTGACAACTCATTTATTATATAATAATCGATAAAAGAATTGAAGTCCACCATCGGATAATAACCGTTTACTTTATCTGTATAGCTATCACTATACATTGCATCCTCAAACTTAGTGATGTGATTTTTTATATAATTAAACTGCTCCGGTTGAAGAGCCTCACCATCAGGATCCTGAAAAAGGAAGAAAACTTTCTGTCTTTTATTAGTCCAAGCCAGGTAAGGTGAAACCCAGTAATCCACACCATCAACATCAGTTGCTTCAGGACGGTCAATCTTTAAGATATAACCACCGGTCACATCATCACCTGATATGTCTGCAGGTTTAAGTGTTGAAAGATTGCACCTGTTCTTGTCAATTTTAATTTTTTCCACCAGCACATAGACTCCCTGATAAGTGCCATTCAGATAAAGCTCAAAGAACCGTGTACGCGGAGACCATTTACCCGTGAGGTTTCCCAAATGATATGCAAGTACATTTCTCATAAGAGATTTATCAGGATAAGGCCCGTGAAAAACCCAGTCATTTTCTTTTGGCAAACCAAGCAAGCTTACATTATTGTTGGTTCCGTCTTCAAGTCTGGTTTCGACAGAATAACTTTTTTTAGGGAAACCGGCAGAAGTATTACCTCTGATTTCTATACCTACATTTCCGTTGTATTCAAAAACCGAATCAGTCAGATTGTTAATACCGGAAAGATTATTCACAATCTTCATATTTGCAGTAATCTTGGTATTTTGAATAATGTTCTGACCACTTGTGTTTATAAAAATCAGAGGAACAGTAAAATCTTCATATAAAACAGGGTCAGTAAACCATGCAGGAACTTCTTTATATTGTGTATCATCAGACTTTAGGCGGACACTTAAAAATGGTCTTGCTGACATATCTGAACCACCACCATTTATGTTAATTACCTGAATTGCAAAAGTATTTACACCACTCTTTAGCATCGATGGTTTCAAAATAAACCTTTCAGGCAAACCTCCGCTATACATACTTGCTTCATGGCTTGAAACCGTAGCATTATAAGCAGGAACACCTGTACCAGACAAACTTGCTGATCTGGCAGCTTCAACACCATTGATAAATAATATAAAGGCATCATCATAATCAATATCAAGAACCATCCTGTCGATAATACTCAAATCTTTAATATTAATTTTTCGCCTGAGATAAACTGAATTACATAAAGGTACTGTAGTCCTGTCATCATTATCTCCGAATCCAAAACCTCCTATACCTGAACTCCATGAAGTATCATTAAAATCAGGCGAATACCAGCCTGCAGGAGTTGAGGTTTTAGTAGATAAATATTTGAAAGTATCGGTTTCAAGGATAATGGATTCCCAGTGGGTATTATCAAGTGCAATTACCGTCACATTAAAAACCTTGCTTAAAATAACTGTATTTCCGTCTTTAGTAACAGATATTTTAGCAGTAAGAGTCACGGTCTGATTAAGATATTTAGGTCTTGTGACCTTACCATCAGTAGAAATAACATCTGGTGAAGATGATGTCCAAACTACCGGATAAGACGAAGCTCCTGCAAACTTCTGTAGTACAAGATCGCTTTTAACATTATTCAGATCCCCTGATATTGTAATACTTTTATATGCTTCAAGCATATCTGCAGGATAACCATTCATATCAAGTATTTCAGCATCAGACAATGCCCTGTTATAAATCCTGAAATCATCAACAGTCCCGTTTAAAGCAGGATCAGGATATTGAGACTTTGCAATATAGTTTTGAGTTGTAAGCGGAAGCATTGAAGGATTGATTGTAACTTCGGTATTTACACCTAATAATAAACCATTAACATAAATCCTTGAAACCCCTTTCTTCGTGTTTGAATCCCAGGCAAAAGTTACTGCCACATGCATCCATTCATTAGTTATGATTGCACTACCCGCATCAGTAACCTCTTCTCCCCAGCCATTTTTAATTGCAAAACGCAAATTATTACTTCCGGAATTTGGAGTTAAAAACATATTGTAATTCTGACCCGATCCAAAGTCAAATATTCTGGCCCAGTTATTAAGGGATTTGAGTTTCACTCTCGCTGAAACCGAATAGTTTGTTAATGAATTTACTATTCCTTGTGGCATGGTCAGATAATCAGTGGCATTTGTAAAAGTTGCACCTTTACCGGTGAAACCGGTTTCTATAACAGGACTGCCGGATAATGTCCCGTTATTTTTATTGCCTGAAACATCAGTAACAGAGCTTTCCGCTATGGATTCAAAATCATAATGAAGTATCAGACCATTACTTAGTGTTGCATTTACATTTAAAACAGATATTGAAAAAAATGAAATAGCTAAAACCTGAATTTTTTTATAAAATTTCATGTGTGAATTCTTTTTTGGGGTTTTTCCGGTAAATATTTGACCGTTTTAATACTAATTGGATTAAGGGTCTGCAAAATTATAAAATTCAAGCGTATATAAATATTTAAAATCAGTAAACTGAAATTATTCATCAGTTTATTTTCAGACTAAAAAGCAGTATTTTTCTTTGTTTTTGTGTTTTTTTTCACATATCTGGTAATATTTCAAAAAAAAAATGAGTTAACATATTTTAGTATTAAAAAAATATATACCTTCGCGCAATAATTTTAACCTCTTAAGCGGGGTTATGGTTAAGAATAATAACATATATACTAATTCTTTTAAATCAAAAAAAATGAAAAAGTTGGTTTTGTTTGCCGCTGTTATCGTTGCTGTTTCATTTGCATCTTGTAAAAAACAAGCTGAAGCTCCTGCTGAAGAAGCAACTGTTGAAACTGTTGCTGCTGACACAACATCTGCTATCGTTACAGCTGACTCTACAGTTGCTGACACTACAGCTGCTGTTGCTGAATAAGCAGAAAAAAGAAACTAAAAAGCCTTTTGGCTTTTTTATGATTTCAATGCTCATCCCTAGATGGGCATTTCTTATTTTATTAAAAGTCCCAACCTTTACAAATGCGCCGATATGGCAAAAACATTTGAAAAAGTTGGGAATATTTATTATCAGCCCTTGTTATTAGTCTGAAAAGTTCGTTTTAACCTGAGAGCTACATTAACCAATGCAATCATTACAGGTACTTCAACCAAAGGACCTATCACAGCAGCAAAAGCTTCACCGGAATTTATTCCAAAAACTGCAATTGACACTGCAATCGCAAGTTCGAAATTGTTACTTGCTGCTGTAAAAGATAAGGTGGTCGACTGTTCATAGTTTGCGCCAAATCTTTTGCTTAAGAAAAAAGACAGTAAGAACATTACAACAAAATAGATAACCAATGGTATCGCTATCCTTATAACATCCATTGGAATTTTAACAATATACTCACCCTTGAGTGAGAACATCACCAGTATCGTAAAAAGCAGGGCAATCAATGTCAAAGGACTGATTTTTGGAATAAACTTATTATGATACCATTCTTTACTTTTTACGCGAATCAAAATGAAACGCGTTAAAAAACCGGCAATAAATGGGATTCCAAGATAAATGAACACACTTTCGGCAATTTGACCTATAGTTATCTGTGCTACGCTATCGTTTACCGGCAATCCGAACCAACCTGGCAAGATGGCAATAAAGACATATGCATAGACAGAGAAAAGCAAAACCTGAAATATCGAGTTAAAAGCAACCAAACCTGCAGCGTATTGTGTGTCTCCTTTGGCAAGATCGTTCCAGACTATTACCATTGCAATACAACGTGCAAGTCCGATAAGTATGACACCATACATATAATCAATATTGAATTGCAAAAATATTATTGCTAATAGAAACATCAAAACAGGTCCGATTACCCAGTTTTGCAATAACGATAAACCTAAAACCTTTGTGTTTTTAAACACATCTCCCAACTCTTCATATTTAACTTTTGCCAATGGAGGATACATCATAACAATTAAGCCGATAGCTATCGGTATATTGGTCGTCCCTGATGACATACTGTTCCAGAATCCGGCAATATCCGGATAAATCCACCCCGCCATGACTCCTGTTAACATTGCCAGAAATATCCACAGTGTCAAATAGCGATCCAGAATTTTCAAACGTTTTTGTGACGGCATATGATATTTGGTTTAAAAATACACGTATGAATCTTTCGGGTTCATAATTGTGGTTTTATTTGATTTACATACAGATCATAAAACTTATCTTTTATTTCATCACGAACACGTCGAAACTCGCTCATGATAAATTCTTCAGTACCTACTGCATGTGACGGGTCATCAAATCCGATATGCAAGCGATGTTTTACTTTGCCGATAAATGCGGGACAAGTCTCGTTTGCACCACCGCAAACTGTGATTACAAAGTCCCATTCTTCTTCCAGGTATTTTTCAACTTGATCTGAGGTATGGTGACTTATGTCAACCCCGGCTTCTTTCATTACTTCTACAGCAAGTTTATTAAGTATACCGGAAGCATTTGTACCTGCAGAACAAACTGTAATCCCGGCATCAAAACTTTGCAAAAAGCCGTGTGCCATCTGACTCCGGCAACTGTTACCTGTACATAATATTAATACTTTCATCGTATGTATAATTTAATTATGGTTTAATTTTTTGAAAAATTGCGTTGAGATTTGTTTTATATAACTCTTTTATTGTGTTCTCATGTTCTCCCATTGGTTTCACAGGAACAAGATTTGTTACATCTTCAAAAGACAGATCAGAATTGAACAATGTTTCAGTTGTACCCCACAGCATTGCTGAAATTGCTTCTTCTGAGGCTTTTTCTGAAAGTCCGAAAGAGATTGCAAGATCCTTAAGTTGTTGTAATTGAAACCAAAAGTAGGTATGTCCCATTGCACTGATTACAGCATATGCTTCTATCGTGTTTTCATCCACAACAGGCACCTTGCCCAGAGGTTCAAACAATTGTATAAACTCTTCAGAAACTCTCTTGCTAACATTTTCAGCAAAACAAACAGGGTTGAAACCTTTATTTACATAAGTCCCCGCATTGGGATTCATCCTGGCAATATTAATATTTACTGGCAATTCACTTTTTAATTTATCCATTGTGATTTTTGGTGCCAGAGATACTACGAGAGAATTTTCCGGAAAAAAATCCTTGATAGATTGCAATGTTTGCATAAGTACAGGTGGGTGTAATGCAATAAACACCAGATCAGACGAAGCAGCAGGTTCTGCATTACTAACTGAAATCTCAATTTGAGGAAAGCATTCCTTGAGACTGTTTAATACGACTTCGTTTGTTTCATAAACGAATATTTTTTCAAAACTAATGTTTGCATTTTTGAATCCTGTCAAAAGAATCCGGGTAATGCGCCCACCCCCGATAAATCCTAAAGTTTTCATATGTTATTTTTTATTTATACACTAAGGCCATATGGTACGCCGTATTCCAAATACTTTGTTTATTTGACTACTAATTATGAGTTTAGAAAATAAAATTAAACAAATACCCTACTATCATTATTCCGGTTGCCATTATTCCAACAAAGGTTAATATCAACGGTAGTTTTAATACTTTTTTGAGAATAATCACTTCAGGTAGAGAAAGACCCACTACTGCCATCATAAATGCTAACGAAGTCCCAAGTGAAGCCCCTTTCTCGATTAGAACAGAAACAATAGGGATTATACCTGCAGCATTTGAATATAATGGTACTCCAATCAAAACTGAAAGAGGTACACTATACCAGGCAGACTTACCCATAAGTGATGCCATAAATGTTTCAGGAACATATCCATGAGCTCCTGCGCCAACAGCTATACCTATTATTACATAAAGCCAGACTTTTCCAACAATTTCTTTTACAGCGTTGAAACCAAATTTAAGCCTGTCTGTAAATGTTATTTTTTCTTCCTCACTATTGGTTTCACCAAGTCTGGTATTATAAACCCAATCCTGCACCCAATGCTCCAACTTCAGTTTGCCGATTATCCAACCCGCTAAAATTGCGATAAACAAACCTGTCAAGACATAAATCAAAGCAGTCTTCCAGCCAAACATTCCCAACAATAGTATTACGGCAACCTCATTTATCATCGGAGCTGCAATCAAAAATGAGAAGGTCACACCCAAAGGCACACCGGATTCAACAAAGCCTAAAAACAAAGGTATCGCAGAACATGAACAGAAAGGGGTTACTATACCTAATAGTGAAGCCAAAACATTTCCAGTAAATGTAGATTTTCCTTCAAGCATTTTACGGGTACGTTCTGCTGAAAAATATGAACGGATAATACCTACAAAGAATATTATTAATGCAAGTAACATTAAGACCTTTGGCACTTCAAAAATAAAGAATCGCAGAGATTCAGTAAAATGAGCACCTTTCTCCAAAGCTAAAATCTTATCAATAATCCAATCTGAAAAAGGCTGCAGGTTGTGGTAAATCAAATACCACACCGGAATCAACATTATTGCTCCAAAGATTTTTTTATTCAATTTCATAAATAAACCTATTGCATTTCGGATAAAACCGAAATATATTTTTAAATTTTTTAATTAAACAGCAGGTACACGTAGTATATTCCAACAAGAATGAATAATACCGCAACTATACGTCTGAACCAGTATTCAAATGTTTTAATTTGCTTATATAGCTTGGCGACATTTCCTACAGCAAAAGCCAGTAACCAGGCAAAGATTATTACAGGCAGACCGGTAGCAATCGCAAATATTACAGGCAGATACAATCCTCCAGCACTCGAAATTGTCACAGGTATTAACATCGCAAAGTACAGAACACCGCTATAAGGACAAAATGCCAGCGCGAAAATCATTCCCAGTAATAGTGCAGTCAGGTAATTACCTTTCCCCTTCTCACCAATCTTTTCAGAAAGTCTGGAAAACGCAGGAAATTTAATTTTTATAACGTCAAGCATAAATAGTCCAATCACAATAAGCAGAGGTCCAAGTATCTTCTCACCCCAACCCTGGAAAATCATTGATACATTCATCTTGCTTGCACCAAGATAAATCACCAAAGCTAAAGCAGTGTAACTTATTGCACGTCCAAGAGTGTAAATTAAGCCGCTTATGAAAACTTTTTTACGGTTTTCAATATCACGGCTTATAAATCCGATAGCTGAGATATTAGTCGCTAATGGGCATGGACTTATTGCAGTCATAATCCCCAAAATAAATGCTGTAATAAAAGAATATTGCGAATTCTCAAGTATGTTTTGCAAAAAATCCATATCAGATAACAATTGTTGAAATTAAATATCCAGAATAATTATAAAGCTTTTCTTCAAAAAAAATATTTCATCAACCTTTAATTGCCTGATTTACTGCTTTCTTTATTTCTTCTTTCATTTTTTCAGGGTCCTGAGCATTCATAAAACCTTTATCAGTAATGTCTATTTGTTTCTTACTGCTAACCACCAATAGAGTCTGCCCACCTACGCCTAATTTTTTTGCAATAGTCTTGCTGCTTGCATCATCCAGATTTATTGATTTAAAAGAGTATTCTCCTTTTTTTACTTTATCAGCATAAAGAGTTTCGACCGCTTTTTGTGCATTAGCCTCAACTGATTTGCATGTATTACACCTGCGGGAAAAATGAAAATAGTACACTTCAATCTTTTTTGAAACCGTGGCCTTTACATCTGATTTTTTAACCTGCGCATCAGATGAAAAAACGCTGAATAACATCAAAAAAGCAAAACTTAACACCATTAATTGTTTCATAAAACCTTATAATTAAATTGATTAATATTTAGATAGTACTTGTTTGATCTCATCAGCAGAAGGTACGCGTCCCTTTATTTCTACCGTTTCATTAACAACCAAAGCAGGCGTACTCATGATATTATATTTCATAATATCCATTATATCTTCCACTTTTGTAATAGACGCGTTGAAACCGTTTTTTTCTACCACTTCACGGGTTAATTTCTCCAGATTTTTACACTTAGCACATCCGGTACCTAAAATTTTAATTTCCATAATAAATTGCGTTTGATATTTCGGAAATACCCGAAACATATATTTAAAAATTTTTATCTTTTAAAAAAGTTTGAAAACAAAAGCTGTGCTTCTTTCCAATTATCATAATTTATACAGTATCTGATATATGGTGGATTAATCTCACCTTGTATCAAACCGGCCTTTTTAAGTTCTGACAAATGTTCAGATAAAGTTGAACGGGCTATTGGTAAATCTTCCGCCATGTCCCCGCTATAACAACATTTATTTGCATTATTAATCAGAAAATCGAGTATATACACACGTACAGGGTTTGACAAAGCTTTTGCATACCTTGCTAGCTTTTCCTGATTGACTGAGTAATATTTTTCTTTAGTTGTCATATTTCATTTCGGCTTTTCCCGAAACAAAAATACAACTTTTTTGAATATTAAAAACAGAATTGTATTATTTCATTGAATAATTTATCAAACTTAGTAAAGAGATTTTCCCTGAGTCGGCGTCCCGGCATAGCTGAGTCGGCGTCTCAGCGATAAGTATTAAAGGAAAGATGTAGAATCTCGTACTGAACAAGTAGTTGGGCACTTAAATAATGACCTTACTTCGCTACAAAGTAAATATACGACAAGGAAACTACACTAATAACAATCCAAATCAGGACGGCTTGAATCATTGGGCGAATCCCAACATTTTTAAGTACAGTTTTGGTCAGGGAGGCACCAATAAAGAAAAGAGAGAGAGTCAAACCTTTGCGTGCCACCAGGACAATACCGCTTGTTAAGCTGACGGGCAAATCAAATATCGTGTTGATGGTCATTGCCAGAATAAATAAGAAAATAAACCAGGGCATATATATTTTTTCAGACTTACTCTTGAAGATGAACGAAGTAACAAATGTGACAGGTAAAATCCATAAAGCCCTTGTAAGTTTGACTGTAGTGGCAACCTGCAATGCTTCTTTGCCATAAGCAGATGCTGCACCGACAACAGAACTTGTATCATGAATAGCAATGGCCGACCAAAGCCCAAACTGGTGTTGGCTCAATCCAAAAACGTGTCCCAAAAAAGGAAATAAAAATAACGCAACAGCATTTAGAATAAATACAGCACCTAGTGCTACCGACATCTGTCCGTCATTAGCCTTGATTACAGGCCCCACTGCTGCAATTGCACTGCCTCCGCAAATAGCTGTTCCCGAACTGATGAGGTATCCGGTCTTCTTATCAATATTCATCTTTTTAGCAATGTAAGAACCCAATATTAAAGTACCCGCAACAGATACGATGGTGAACAACATTCCATCCCTGCCAGATGCAAGGGCATCCCGAACATTCATACCAAACCCAAGGCCAACCACTGATCCCTGTAACAGATATTTGGACATTTTTTTGTTAAAAGCAGGGAAAGCCTGTCCACAACTTATAGCAAAGATTATTCCGGCAAACAGAGAAACAGGTGGTGTTACAGAAGGTAAAAGACATATTATCAATATAAGAATATAGAAGACATTCTTATATTTTTCCAAAAAAGGAGTAAAGGTGTTCATCGTTTTCAGAATTTTTAAACAAAGATAAAGCCTTGATTTGATGAAACCCCATCGTTTTTAGGAATGCATTATAACTTATCCTTATAATGAAATGCAAATTGTTGAAAGAATTGTATCTGACTGCTTTCGTCGCCTTGTAAGCAGACAAAGGAAAAATTTCGTTGCATCTGTAGTCCATCTACTTCCAAAACTTTGAAAAAACCTGCCATTAGCTCTCTTGAAATAGAGCGGATGGACACCACACCCAGACTTTCGGTCTTTTCCAGAAAACGTTTTATACTTTCGGTACTTCCCAGGTGCATACGAATATTTAAATCTGATAATTTTATATTATGAGCAGACAGAGCAGTTTCCAAAACATCAAGCGTGCCGGATCCTCTTTCCCTAATTACCAAAGGCGTTTTTTTCAGCTGTTCAATAGAAAGCTCATCCAGTTTTGAGATTTTGCTATGGGTATGAGCTACTGCCACCAGCTCATCCTCCATATATTCAGTGTATTTCAGATTTGGCAAATACCTTTAATCTAAAATCTGACATAAAAAAGATGATCAATTTATTTATCTGATTTTTCTCAAACAGAATTGCATAAAGGTAAATCAGTTTTAATAAGTATGTGCTTTTTTGTCAATAATAAACAAATATTCATTTTTATTTATTATTTGTAGAAGTATCAGACTTTTGCCACCAACAAGAATAACGGATAGCTTTGCCCGTTCGGGTGTTTCATTATATAGCAAGTTGTGTAATTTACCTCCATAAATCCTGACGATATAAGCATAGACTTTAACTTTTCCGGATCAAATCCGAAATGAACACTTTTATCCATTTGATGAAATGAACCATCCTCTGAAAACAAATCTGCAATAGCAAGATAACCTCCGGGGTTTAACATCTTCAGCCATTTATTTATAATATTTTCGGTATTATTTATGTGATGTAAAACCATTTGAGAAAAAACACAGTCAAATTTACCTGAATCATAATCATTTTGAACAAGATCCCAGAATAACGGTTTCAAGTTAGTCAACTGACTTGCCACAACCTTTTCTTGCATAACCTTTACCATCTCCTCCGAATTATCCATTAAAGTTATCTCAGAAAATTTATCTGATAGCAAAAAACTCAAAATACCTGTACCAGCCCCATATTCCAGGGCTTTCATATCTTTGTTTACAGGTATCAAATCTAAAAGTTCTTTTGCTATTGCTTCAGAACGTTCCCAGTGAACCGGATTGTTATCCCATTCCTTTGCTCTGTCGTTGAATTGATTCATCATTTAATAGTTTATGATTGATATATTTTTTTTAAATGCTAATATAGCAAAAGTATAATTTGAGTAAGGTAAAAAGTTTTCAGGGTTGACACAGGTAAATCCTCAGGTTCTGCAGTTGATCCCCAAAATATGCAAATCCTCAACTTTTGCAGTTGATCCAACAATTCCGATTGATCAGTTTCGCATGACATACTTTAACAATCCCTCCCGCCTCCCTTTGGGAAAGGGAGGTTGGGGGTCGCGGGTTATGGGCATAAAAAAAGAGCCTGAAAAATCAGACTCTTTTGCGGTATGGACGGGACTCGAACCCGCGAAACTGCGTTTCGCATGACATACTTTAACAATCCCTCCCGCCTCCCTTTGGGAAAGGGAGGT
>CAZCWK010000004.1:0-2748 GCA_964502355.1 uncultured Bacteroidales bacterium
TGAAGTAGATGGTGGTGAAGAATTTGATGAAGAAATACTTCATATGCGTCAATTGCTTAAGTCAAAGCTCGTAGACATGGATCTTTCAGTCCGTGCTTTGAACTGTTTGAAAGCAGCAGATGTAGAGACTTTAGGCGAATTGGTTGTTTTTAACAAAACTGATTTGTTGAAATTCCGCAATTTTGGTAAGAAATCACTAACAGAGTTGGAAGATCTTCTTGAAAGCCTGAACCTTTCATTTGGGATGGATATAACAAAATTTAAATTAGATAAAGAATAAGACGATGAGACATAATAAGAAATTCAATCATCTTGGTCGCCAGTCAGCTCACCGTAATGCTATGCTGTCAAATATGTCAGCGTCATTGATTATGCACAAACGCATCTTCACTACAACAGCTAAGGCTAAAGCACTGAGATTAGTGATTGAACCCCTGATAACAAAAGCTAAAGAAGATACTACAGCTAACAGACGTCATGCATTTAGTATTCTTCAAAATAAAGAAGCTGTAACAGAATTGTTTAAAACAGTTTCTCCAAAAATCGGAGATCGCCCCGGTGGTTATACACGTATTTTAAAGACTGGTTTCCGTTTAGGTGACAATGCTCAAATGTGCTTCATAGAATTCGTTGACTTCAACGAAAACATGTTGAAAGCTAAAGTTGAGAAAAAGGCACGTACACGTCGTTCGACGGCTAAAAAGAAACCAGAAACTGCAGTCGAAGTGAAAGATTCAATTAAGGAAACTCCTGCTGCAGAAGCTCCTGCAGTTGAAGAAACCTCAGCAGAATGATTGGTTGATAAAGGGTTTATTCCCTGAGAAAGTAAAGGGTGTTCCTGGTATAGGAACACCCTTTACTTTTTGGGTACTTACGGAATAAATCTCGGATTTAGCAGAAGTTTAGACTAGCCTTGAGTCTTTATATTTTATATAAAACTTTTCAGATTATTAATTCTTAAGGCTAAAGCCAGCAGATCCGATCATATATCCATCCGCAAAAATTTGTATCTTGTAGTTACCGGGGTGAAGAAACTCCTGAACATCCCAAAATACAACCACAGGGAGTTCTTCTCCTTCATATTCAACAGGTCTTCTGGCAGAATAGTTGATATTCTGACCTTCGAAAGTAAATGTATTATCTTTTGATTTTATAAGAGGAGAATCGTCAGGTTGGATGATTCTGATATAAATATACTTTTCACCCACAGGAGCTGATATATTTTTTGTAATAACAAAACTTACTTTTAGTTGTGCTGTTTTACTGATTTTTGTAGCTTTTCTTCCTTTATCTGTTATTGACTCAACAGCAATATTCTTAGCATCCAGTATCGATGCAAGTGTAACTTTTTCTGTAAGTACCTTCTTTTCTTCAGACAGAACCTGAATATTTCCTTGTGCTTCCTGATACTTTTGAGTTACAACTCTGTTTTCTGCTTTAAGCTGTGTATTAGCAGTGCTTAAAGAGTCAATTTGGGCAACATAATGTTTAATTATGCCCTTTAATAATTCCAGTTCTTTTCGTAGTTGAGCTATTCTTCTCGTGTTTGTTGCTTTTGTGGTTTTCAGCTCTTCAAGAAGCCTCTGAACTTTATATCTTTCTGAGTCAAGTAAAGTCGCCAGTGAGTCGTTCCCAATTCTCAAACCATATCCTTCATACTGAAGTGAAAGCTGTGAATATTCATCAGTCAGGGATTCTTTTTCAATTTCAAACTGCTCTGTCATTTCAGAAATTGTCTGGTCTTTACTGCGTAAGCTGATTGCAAGGTAAACGATACCTGCAATTAATAATACCAGTATAATTCCAACTACAATCTTTATCTTATTTTGCATAAGTAATACAATTAAAAGTATAATCTGAACTAAAAATCATTGATAACCTTAAGATTCACAAAAGTACAAAATTCTGAGTAAAAGAGCATATAAACATATTTGTATAATCTCTGAAGTGGGTAAAATCTTTTTTTTATTTTTTTTGAAAAAATGAATTACGGAAATTTTTCTTTAATAGATAATTTGATTATTTTTGTGCTCGAAAATGTATAAATTTTCCATTTATTAAAAGTGGGTTATACAGGTTTATAAGGTATTAGTACTAAATAACGAAATAAATATTATGTCAAAAGTAACTGTTGTAGGTGCAGGTAATGTAGGTGCTACTTGTGCAAATGTAATGGCAATTAACGAGATTGCTGATGAAATTGTAATGCTTGATGTTAAAGCGGGAATATCTGAAGGCAAAGCTATTGATATGAACCAGACATTGGCTTTACTGGATCTTGATACAAAGATTTCAGGATATACAAGTGATTATGAAAAGACCGCGAATTCAGATGTTGTGGTAATTACATCAGGAATACCACGTAAACCAGGAATGACTCGCGAAGATCTTATCGGAGTTAATGCCGGTATTGTTAAATCTGTTGTTAGTCAGATCCTGCAATTTTCTCCAAATGCTATACTTGTTATCATTAGCAATCCGATGGATACAATGACATATCTGACATTGAAAACTGCTGGTTTACCAAAAAACCGTGTAATTGGTATGGGTGGTGCTCTTGATACATCACGTTTTAAATATTATTTAAGTCAGGCTTTGAATGCAAATCCAAGAGAGATTGAAGGTATGGTTGTAGGTGGACACGGTGATACCACGATGATTCCATTAAAGAGGTTTGCTAATTATAAAGGTGTTCCTGTTTCAGAATTACTTTCAAAGGAAGAACTTGATAAAGTTGTTGCTGATACT
>CAZCWK010000004.1:2758-81167 GCA_964502355.1 uncultured Bacteroidales bacterium
CAACACTTACAGGTCTGCTCGGTACATCTGCGTGGTATGCTCCGGGTGCTGCTGGTGCTTATTTAGTCGAATCAATACTTCGTGACCAAAAGAAAGTCATTCCATGTTGCGTTTCTTTGGAAGGTGAATATGGAATGGATGATATTTGCATCGGTGTTCCTGCTGTTATAGGAAAGAATGGATGCGAAATGATTCTGGACTACAAGTTTAACGAAGAAGAAAAAGCATTGTTCCAAAAGAGTGCAGATGCTGTTAGAAATACAAATGCGGTTTTAAATCAACTGGGAGTTTTGTAGTATTTTACCTTTTTAAGGTTGTAATGGGAGGAATCTAGGGGTTTCTCCCATTGTTTTTTTATTCAGTCTTTCCATTAATGCATCTTATTAGTAAATTTGTTCGTAAATTAAAAATGTTAACCATAAATCCCGGTACGCATTTGACCCACTGTTTTAAAATTGGGTAGGGCAAGAAAGGTTTCTCCCTGTAAGGGATAGAAGTTTTCCCAATTGAGGCAAGTAAATTCAGTGACCCTGACCGAATAAAAATTTTGATAATGAAGATAAAATATTTATCGCTTCTTTTAATTGTTATACCAGTATTTGCGAGTACTCAGACTAATCTTTCATTGTTTGCCGATAGCATAAAATCACAAATAGAGAGTGATAGTACGAAGCGAATTCCTTCAATAGTGGACAAGATTAATAAAGATGAAACCGGGAAAGGACGCGTCAAAATAATTCAGGATGAATCGATAGATAAGAGGATTGGCAGACCCGGTAAAACTGTTTCAAAGCCACATAATGGCACTGCAAAATATGTTGAGATGTCCGGATGGAGGATTCTTGTATATTCAGGAAACAATCAACGGATTTCAAAGAATGAAGCATTTAAAAAAGAAATAAATATAAAATCAATTTATCCTGAGCTTGGTACTTATGTATCGTATAATTCACCATTCTGGCGCTTAAAGGTAGGTGATTTTCAGACATATCAGGACGCCCGTGTAATGTTGATAAAATTGAGAGATTCTTTTCCGGCAATAGGCAGAGAAATGTCTATTATTAAGGAAAAGATTATGGTGAAACAGAATTAAGTTACCTCTTACGCATTTGCCGTAATTATGGTTTGTGATAATCCGGTAAATAATCGCGTTTACATTTATTTTAAAAAGATTGACAAATGGTAGATAAAAAGATAGTACTTGCTACAGAAAGTAATCCTTTACAGGAAGAGATTGCGACTCATTATAAAGAAATATTAAGATTGCTGGGTGAGGACGTGGATCGTGAGGGTTTGGTCAAAACCCCAAAGAGAGTTGCGAAGGCTATGCAATTTATGACATATGGCTATTTGCTTGAGCCTGGGGAGGTGTTGCGATCAGCGATGTTCAAAGAAGAATATCGTCAGATGGTCATAGTGAAGGATATTGATTTTTATTCGATGTGTGAGCATCACATGCTGCCGTTTTATGGTAAAGCACATGTGGCTTATATTCCGGACAACTATATAACTGGTTTAAGTAAAATTGCCAGAGTGGTTGATATATTTGCAAGGAGGTTACAGATCCAGGAGAGAATGACTACGCAGATTAAAAATTGTATTCAGGATACTCTTAATCCTTTAGGTGTTATGGTCGTAATAGAAGCTCAACATCTCTGCATGCAGATGAGAGGCATAGAAAAGCAAAATTCAATTACCACAACTTCAGATTTTACTGGAGTATTTCAGCAGGCCAAGACCAGAGAAGAATTCATTAGTCTTATTCGTCGTTAAAAAAACTGATGCTGACTTAAAATTCTCTGACAGTAAGTATTTTTCACTAAAATAAACTAAAAAACGAGGGTACCTTAGACTACTAAGGTACCCTCGTTAATAATGTACTTAAAGGCTTTACTGTAAAGTTTCTACTTTTTTCCAATTTTCCTCTATTGTAAGATTATTTGATAGTTTGCCGGAAATTTGCATACTAGTGTCATCTATTTTTATCTTGTAAATTTGCATTTTGTCTATAAAACCGGACATGTTTAATCCAAAGTTAAGATTTTCAATATAGTTATCATCTTTCCATATATAAGTCCCTCCAGCAGAGTTATTAATAATCTTATCCTTCACTGAATACTTAACCCAGGTAAAAGTTGTCTGAGTTATAAGTTTAATCTTTCGAATGCTATCAGGGGTCTGTTTGGTTTCATTATCGCCGTATTTATATGAAACCAACTTCCATGTGCCAATTATTTTTGAATAATCCTGTTGAGCATTAATAAATATAACAACAGAAAAAAGAAGGAAAAGAATTGTTGCAATTTTTGTTTTCATAGTGATTAGTTGTTTTAAAAATATTTATAATCGCCTCTCGAACTGTTTGTATTATTCTTTCAGATTATTTAAGTTTCTTTTTGAGAGTTATTTTAACAACTCCGTTTTTCCCTTTTTCTCCGTATAATTCGTTGGCTGCACTGTCCTTAAAAACTGTAACAGACTCGATATTTGCAGGATTAATATCACTCAAATTACCGGTGAAGTCTTTGTCATCAACTATAATCATAGGATTTGTTTTCTCAGGATTGGTGGTAAAGAATTTCAGACCATTGGCATTGTTTTCTTCATCTTTATTCAGTTTATAGACAACAGGGAATGTAAAGTAAACAGGGACATTTTTACCTGATTGCATACCGGGTTGCCATTTTGGCATTAGCTTTATAACACGGATGGCTTCATCATCACAAGCCTTATCAAGACCTCTTAATACTTCTGGATTTTTAACTTCTCCGTTTTCATCAACAACAAACCTGATAATAGTCCTTCCCTGTATTCCTGCGTTTTTGGCACTTTCCGGATATTTAAGGTTCCCAAGAATAAATTTCATAAGAGCCTGATCTCCTCCGGGATATACCGGCATTTTTTCGACAGCTGTATATATACCAGTAACAGTATTTTTTTCAATTGCAATAGTAGTATTTAGATTTGGAGTACCCGGAGGCAGGTTTT
Organism: uncultured Bacteroidales bacterium; assembly: GCA_964502355.1. Classification (GTDB taxonomy): domain Bacteria; phylum Bacteroidota; class Bacteroidia; order Bacteroidales; family UBA1402; genus UBA8389. Next base: position 5,747 of record CAZCWK010000004.1, read on the forward strand.
CTTTCTTGTTACCACTTAGCTTGTAAACAATTGGTATTGTGAAATACACAGGTACATTCCTTCCGCTTTGTTTTCCGGGTGTCCATTTAGGCATCATTCTGACAACTCTGACGGCCTCATCATCACAATCTTTATCAAATCCTCTTAAAACCTGAACGTTTGATATACCGCCATCATCGCCAACAACAAATCTTACAATAACTCGTCCCTCCTTACCAAATTCTTTTGCACTTTTAGGATATCTGAGATTTCCTGATATGTATTTCACTAATGCTTCATCTCCTCCCGGGAATGCCGGCATTTGCTCGACTGCAGTGTAAGCCTTTTGTTCTTTTTTAGTTTTCTTTTGATCGGTTTCAGGCGTATTTACTGCAATATCATTGGCTGGCGACAATACTGCCTGAGCTATAGTTTCAGCATCCGGTAAATTATTTTTTGCGCTCCATGCGTATGCTGTAAGCAAAAGGAATGCGAATAAAGGTAGAGACAATGCATATTTGCCAAGACCTGCTAAAGATGTTTTTTTCTTGTTCATCATGATAATTCTGCTTTTTAGTTGTGATACATTGAAATGATTGGCCATTTTCGTGGTAGTCTCCTGATAAGATAATCGGAGCAGATGATACTGATAACTTTTAGCATCGAATCCGGATTTCAATACATTATTATCAGCCAGGTATTCTAGATTTTCACGAATATGTCTTTTAAGAAGCCATACGAATGGGTTAATCCAGAATAAGGCGCATATTATCTCTGCGAATATTACATCCAGAGTATGATGTTGTTTAATGTGTATGCTTTCATGTTTAATGATTTCTTTTAAATCACTGCTGGAAAAGTCTTCAGGATTCAGGAAAGCCATACCGAAGAATGAAAACGGAGCAGTATTCTTTTTAGTAGTTATGACTTTAATTCCGTCAATAAGTTTTGATTCTGATTTGTATGATAAAAGCAAAACAGAAATCAGGCTCCACAGTATTCTTATTATAAGTATTGCAGTTATTAACAGATAAAGTCCTGTGATAATCTCCTGAATGCTTAATGTGTTGACATGATTTGATTCAGCTCCGACATATATTTCCGGCAGACTATAACCAATACTTTGAGCGACATAGACCACAGGCTGATTACTTTCAATCAATGATGAAATATTTACCAGTGGATGTATTATTGCAAAGATGAAACCAATAATAAAAGCAAATCTTTTTTCCATAAAGAAAGTGTCCTGATGCAGCAATATCCTGTAAAAAATATACAAGGCGGCAAATGCTATGTTCACTTTCAGGAAGTAGGTTACAAAAGTTTCCATATTGTCGTTATTAAAATGTTTACTTTGTTTTTTTGTAAATCACGATATCAACATTACTGATTTTTCTTGTTTTCAATAAGATTTATAATCTCTTTGAGTTCTTCGGCAGATATTTTTTGTTTCTGAGCGAAGAAGGTTACCATCTTCCCGTATGAATTGTTGAAATAGCTGTCGACTATACCTGAAATATATTTGCTTTTATATTCTTCCTCTGAGATAAGGTGATTATACAAATATGTATTTCCGTACAACTTTGATTCCAGATAACCTTTACGCTGAAGGTTTTTAACTATTGAAGCCAATGTGGTATAGGGTGGTTTTGGCTCAGGATACTTTTCAAGAAAGTCTTTTATCACACCTGGTCCGTGTTGCCAGATTACCAGCATTGCTTCTTCTTCCTGATGAGTTAACTTCTCCATTGTTCAATTATTTACGATTGTATCGCAAAACTACGAAAAAATCGTAGATTACAAATAATAATCTATGAATTTTAAATTTATTAACGCAAATTAACGAACAGGGAGTTTTCGTGGGATTAAATATGCATTTCAGTTGTTTCAGGGAACAAAGAATGCCACTATGTCAAAGAGATAGTTTTTAATAGTGTTTCGTTTTTAATTTGAAAAAGGAGTGTTTTTTTGAAAGGTGAAACAGGAGAGTGATATCTTTAAAACTATATAAAAACGAACTGCCCCAAAAAGTTAATAAAAACTTTTAGGGGCAGAATATGATGTTTACCGTCTTTAAATTACAGTTGCTCGTCAATCATTTTAATCTTCTTGTAAAGCAAATCCCTTTCTTCTTTGAGGGATTCAATTTTGTTGTTCATTTCAGTTAAGAAAGAATTGTTGGAAGATTTGGACATGGTGAAAAATCCGATATTGTTTTCTGCAGTTTTAATTTCACCTGAAATACTGTCAAACTGTCTCAGGAGTCTTTCACGTTCGTGTAAAACCTTACCCTGACCTTTTTGAGTCATATCATCAAGGTTGTGCTGGAATTTATTTAAACGGCGATTTTCCTTATTTATATTCAGGCGTTCAGACAAATTGTCAACTGCTTCATGCCATGCTTTATAAATTTTGTCTTTTTCTTTAAAAGGTACGAAACCGATCGCATTCCATTTTGCTACTAATTCATGATAAAGATTTACAGCTTCATCTTCAGGCATACTTTCAGGCATACCGTTAATTTGATCGATAAGCTCTTTCTTAGAGTTAAGATTTTTAATCTCTTCATTTTTTTGGGAAGGAGCGAATTTTTCTTTCTGATCAAAGAAATAATCACAGGCTGTGATAAATCTGTTCCAGATACTGTCGGATAATTTTTTTGGAACCGGGCCAATGCTCTTCCATTCTTTTTGAATCTGAACAAGAGTTTCCGAAGTTGATTTCCAGTCAGTACTTTCCTTCAGGGATTCAGCTTTTTCACAAAGTAGTTTTTTCTTCTCAAGGTTTTGATTCAGAATTTCTTTTGAAGATTTGTAAAAATCACTTTTTTTCTGGAAGAAATTATCACATCCGGCTCTGAATCTGTCAAATATCTTATTATTGACTTTTTTAGGGGCGAAACCGATTTTTTTCCATTGATCCTGCAAATGAATAATTTCAGCAGTTTTATTATCCCAATCCTTATATGATTTCAATGCATCGAAATCAATTGACTCAACAGTTTCGCAAATAGCAGTTTTCTGAGTGAGATTATCGTTTTCAGCTGTTTTCAGCTTTTCGAAAAATTGTTGATGTTTTTTGTTGATTATTGAAGACGCATTTTTGAAACGATTCCAGATATCTTCTCTGAACTCTTTGGCTACAGGTCCGGTTTCTCTCCAATCATCATGAAGCTTTTGTAACTGTCTGAACGCTAAAACAACATCTGACTCCCCGGCCAGTTTTTCAGCGCTATCACACAAGTTATTTTTAATTTCATGATTTTTCTTGAAATCATATTCTCTGAATTCATTGTTGATTTTCAGCAAATCATAAAAACGTTCTACCTGTATTTGATATTTTTTCCAGATTTCAGTTACCTGTTCCTGAGGTATATTACCGGTTTCCTTCCAGGTTTGCTGAAGGCGTCGGAATTCGGGTAAGGTCTTACCAATATCTTCAGAGCTGTCAGTAATATTCTTGATTTCTTCGATTATAAGAAGCTTCCTTTCAAGATTGTTTTTACGTTCTTTTTCCTGTTCTACCAGTTTATTAGCCTTTTTCTCTCTCCAGCTGTTTAGTAAATCTTTCAACTCAACTTCCAGTGGATCAACCTTTACGGTTTCAGTATTTTCTTCTGAGTCATCCTGTGGCTTTTTTTCAGCTTCATTCTCTGATTTGAGAATCCTGTAAAATGTCTGTTTCAGAAAATCAATTTTCTCCTTAACATCATCTTCAACGCCTTCAATAACTACTTTAAGTTGGTCAATAACTTCCTGTTTGGTAGCAGGAGTATCCTGATTTGCTTCCTGGATTGTTTCGGAAATTTCTTCAGAAACAACTTCAGCTTTTGATTCAATAACTTCATGGACTGAATCTTCAGATTTTTTCGTTCTTTTTGTTTTTGGCTTTACAGCATCATTCTCTGAGACAGTAATGGTTTCAGACACGGGAATCTCAACTGAAGTTTCAGTTATCGTATCCTGTTCAATTAATTCATTACCTGATGCAGAGTTTTCGGAATCTGATGGTTCAACTGCAGGAGTTGCAGTATCTTTAAGAGTTTCTTCCAACCCTGCTTCAGCTTGCAGTTTGTTGGTTTCTTTGTTGTCCATATTCAATATATTATTGTTTTGATGTGAAATTCAAAACTGAGTTACGCACAAATTAACGTAAAAGTTTTGGTAAAATAATCAATTTAAATCAAAATTTATCCTATAACCATTTCTTTCTCTTGAAATAGAATAAAATCAATCCGGAAAAAACTATCATTAAAGCGATTGATATCCAGAAACCGCTTGGGCGACCGGCGAAGGGCATTCCGGGAAAGTTCTGTCCGAAAATACTTGCAACTAATGTCGGAGGCATGAAAATCACTGAAACAATAGTAAAAATTTTTATAATCTTGTTTTGTTCAATGTTGATAAGACCAAGGAATGTATCCTGCAAATAATCAAGTCTTTCAAAACTGAATTTAGCATGTTCTACCAAAGAGTTTACGTCTCTGAGGATAATTGTCAGTTTCGGGTGCAATTCTGCAGGCATCAATTCACTTTTCAACAAGCTTGATATTGATCTTTGTTTTTCGATAATATTCTGCCTGATTTTCATGATTTGTTCCTGAAGTTCAGTAATGTCCATAAGTACATCCTCATCAGCTTCTCTGACAGTGTCACTCAGGATAGTTATTTTATCGATAATATCCTCAATAAGGTCTGCATCCCTTTCAACCCTGGTTTCAAGCAGAGCAACCATAACATGGTATCCTGTTGGAAAGTTTCTGGGATTCGATGATATTTTTTTTGAGGTTTCCATAAAAGACGGCAACTCTTCACTATGTACAGTTACAAGTATGTCATTTTTAAGAATAAAAGAAACCGTTTCCATCTCAAAATCCGGAAGAAGGAAGTTTGAGTTTACAACAAGAGTGTCAGCGGTCTCAATGTAACGTGATGACATCTCGATTTCTTCCATTTCCTCTTCTTCCTGGATGTATATCTTAAGGAAATTTTCAAGCTGGTTCTCAACTTCTTCATCTACATCATGCAGATCAATCCACAAGAATTTATCTATAGGTTTGTTTTTCAGGAATTCAATACTGCGGTTCAGCTTTATGCGACCGTCTTCGTGGAAATATAATTTGAGTTCTGCCATATCGTTTCGTGTTACCGGACGAAGCCGAATGAATAAATATGATATTTTTAATGATGTAACTGGCTAAAGCCGGTATGTAACATCAGGTATTTCGGATATGTTGCTCTAAAAGATTGGTTAACTCAACAAATTCAGCTACTGAAAGTTGTTCCGGCCTTTTTTCAAGAATAGATCCTGCAATAGTGAATGGATTGTTTCCGGTTAATACTTTCAAAGAATTTCTCAGGGTTTTTCTTCTTTGGTTAAAACCTGCTTTTACAACTTTTCGGAACAATACTTCATCACAATCCAGCGCACTGACGTTGTTTCTGGTCATCCTGATGACTGCAGATTTTACCGCAGGGGGAGGGTCAAAAACATGTTCGTCAACCGTAAAAAGATATTCAATATCATAAAAGGCCTGAAGAAAAACACTTAGTATGCCATATGCTTTCTTGCCGGGTTTGGATGCTATCCTTTCAGCAACCTCTTTTTGTATCATTCCTGAGCAACATGGTATTTTATCCTTGTATTCAAGAACTTTAAAAAATATCTGAGAAGAAATATTGTACGGATAGTTGCCGATAATGCAGTATTTGTCAGGAAAAAGATCTTCCAGGTTTAGTTTGAGGAAATCTCCTTCAATAATCTTGTTATCAAGCTCAGTGAAATTTTCTTTTAAATATTTTACTGATTCACGATCCAGCTCAATGACTTTAAGATCATGTCCGTTTTGTAAAAGAAATTTTGTTAAAACACCTGTCCCGGGTCCGATTTCAAGAACCGGAACACCCTTGTACGAATCAATAGTACAAGCAATACGGGCAGCAATATCCAGATCCTTCAGGAAATGTTGCCCCAGGGCTTTCTTGGGTTTTACAATGGTCATCCACCTCGATAAGAAAAAATTTGTAACTTTGTCCGCTTAAAATCAATCAGAAGGTATCTTCTGTAAATTCAACTCCTTATTATAAATAATAAAGCAGCGCAAAAGTAAATATTTTTACGGATAATATGGCACAAATAAAAAAAATACTTCAAATTCTGATTCCACTACTGTTGGCTGCTCTCTTATTTTGGGTGGTTTACAGAGATATGGATATAACAACGCTTTCTGAAGTTTTTAAAAAAGGACTAAACTATGGCTGGATTATACTTTCAGTAATTCTAAGTATTATCAGTAATATAATCAGAGGTTTGAGGTGGCATAATCTTATGGAACCAATTTGCCCCGGTGTCAGAAAGAGAACAGCCATCCTTGGCGTTTTTGTCAGTTATGCAGTTAATTTATTGTTCCCCAGGGCCGGAGAGGTTGCAAGATCAGGGATTATAAACAAATCAGATGGTTTTTCTTTTACTAAAACGTTGGGAACCGTGATAACTGAAAGGATTTTTGATGCTGTTTGTCTGCTGATTCTGGCAGTAATCACTATCCTTTTACAAATAGGTTTTTTTAAAGAGTTCTTTAGTGAAAACCCGGCTTCACTTCATAAAATAGTATCAATGGTTACATCGCCATATATCTGGGGTTCACTAGCTGTATTGATTTTAATTGTTTTACTTACAAGAAAAAAAATCAGGAATTTCGGGGTATATCTAAAAATACATGCTTTTGTAATGAAGTTATGGGAAGGAATGAAAACAATTACAGCTATCAGAAATCCGTTTCTTTTCATTTTCTACACTCTGCTTATATGGTTGATTTATTTTTTGATGTTCTACATTGGTAAATACTTTTTCCCTTTTGAAATGGAAATCGGAATGCTTCCGATGTTGAGTGGTTTCGTTATGGGTACTCTTGGCGTGCTTGCTCCGGTACAGGGTGGTATTGGAGCTTACCATTTTATGGTTATTTACACTTTAATGTTTTTTGGAGTGTCTGAACCCGAGGCCGGAATATTTGCATTGATTGTTCACGGGCTTCAAACAATAATTTCTCTGGTAACCGGTTTTTTTGCCTGGATACTGGTAATATATTTCGATAAAAAGGTTAAAAGACACGAAAATTACACTATTTGACCTGTTTTTTGACATTTGATGTAATGATATTGGATACCTTTGCGGTCAGAAGCATGAAAACCACACATTAATGAAGAAGTTACTACCTCTTTTAGCTATTATAATTTTTATTACTTTCTCATGTGAATATGACGGGACTCCCCGTCCAGACGAAGAGATTGGAGATGATGATACCACATATGTTGTTAATGAATCGTCAGATGGATCAATTGCATCAGGTGTATCAGGCAACTTTCCGGCTTTCATGAGAGAGATTTCAGCAGACCATTTACTTGTTACCGGTAGAGAGTCTCAGACAGGATTATATGAAATCAATAAAACTATACATCGTATTGATCTGACTTTCCCGGGTTCGAACTGGGCTCAGACATTAACTACTTACAAAGAACTGGAGGAGGAATTACCTGCTACATTAAGTTATGATGGCAGTGCCCTTCCATTTAAAGTTGGGGTTAGTTATAAGGGCTCTGCCGGAGCAGATGACGGGACTTCCGCTAAACGATCATTTGATATATCAGTTGATTATGGCAGCGCTTCTCAGGTTTTGGGAGGTTATTATACGATAATACTTAACAACGAAAATCAGGATAAATCATTCTTAAGAGACGTATTATACAGGAATAGCATTTCTAAATACATTCCTGCAGTACAGGTTAATTTTGTTAATCTTCATATTAATGGTGAGGATTTTGGATTGTATGCTAACAATGAGCACATTAATGCCAAATTTCTGCAGGAATGGTTTCTTTCAAGTAACGGGACAAGATTGAGGGCTGAACCTGATGAAAAAGGAGCCGGAACTCCTGCAGGTGAATATGGCACAGGTTTCTCCGGACTTAACTATCTTGGTGATGAAGCGAGTGTATACAAACCTTATTACGATATAAAAAAATCAAATAAGGAAAATGCTTATGAGGATATTATAAAAGTAGCACGCGTACTTGAGAAATCTGAACCGGACAGTCTTGAACGTGAAATTAATAAAGTTCTTGATCTTGACAGGACTTTGTGGTTTCTGGCTTGCGAAAACATTTTTACAGACGAGGACAGTTATGTAAATAAAGGTGGTACTGATTATTATTTGTATTGGGAGGTTGAAACCGGCAGACTTGTACCTCTGGAATATGATGGAAAAGACACATTCAAATCCGGTAATATTCAGTGGGATCCTTTTTACCATGCTGATGATGTCAGATTTCCGCTAATTAACAAATTACTGGCTGTTCCTTCTGTTCGTCAGAGATATTTAGCTCATTACCGGACAATATTAAAAGAAACGTATAATCTTGATTATCTTGGTTCAAAGATTGATTCTTATGCTGCAATAATTGATTCATCCATAAAAGCTGATCCAAAAAAACTGATGAAATATGATGAATTTAAGTCTTCAGTCACTGAGCTTAAAAGCATAATTTCTCAGAGAAACCAATATCTTCTTGCTCATGATTCTGTTGCTGTTGAGGGATTAACAATATCAGATGTTAGCTGGAAGACCGGTAATGTAAAATGGGGAGAACCCACATCTTCAGACAGTGTTAAAGTAGAAACCAGAATCTCAGGCGGTGGTGTATCAAGTGTTTATCTGAATGCTGCTACAGGAATGCTTGGTGGTTTCAAAAGATTGCAGATGTTTGATGATGGCAAACATGGAGATGAAAAGGCAGGTGATAAAATATATACAGCTGTGATAAAACCTCAGCAATCTGGATTAAGAGTAAGATTTTATATTGAAGCCGTAAGGGGAAATGCCTCTCGTACAAGGTCTTATTCACCAGCCGGAGCTGAGCATGATGTTTATACGTATATTGTTAAGTAGTAAAAGTTTGATTGATGATAAGTAAAAAGGTATTTGGTTTCACAATAATGCTGTTTATTTTTTCAGTAGGAATTAATCAGAGATCCATATGTCAGGAATATGACAATGGATTTTGGAGTAGTGTGGAAGTCAGTAAAAAGATAAATAAAAAGATTTCTGTAAGTCTGGAAGAAGAGTTCCGTTTAAGGAATGATTTTAAAACCACAGATAAATTTATGACAACCTTAGGCCTGGATTATAAGATTAACAAGTTCTTTGATGTGGGAATTTCAGATGTTTTTATCAACTATTATCATCCTGGCAATAAAAAACATAATTACACGAATTATTGGGAAAACAGAAACCGTGTAAACATTTACGGAGAAGGGGATTATGACCTTGGGCGTTTCAATTTTTCATTACGTGAACGTTTACAATCTACTTATACATTTCCCGACAGTATTTCAAATCAGGAAATAAACCCTGAGCTGATTTTGAGGTCTAAGTTTTCAGTATCTTACAATATACCTAAGTTACCGGTTGAACCTTATGCGAGTGTGGAACATTTTTTGCCTTTGAATGGTTCATATAAGTACACTACTGAAGAAATGAGATTTGCTTTGGGACTTAAGTATAACATAAACAAGAAAATAGCAATCAAGGCTGGATATATATATTCGAGAGAGTTCCAGGAGGATGTTGAGGCTGATGATGATGAGATAAAAAATGTTTTCTCATTTGATCTTTCGGTAAAAATTTAAGTAATGTTGACAACAACTATGAATATGGTCTGTATAGATATCTGTAAGAGGATGGAACCAATCACTCTATCCGAAATGAAAGATATCAAACTGATGAACAGGATAGATACCAAATATCTTTTATCTGCTAAATTTTTGCCTGAACTTCTCAAAAATCTGGAAAGCGATTTCAGGATACAGGAGGTTGAAGGTAAAAAGATTTCTAAATACAGGACTATGTATTTTGATACATCTGATATGTCAATGTATCTGATGCACCATAATTACAAAAGAAACAGACAAAAAATAAGAACCAGAAGTTATCTGGATTCAGGAATTACTTTTCTGGAAATTAAAAATAAGAATAATAAGGGAAGGACAAAAAAAGATAGAATAAAGATATCAAACGAAGATTTCTCTGATTTTTCGTCCAATCCTGAAGCTGTCGCTTTTGTCGAAAGGAATACACAATATAAGATTGATGAACTGTATCCTACCGTAATGTCTTCATTTGACCGGATTACTCTGGTTAATTACGAAAGAACAGAAAGGATTACAATAGATGCCAATCTGAATTTTTCAAATTGCAGGACAGGGGTTAATACTGACTCGAAAGAGTTGGTTATTGTTGAGTTGAAACAGGATGGCAAAGCAACATCTTTGCTTAAGGAAAAACTTGCAGAATACAGAATTTTCCCGGGAGGCATGAGTAAATATTGCCTTGGTTGTGTCCTCACTGATAAAGACACGAAACAAAACAGATTTAAACAAAAAATCAGATATATAAATAAATTAACTACATACTAAACAATGGCACCAATTTTCGCGAGTACTGATGAAATGATGAATACAGTGAGTAATATATCTGAAGTTGCCTCAAAGGATAACTTTATGAATATCCCATTCTTTGATGCTGCCAGTTTCTGGCAACTGATTTTGAGATTTGGTTTCAATATGTTGATTTGCTGGCTTATTATACAACTTTTTTATTACAAAAGGGGTGGCAGGAGAGATTTCTATTTCACATTCCTGCTATTTAGCGTAACGATATTTCTACTGATATTCCTTCTTGATAATGTTAAATTACAGTTGGGATTTGCTTTGGGATTATTTGCAATTTTCGGAATGATAAGATACAGGACGGAAACCGTGCCCATCAGGGAAATGACTTATCTTTTTATGATTATTGGTATTTCTGTAATAAACGGACTTGCAATGACGGTAAGTTACATGGAACTTGTTGTTACAAATCTCTTGTTTTTACTGGTAACATGGTTACTTGAATGTAACAAAATTTTGAAACGTACATCAAGTAAGGTCATTCTTTATGAGAAGATTAATCTTATAGTTCCGGAAAAAGAGCAGGAGCTAATGGAAGACCTTAAAGCAAGAACCGGTTTGGATATAATTAAGATTGAAGTCGGAAATATTGATTTCCTTAAGGATGTAGCATATCTGAAGGTTACTTATCAACCAAAAATCGGAGAACCCCAGTCAACTGTTTCTTCATCAGACTTTAAACAAGGTAATTTTTAATTTCAGCATTTTTGTGAATTCCGGTGCGTGCTTTCACCGCTGCTTGCGGCGAGTAGATTCAATGCATTTATTCATAATTGTTGAAACAAAAATTGTGAAAATTAAATTTTTTTTAAGAAAAATATACTTTAGGTTTTTATATATTTGTGTATTACCTCATGAACAGAGGTAATACACTTTTTTTATCTAAATACTTCAATCATGGAAAACGATATTACAAAACTGGAGCCACAAATGCTCTGGCAAAATTTTTATTCACTGACAAGGATTCCAAGACCATCAGGGTTCATGGGTCCCGTTCAGGATTTTATGTATAATTACTGTAAGTCTCTTGGTCTGGAAACAATCAAGGATGAAACCGGTAATATAATTGCAAGAAAGCCTGCATATCCCGGTATGGAAAATAAGCAAGGAGTAGTCCTTCAGGCGCATCTTGATATGGTTCCACAGAAAAACAGCAATGTTAACCATGATTTTGAAAAGGATCCAATCAAACTTATAATTGAAAACGGTTGGATTAAGGCTGATCAAACTACTCTGGGAGCTGACAATGGTATCGGGGTCGCATCAATAATGTCAGTATTGGCATCTAAAGAAATTAAACACGGTCCACTTGAAGCAGTTTTCACTATTGACGAAGAAACAGGAATGGACGGTGCATTTGGTTTGAAACCAAACTCTTTCAAGGGTAAAACACTTGTAAATCTTGATTCCGAGGATGAAGGCGAACTGTTCGTCGGATGTGCCGGAGGTATTAATGTGACTGCAGAGTTTGACTTTCAGGGTTTGGATTCAGTCCCTGAAGGAGATATAGCTTTAGAGGTTATAATAAGCGGTTTAAAAGGTGGACATTCCGGGCTGGATATTAATCTTGGTAGAGGTAATGCAAATAAACTACTGTTTCGGTTTCTCAAAGATGCCGTTGCAGAATATGAAGCAAGGATTGCTACATTTACCGGAGGAACTTTGAGGAATGCTATCCCCAGAGAAGCAAGTGCTATAGTTACCATACCGGAAGATGCATTACAGGACTTTATGGAATTTGTGGCAGATTATGAGGATCTTATTAATGAAGAATATACAGGTATAGAAAATAAGATAACTTTTACAGCTGAAGCAACCGGAATTCCTGCAGGCCTTTTGCCAGAAGAAATTCAGGATGATGTAATAAATGCTGTTACAGCCGTTTATAATGGCGTACTAAGGATGATTCCCGGTATTCCGGAAATTGTTGAAACATCATCAAGTTTATCCAAAGTTGATTGTACTGACGGACATATAGAATGTCTCTTTCTCGTAAGAAGTGCAACTGAAGACCAGAAAAAATATTTGGTTTCAATGATACAAAGTTGTTTTTCTCTGGCGGGAGCCAAAGTAACAGAATCCGGAGCATATCCGGGATGGAAACCAAATCTCAAATCTCGCGTAAAAGATGTTCTTTCTGCAGTATATGAAGAAAAATGGGGTACAAAGCCCAAAATCAGTGTGATTCATGCCGGGTTGGAATGCGGTATAATTATGGATGCCGTAGGTGAATTGGATATGGTTTCTTTCGGACCTAATATTTGTTTCCCACATTCACCTGATGAAAAAGTTGAAATTGCGAGTGTTGCCAGATTTTGGGAGCATCTTACTGCTTCATTGGAAAGGTTGTAATTAATTAACTACTAAAATCCGGCATAATATGCGTGCGATAGGTAAAATATTTTTTGCAATAGTCTTGTTATTTGGTCTGTTATCCTCTCCTGTAAAGGCGCAGGATTTTTACCCCGAGAAACTAAAGAAAATCGACAGGCTGATTGAAGCTGCAATTGAAAGAGAGGCAATACCTTCGGCAGTCTGCTACGTATCTCAATACGGAAGGCCGGTATATTTTAAGGCGTTTGGATATTCTGACCGTGAAGCTGAGAAAAATTTAAAAAAAGATGCGATTTTCAGGATCGCCTCTCAGACAAAGCTGGTTACTACAATTGCTTTAATGTCGCTTTATGAAGATGGATTGTTCAGGATAGATGACCCGATAAAAAAATATTTGCCTGAATTTTCTAATCCGAGAGTCGTTGTCTCCGGTTCAACCAAAGGCGGGGACCTGGTTACAAGGCCTGCAAAAGGTGATATTACTATCAGACAACTGCTTTCCCATAGTTCCGGATTGAGTTATGACTTTTTTGATCAGGATGTAAGGGTTATTTGTTACCCCGACAGAAGTGTAACAACTGAAGACGTTATTAAAAGGATTGCAAAGCTGCCACTTAAACATGATCCGGGCGAGGGTTTCACTTATGGTTTCAGTCTTGATGTTGCCGGAAGGCTTGCTGAAATAATATCGGGTAAAAGTCTGGATGTGCTTATTCAGGAAAAAGTACTTGATCCTCTGGATATGAAAGATTCTTATTTTTATCTGCCTAAAAGCAAATGGGACAGGTTGGTTCCTTTGTACCAAAAACCAAAAGCGGATATACCTGTGACACTTGCCGCTGATACGACTGAAAGATTTTATCCATTCAACACGGATCCCCATTTCTTTAGTGGAGGTGCAGGTTTATGCGGAACGATCGAAGACTATTCTCATGTATGTCAGATGATACTCGACTGGGGTATGTATAAAGGTAAAAGGGTGCTTTCCAGGAAAATAATTGATATGATTTGCAGTGACCAGCTTTATGGTGTAGCAGGGGATTATCAGTTTGGTCTTGGCCTGGAGATTGCTACTGACGAAACATATCGTAAAACTATGAAATCGATCGGATCTTTACGTTGGGGAGGTTATTATGGCACTGAATATCTTATCGACCCTTCAGAAAATCTGATAATTTTATTTTATACCAATAAGGTTTCATGGTATCAGGATGACGTGTGGGGTGATTTTTATCGTTCTGTCTATATGTCTTTGAGATAATTAACAAATAAATCGCTCAAAACTATTGATTTCACGAAAACCATTCGTATTTTTGCAGACTGAATTCCGGAGTGCTTAAACCCCGTTCTTATATGGTGGGGTCAGGATGTTACGGTAATTCTTTTGCAAAATCGTAGATTTCCGGCTTTTTGCACTGATGATTTACTGTTTTGGCAAACATATTTTTAGGATATTAACCATTGAAAAATCAATTTAGTATAAAACAAATCATTTAATTTATTATGAAAACCCAAAAACAAGAAAAGAAGGTAAAGGTTTCAAAAGGCGTGCCTTCTAGTGTAGTTATTTTACTATGTGCAGTTATTGCATTCTGCTTTTTCTACTTAGTTTGCGGTAGCCCTTCAAACTTTGATGAAAAAGGTCATCCACTTAACACATTTGGTACATTATTTCAGGGAGGTTTCGTTATTCCTATAGTATTGACTTTGCTGTTTACAGTTCTGACTCTTTCAGTTGAAAGATTTTTTGCTCTTAACAAAATGAGAGGCAAGAAAAACCTGTCACAGTTTGTATATGAAGTAAAAACAAAACTTGAAAAAAATGATATTAAAGGTGCTGAAGTACTTTGTGCAGATCAAAAAGGTTCAGTAGCAAATATCCTGAAAGCTGCTTTGATCCGTTACGAAGATGTTGAAAAAATGACTGACAGAAGCAACGACGAAAAATCAGAAATCATCCAGAAAGAAATCGAAGATGCAACAGCATTGGAACTTCCTTCATTGGAACAAAATTTAAATATTATCGCTACTATTTCGACTCTTGGTACACTTATGGGTCTTCTTGGTACTGTATTAGGTATGATCAGATCTTTCGGTGCTATGGGTCAGGAAGGAGCTCCGGATTCAACTGCTCTTGCTATCGGTATTTCTGAAGCTCTTTTGAATACAGCTACCGGTATTGCAACTGGTGCTTTGGCTATTATTTTCTATAACTTCTACGCTCAGAAAGTACAGAACATTACCAATGCTGTTGACGAAATTGGTTTTGCCATTGGCCAGACCTACACAAAAACTCATGAAGGTAAATAAATAATATGAGTGATATTCCACGGAATTGAATTCATCATAAATTTATAAAACAAAAAATATGTCCAAGGTAAAACCAAAAAAACGTAGCACTTTCATTGATATGACAGCAATGAGTGATGTTACTGTTCTTTTGCTGACATTCTTCATGAGTACGGCTACTTTTATTCCGAAAGAGCCCGTTCAGGTTTTGACACCTGGTTCGGTTTCGGAAATAAAAATACCTGACGCCAATATAATGACTATTCTTATTGATAAAGGAGGAAGAGTTTTTCTTTTCCTTGACAGTAAGAAAGATAAACTGGCGGTTTTGGAGAAAATGGGAAAAGACTATAATATCTCATTTACTGATAAACAGAAAGCTTCATTCATTAACCAGACAAGTATAGGTATGCCTGTCGGTAAGCTACAGAAGTTTCTGGATCTTGATCCTACTGACCAGGATGCTGCTTTAAGACAAATAGGCGGTCTTCCTGCTGACAGTACAAATAATCAGTTCAAAGAATGGGTTCGTAACGCGAATTCCGTTAACAAAGAATTGGCTATTGCCATAAAAGCAGACGAATCTACTCCTTATCCTATGGTTAAGAATGTTATCACTACTCTGCAGGAATTAAAACTTAACAGGTATAATCTTGTTACCCAGTTAAGAGGAACTTCAGACGGATTCTGATTTATTTGAAGCTATTTGAAGTAAATTATTAATTGCAGATGACAATAAAAAAGTAAGATATGGCAGAAGTAAATACTGGAGGAGGGGGCGAAGCTAAAAAAGGCAAACCCAAAAAGATTAATCTTCGCGTTGACTTTACCCCGATGGTCGATATGAACATGTTGCTTATAACATTCTTCATGTTTTGTACAACGTTGGCTAAGCCGCAAACGATGGATCTTGTAATGCCTGCTAAAGAAGAAAATTTAACTCAGGAAGATAAAAGTAAGGTTAAGGATGAAAATGCTATAACCGTGATTCTGGGCGAGAAAAATAAAGTCTATTATTATCTGGGTAAACCAAAATATGATGACTATACTTCTTTAAAGAAGGTGAACTATAACGGAGCTGATGACAAGAACAGTCTACGCTCGATGTTACTTGAACAAAACAAGTATGCAGTAAATCAAGTTAAGAAACTAAGGCAGATGAAATATGCCAAAGAAATATCTGAAGAAAATTACAAGGCAGAAATAAGGAAAATTAAAGATGCAAAAGATGGCAAGGTCGTAATGATCAAACCAACAGAAGGCTCTACATATAAGAACTTTATTGATGCTCTTGATGAAATGCAGATATGTTGTATTGGTAAATATTCTGTTGAGGATCCAAAGGACCCTGAGATGTTTCTAATTAAGAACTTCGAGACCTCAGGAGCTTATTTTGAAGCTACGAAGTAAATATTTTATATCAAAAATAAAAATAAGAGAAAGTGGCAAAAGATATAGATATTAATTCATCGGAGTGGTGTGATCTTGTTTTTGAAGGTAAAAATAAGGAATACGGAGCGTATTACATGAGAAGGTCCTCAGGACAAAGAAATGTAAAGTCGTTCATTATAATACTCATTTTTGCTATACTGATTGCATTGTTACCCACACTGATTGCGACTGTCAAATCATTGACAAAGAATCAGGAAAAAATGGTTGAATCAACCGTTTTATCAGATCTCAAACTTGAAGACCAGGTTAAAGAGGAGAACATAATTCGTCAGACAGAGGCTCCACCGCCCCCACCGTTGAAAAGTACTGTAAAATTTACAGAAATTGAAATCACGGATGAGGATATTAAAGAAGGTGAAGAGTTAAAATCTCAGGAAGAGTTGACCTCAACCAAAACTCAGATTTCAGTTGCTGACGTAAAAGGTACTGATGAAGAACATGGTGTAGACATCGCCGATTTGGAAGAGCATAAAGTAATTGTTGAAGAAAAACCTTTTACAACAGTTGAGCAAATGCCTCAGTTCCCGGGTGGTGAAGAAGAATTGATGAAATTCATTCTAGGTAATCTTCGTTATCCTTCCGTTGCAAAAGAAGTTGGGATTGAAGGTCGTGTAATTATACGTTTTGTTGTAAGCAGGAATGGAGACGTTCAAAATGTTGAAGTTCTGCGCGGATTGGATCCTTCTTGTGATAAAGAAGCTGTGAGGGTTGTTAAAATGATGCCCAACTGGATTCCCGGAAAGCAAAACGGACGTAATGTACCTGTATTCTTCACAATTCCGATTGTGTACAGGTTGGCTAAATAAGATTTAAAGAATATTAATATTTTGTAATAGCAGAGAAGAAGCTTATCGTTTAGGCTGTCTTCTCTGCTTTTTGAGGTATATTTATGGAGCCTAAGGAGAAATTTAATTTCAGAATTATTTGGGGTGCACTGATGGTAGTGATATATGTAACAATTTCTGTTTTGTTGATATTCACTGATACCTTCATGATGGAAAAGAACGTAAGACTTATAGTTGGATCATTGTTTTTAATTTACAGTATTTTCAGAGCAATAAACCTGATAAAATTTAAAAAATGAAACGAAGCTATTTATTTGTTTTTTTGTCATTAATCATAATCCTGACAGGTTGTGACAGGAGAAAGATTACCAGACTTGACACATGGACAAGCGGTGAAGCCAAGATTGTAGCTGATGACTGCTTTTCCCCGATCATCAACGAAGAAATTGCAGTTTACGAAGGAATAAATCCTGATGCTTCGATTGAGCCGGTTTACACAAATGAAGTTGAGGCTTTTGATTTACTTCTAAAAGACAGCATACGTCTGTTGGTTGCTGCAAGAGAATTGACTACTAAGGAGACAGAATACCTTAAATCAAAAAAGTTATTCCCCAGGACAAATAAGATTGCACTCGATGGAATAGCCGTGATAATTAATAAAACAAATAAAGACTCAATAATAAGCGTTTCTTCTCTTACCGGTATTCTTACAGGTAAGATTAAAAACTGGAATGAATTGTATCCGGATTCAAAACTGGGATCGATAAGAGCAGTTTTTGATAATCCGAATTCGAGTACTGTCAGATTTATGAAAGATTCTGTTTTAAACGGAAAACCTTTTGGTGAAAATGTAAAGTCTCTTGAAACTAACAGAGCAGTATTTGATTTTGTTGCTGAAACACCTAACGCTCTTGGTTTTGTCGGCGTAAGTTGGGTTTCAAACCCTAATGATACTACAAATCTTAGTTTTAACGGAAAAATCAGGGTAATGGCTGTCAGTGCATATGATGATGCAAGAGATGATAACAGTTATCAACCTTTTGCCGCCTGGATTGCTATGGCAAAATATCCATTGGTACGTGATATTTATATTATTACTTCTGATGTACGTGGCGGTTTACCGTCAGGATTTATGGATTTTGTTGCAAAAAGCAGCGGTCAGCGACTTATAATGAAATCAGGAATGGTTCCGGCGACTCAGCCGCTTAGACTTGTTAATGTTACCGAGAAATAATTTAATAAATATAAAATATAAAAAACAGAAAGAATGAAGAAGCAATTTTTAACCGCATTTTTAATTACTGTTGCAACCGCAGCGTTTGCGGTCAGCAATCTGGGTATCGATTATTTTAAGCTTGGCGAATTTGATCAGGCAAAAGCTTATTTCGAAAAGCAATTAGCGCAAAGTCCGGCAGAATCAAATTACTATTTGGGCGAAATGGCTTTTGCAAATGGTAAAATTGATGAAGCCAAAGCTTATTACGAAAAAGGATTGGCTGCTGATCCGTTATACATGCTTAACAACATTGGTAAAGCAAAGGTTATGATGAAAACAGATCGTACCAATGCAGATTTGCTTATTGCAACCACAATGAAGAAGAACAAGAAAAACGTTGAGTTAAATGTAGCTGTTGCTCGTGCTTATTATGAAAACGGTATCAAAGATGTAGCTCAGACAAAGTTGCTTCTCGCTAAGAAAGTTGGCAAAAATTCTCCTCTGGTTTATCTTTATGAAGGTGATATTTTACAGGATGACAATAAACCTGGAGATGCTGCAGCAAAATACGAACAGGCAATGTATTTTGATCCTGAAAGTGCTCTGGCAAAACTGAAATATGCAGTAGTTTATGAAAAAGTGAATCCTGATGTATCTGTTGAAACACTGAAAAAAGTTATTGCTGCTAAACCTGAATATCTTATTGCTTATAAATATCTGGGAAGAAGCTATCAGAAATCCGGTAAATACAATAGTGCTGTCGAGTCCTACAATACTTACTTTACTGATGGTCAATTTAAAGAAAAAGATATGGAATATCTGATTTCTTTAGCTCAGTCATATTATTTCACAGACCAGTTCCAGCAATCTATCGATGTGCTTGATAAAGGACTTGCAATGGAACCAAACAATTTTGTTTTGAACAGACTCAGGATGTATAATGCTTCTAAGGTAAATGACAAAGAAAATGGTTTAGCTTTAGCTGAAAAGTTTTTTAAACTTTCTACAACCGGATCTGACAGATTCATTTATCAGGATTATTCAGCTTATGCGTCAATTCTTGGTGATGCAGGTAAATATCAGGAATCTATTGATTTGTATAATAAAGTTTTAAATACTGAAGGTATTGAAGTAAACAAGACTGATATTTATAAAGAAATGGCTCCGCTTTATACTAAAAAAGGAGAACCTTTAATGGCTGCCGAATTGTATAAGAAAATAATTGACCTCGCGGGTTTTGATGCAACAGCTACTGATTACTATCAAATGGGACGTACCTACTATACTGCAGCGCTTTCAAACCGTGCGGATACTACAGTTGCAGGAAAAGCTAAATTTAAAGAAATTGCAATTAAAGCTGACAGTGCATTTTCAAAAGTTTGCCAGATGACTCCTGATAGTTATATAGGATATTTGTGGAGAGGTAATTTGAATTCTGCCCTTGATCCTACAACAGCATTGGGTTTGGCAAAACCACATTATGAAGCTACAATTGAGATTCTACTGAAAAAAATTGGTGAGGGATCGACAAACGGTTACACAAAAGATCTACTGAGATGCTATGAATATCTTGGAGTATATTATTTCCAGAAAGATGATAAGGTAAACAGTACAAAGTATTGGACGAAAGTTCTCGAGCTGGATCCGAATAATGCTAATGGTAAAGCTATTTTGGAAGAGTATAAAAATGCTGCTTCTGCCAAGAAATAATATCAATAGATATAAATCTAAAAGCCCTGAAAGCATTCAAACTTTCAGGGCTTTTTTAATATTGTAAAGAGTAATCAGATTTTCTTGTATCCGTAAACAGCGGAATCGCCTAATTCTTCTTCAATCCTTAAAAGTTGATTGTATTTTGCCATACGGTCGGAGCGACTTAAAGAACCAGTCTTAATTTGACCGGAATTTGTAGCAACGGCTATATCAGCTATTGTACTGTCTTCGGTTTCACCGGATCTGTGAGAGGTAACGGTAGTATAACCATGGCGATGAGCCATTTCAATAGCATTTAGTGTCTCAGTGAGGGAACCTATCTGATTTACTTTGATAAGTATTGAATTACCGCATTTTTCAGCAATTCCTCTTCTAAGGAATTCGACATTAGTAACAAACAGATCATCACCAACAAGCTGACAACGATCTCCTATTTTACTTGTAAGCAGTTTCCAGCCATCCCAATCATTTTCACTCATACCATCTTCAATCGAGTCTATCGGATATTTGTCTATCAAAGACTCCAGATAATCAGCCTGTTCTGCGGAATTCCTTTTAGCACCGTTAGCACCTTCAAATTTAGTATAATCATAAATACCATCTTTGTAAAATTCTGATGAAGCACAATCAAGCCCAATGTGAATCATATCTGTATCATAGCCGGCAAGTTTAATGGCTTCAATAATTGATTCAAGAGCATCTTCTGTGCCTTTAAGAGTAGGAGCGAAGCCACCTTCATCACCAACAGCAGTGCTCAGGCCTCTGTCATGAAGTACTTTTTTTAGTGAATGGAATACTTCAGCACCCATTCTCAAACCTTCTTTAAATGATTTTGCACCAACCGGACGAATCATAAATTCCTGGAATGCAATAGGTGCATCAGAATGTGAACCTCCATTAATAATATTCATCATCGGAACAGGAAGAACGTATGTATTTACACCTCCAATGTATCTGTATAAAGGAAGATCAAGATAGTTTGCTGCAGCTTTTGCTACAGCTAGTGAAACACCAAGTATTGCATTTGCACCGAGTTTGGATTTGGTTTTAGTTCCGTCTAGCGCAATCATTTTATGATCAATATGAGTCTGCTGAAGTGCTGACATGCCGGTCAGGGCAGGAGCAATAATGTTGTTAACATTATCAACTGCCCTGGTTACTCCTTTACCAAGAAACCTTTTTTTGTCTCCATCACGCAATTCGATAGCCTCATTTTCTCCGGTAGAAGCACCTGAAGGCACTGATGCCCTGCCAAAAGCTCCTGACTCAAGATATACATCCACTTCAACAGTGGGATTGCCGCGTGAATCAAGTATCTCGCGACCTACAATCTTTTCTATAAGCATTTCTTTAATTATTTAAATTTAACTTCTAACTGCGGTTTCCCGGCCGCATAGCGACGTTTAAAACGCAATTTATACTAATACCATAAAAATATTCCACACTTTTTCAAGCGAGGAACTTAACAAAAATAACAAAAAAGATTGCTATAATGTTCAGTACTTATAGTAAAAAAATCACCTTTAGAGCATCATCCCTTTTCCTACTTCAGATGAAACAGCTTCACCTGAAAAGAGAGTCACAATTTGCAGAGCAAATTTAGCAGCAGCCCCCGGGCCATTAGCGGTAATAATATTGCCTGATTGGACTACTTGTTTTTTTGAAAGGCTGGCACCAATAAGATTGTCTTCATATCCGGGATAGCATGTTGCTTCCTTTCCCTGGAGTATCCCAAGCTGACCAAGTATTAAAGGCGCTGCACAAATAGCTGCTATCTGTTTACCTTCGGTGTTGAAGTTTTTCAACAGATTTTTCAAACCTTCATGAACATTCAGATTTTTTGTACCCGGCATGCCTCCCGGTAGTATGAGCATGCTGGAGTCTTTCAGGTCAATGTCAGGGTACAATTCATCAGCCATTATTGTAATGCCATGAGCTCCCGTTACACTGTGGTCTCCGGTAATGGAAACGCTGATAATGTTCAGCTGTGCTCTTCTCAGTACATCAATAATAGTTATGGCTTCAATCTCTTCAAATCCCGGTGCTAAAAATAACAGAATTGGTTTCATGGAGAATATATTTATGTTTGATAATTTCTCAAACCTGACAGACTTCTATCTGAGTCTGTACTGATAAGTAATTGTGCCGCTTTGATTCTGGTTGCCTTCAATATTATTAAACCTTGCCTGTTTGGCTGCATTTACAGCAGCAGATCGTAATGTTGAGTTGTCAGTGTTGGTGCCCTGTAGTGAAACAGTCGCTGCTATTACGCTTCCCTGAGGGCTGACAACTATTCTTACAACTACAACACCTTCTTCCTGAACTGAGTATGATGGCATAGGTAATGCACCCTGAGTGCTTCTGCCATTTAGTGAAAAATACCCGGATCCATAGCCGCCACCTTTTTTATTGCCTGATGTGGCGCTACCATTAACAGCTCCCTGATTGCCACTTCCGGTTGTAGAAGTGCCCTGGCTGGTACCTGAACCTGAAGGTTTGCCGAATACGGATGCTGCCTGATTTCTGATTTCAGAAGCTTTACGTTCCTGCTCTTTTCTTTTCTGGTCTTCTATTACCTTCTTTTGGGCTTCTTCTTTTTGTTTTTTTTGTTCCGTGAGATTAACTGATTTTTCAATATCCTGAGTTATAATCTCTTCTGGTTTATTCTGTGTTGCGGGCTCGATTTCCACAGGTTCCGGTTTGGTGACTTCTTCTCCCGCCGGTTCGAACAATCCCTGTGCTTCATCTACATTACCAAAATTTACCAACAAACCTTCCTCTGCAACAGGACTATTCTTTTTAAATCCCATCATCAGCATTAGGATCAGTATTGCCATATGTATTAATACCGTTCCAGCCAGAGCTATTGATTTGTCTTTATTTATCGTCATTCCACTTTGGGTCTTGTAGCCAGTACCAATTTGAATTTATTCTCGTTGCATATGTTTAAAACCTTAACAAGCTCACCATATGGTATTTTCTCATCAGCATATAATGCAACGTACATATCGGGTTCCTCAAGAATTCTTTCTCTGAGGAAAGGTTCAATCCCTTCAAATGCAACCTGTCTCTCTTTTTCATTACCAAAAGCCACATAATAATTCAGCTCAGCGTCGATAATTACTCTTGTCAGAGGTTTCGCCGAGGTTTGTTGTTTACTTTCGGGCAACAGAATTTTTATGGCATTAGGGTGGACAACAGTTGAAGTTATCATAAAGAATATCAACAACAGGAAAATGATATCAGTCATGGAAGCCATGCTGAAACCGGAATCAATTTTATTTTGTCTTCTTAAACCCATTGTCAAATATTATTTAACAGGTTCATTGAGCAAATCCATAAATTCCACAGTCTTGTCTTCAAGATTATTAACAATCTTACTGACTCGTGTAACCAGATAGTTGTATGCAAAGAATGCCGGGATTCCGACCATCAATCCTCCAACGGTTGTTATCATTGCTTCATAGATACCTGATGAAAGGATTATGATGTCAACATTAGCACCTGCATTAGCCATATCAAAAAAAGCTTTGACCATACCTGTTACTGTACCAAGAAATCCAATCATAGGAGCTCCTCCTGCAATAGCTGCCAATATAGGTAAGCCCTTTTCGAGTCTCGCAACTTCAATGTTTCCTACATTTTCAATAGCAATCTGCACGTCATTCATCGGGCGACCTATTCTGGATATCCCTTTTTCTATCATTCTTGAGTAAGGACTGTTAGTTTGTTTACACAGCTTAACGGCAGACTCAGTCTTTCCATCCAGGATGTAATCCTTTATTCTGCTCATAAATGTCGGATCGTTTTTTAAGGCAGCCTTTGTTACCTTTAATCTTTCTATGAATATATATATGCCCAGCAGAGATAAAAGTACAAGAGGTATCATTAGCCAACCTCCCTTTATCGCCATGTCAAAGAAATTCATTTTGGCTTCTGCAACTGATTGGTTGCTAACGTCTGAAAGTACCGGTAAAGCTTCCTGCGCAGTGGATTGAATGAAAAGTAGGGGATTCATATTTGATTTTATTTAGATCAGGCAATTTTTATATGATTGTATTGTGGTTTTTATTCCAAGATATAAGGCATCTGAAATCAGAGCATGACCAATTGAAACCTCCTCAATAAAAGGAATTTCAGAATGGAAGAAACCAAGGTTTTCCAGACTAAGATCATGACCTGCATTAACACCTAACCCCAGTTTGCGTGCAAGCTTCGCGGCTTCAATAAAAGGAGCTATAGCTGCAACTCTGTTTTTGGAATAATTTGAGGCATAAGGCTCGGTATAAAGCTCAATCCTGTCTGCGCCTATCTTAGCAGCATTTTCAATGTCTTTTAAAACTGTTCCGACAAAAATGGAACTTCTTATGCCTTTACTACTTAGCTCTTCAATTATTTCGGTAAGGAAGGCAAAGTTTGTTGTTGTATCCCAACCTGAATTTGAAGTGATAGCTTCATGTGTGTCGGGTACTAATGTAACCTGCTGAGGTTTTACTTTTAAGACGAGGTCCATAAACTGTTTTATGGGATTGCCCTCAATGTTAAATTCCGTTGTTACCAAAGGCTTAAGGTTTAACACATCTCCATATCTTATGTGTCTCTCATCCGGTCTCGGGTGAACAGTTATACCTTCAGCACCAAAAGATTCACAATCTACTGCGAATTTCAGTAAATCAGGCATATTACCACCTCTGGCATTCCTGAGAGTGGCAATTTTGTTGATATTTACACTTAATTTTGTCATTTACTAAAAGTTTTCTCACTTTTGCATCAGTAAGCTACATAACGTCCGAATATTATATAATTTACCTACTGACCTATTGTTGCAAAGTTAATTGTTTTGGTCAAGTTTGGATAAAGCAAAGTGAGTTTTTTAGAATCTTTATAAAATCAATATATACAAATGCAGGTTGCAATTTTTGGTAGTCGTTTTGAATCTGATAAATTAAATCAGGTTATGAATGTTTTCAGCGCATTAAGGAAGGTTGACGCTGAAATTCAAATTTGTAAAGATTTTTATCAGTTTTTGACAACAGTCATGAATAATCCACCTGCAATAGATAGAATAATTTCGTGCGATGATTTTTCAGCTGATTATGCAATAAGCATAGGCGGTGACGGCACATATCTTCGGACTGCTCACAGGATTGGGAGAAAGGGGATACCGATTATCGGTATAAATACCGGAAGGCTTGGTTTTCTTGCTGATGTTGAAAGTGTAGAAATTGAAGATGTGATAAACGAATTATACAAGCACTACTATAGCGTAACAGAGTTGAGTTTGCTCCGCCTGAAAGTTGATGGTAATGATTTTACAGAGATTCCGGCTGCCCTGAATGAAATTGCCATTATGAAAAAAGACTCATCTTCAATGATAAACATACATGTCACTGTGGATGGAGAGTATCTTAACGGATACCAGGCTGACGGACTTGTGGTTTCAACACCTACAGGATCAACAGCATATAACCTTAGTCTTGGTGGTCCGATAATTATGCCCGAAAGCAGGAGTATCATTATTTCCGCTATCGCCCCTCACAACCTTACCGTGAGACCCATTGTGTTGAATGATAGGTCAGTAATAGATATTGAAGTTGAAAGCCGTAATCATAATTTCCTTGTTTCGCTCGACGGATATGCCTATCCGATGTCTTGTGTTTCCAAACTTCAGATCAGACTTTCTGATTTTGTAATAAAATCAATCAGAAGACACAACCACACATTCACACAAACAATCAGAAAAAAACTGATGTGGGGTGTCGATCCAAGGATTGATTACAGATAAATTTTTGAATTCCGGTGCGCGCATTCCCCGTTGCTATGCGGCGGGGTTAGCGCAAAATGAATTATTCCTATACGGAATCGAAGATTCCTCGCTGCTTGCGGCGAGGAGATTCAATTCAGACGCGCGCATTAATCGCTGCTCCCGGTCTGTTTTAAAAGTTATCAGATTACCAGATTCAGAAAATCTTTTTCAATCACGTCATTATTTTTTTCATCAGGTATCAGACCTTGTGGGACGATGCAGTGTTTCACGATGAAACGTAAAGTTCTCGTTTTTGCCCATGAATATCCGATGCAGAGAGTTAAAATCATAATAAGTGCGTTTCCAACCAGTAATTCAAAAACTTCAAGAGTATTCGCATCACTTACAGGCTTTATTTCCTGTTCTCCTTTTTTGATTACAAGATTGTCAATGATATATTCGAATACAGATTTTGCAAACCAGATACCATATATACCCAGGGTTATTATCGACAGTAAAACTCCTTTGATATATATCCTGAAAAGTTTTTTCGGATCCCCGTTAAAACTAAAACTTAAATCACCAAAATTTAGATGACCGGTGAAATATTTTATAAATCTTACCAGAAACCATGGATTGTAAAGGCTTATAGTCAGCATCGAAAGAAAGCCATTAATAAGAAACATTCGCCCCGTTTCTTTAGGTTTACCTGAATAGGTGAAACCGGTATATGACCATTTTAAATTATTAAGCCTGTAATTAATAGTCCCATTGCAGGTCGCACCCCAAATGTAATAGGTTAATAATGTGCAAAATAAAACAACAAGAGTGTACACTATATTCGCGAACATAGATTCCTGTATTTTAACTATTAAAAATGCACCGGCAATACATAATACGAGTATCAATAATAGTGAAACCCAGAATTTAATAAAGCCTTTAAAAAAGTCTTTTCTTTTACCGTCAAATCTGAAGGGTATACCTTCATATGAGGTTTTTTCATATAAGTAATTTAATTCACGAAACTTGCCAAGTGGGTGAAGGATACCCAGAGTAATAATAGTGGTTATAAATTTAACAATCCTGATTTTCAGTAAGTCAATTACTTTTCCTTCAAAATTAACTGTATTCATAATTAAATGATTATTTTCTGTTCAATTTGCCTCTGTAACTAATAATTTCACCTTTTGGGGTGACACCTTCGATAGTGACAGTGTATGTACCCGTAGCATCTGCTGTATAGAAAGACAGGTTAACTTCACCATTCTCATTACACGTCACATTTGGTTTCCAATATATCGTTGATCTGAGATCAGGAACAGAGCTCGTCCTTTGGCTCTCGGTAATATATTTAGGAGATATAAATTCAATACCTTTAGAGTAACCCAAAGGAGTTACTTTCGCCTGCCATGGGTCCAGAGAGTTGTTTCTTACGATCTCATCACCACGCTTAAGATAAATACAGATAACACCGTTCGCCCCCTGGGATCCGTATATGGCGGTTTCGCCGGGATCTTTGAGAATGTCTATCATTTTAACCTCACTCGGGCTTATGGCATTCATGTCTTCCATAGTGTACTCAATTTCGTCAACAAGGACCAAAGGCTTCCTGTTTCTAATCAGAACACCTGTGCCGGAATCATCCATAGTGACACCGGGAGTCATTAACAGAGCATCAAGAATAGTGGGAGCCATTGATAATTTTTCCTCATTGATAGACTGAGAAGGAGTAATGTACAATGCACCTCTGTCTCTTCTCAAATCCTTGTATTTATCTTCAGCACTGCTTACTATCTCGATAGACTTCAGGTTAACAACCATCATGCCATTTTCATAATAGTATTTGTTCTTGCTCTTGTCCAGAAAACTTATAATTTCTTTTTCAGGTATTACGCTGGCATTCATAGGTGCATCAAGTTTTACTTCAGGGAAAGAATCCTTATCAGGTAACAGTGTTACAAAAGGACTTTTCTTGTTTGCCTGAAGTAAATAAGTTGTGCTGTCAGGAAATTCGAAACCGTCAAAACTAAATCTGCCGTCTTTATCAGTCTTTTTAACATCAAAGGAAAGTCTGCTTTGCACAAACATAGTTACATCAACATCAGGGACAGGTTTTTTTGCGGGATATGTCAGCAAGCTGCCTGGAAGCGAAGCCCCGATCTCAAGTGCAAAAGTATCGCCTCTGGCATAGTTTCCTGCAAGTACCTGAGGAATATCATAACGTGACCATTTATTTGTAAGCATCAGCATATCAAGCTCTGCACCTGACTTTGTGTTATCTTTTCTGAAAAAACTGTTCGGTTTTGTAAGTGGTTGTTTGATATCAGATTGCAACAAAATATAACTTTCAATAGTCTGGTCATCGGGATTGATCTTGACATCATTATCATCGGTGACACTTATTGAGAAATTACCCTGTACCGGATTTCCCTTTGAATCTTTCAGGACTATGTGTGCATTGACTAAATCTCTTTTTTTATAATTGGTTCTATCAGTCTGAAAAGTAATTTCAGCTTTATCCTTACCATTGATAAAAACCTGGCGATCACTTATAAAATTTCCTTTTTTATCGAGCAGGACAAATTGAGTTATACCGCTGTACATTCCTTGTTTGGAAATTTTAACGAAAGGAGCATCAGGCGTAAGCATATATTGACAAACAGGGATGCATCTTTGATGGGCAACAAGATATAAAGTATCACTAAGTGGCGCAGCATCAGGTAAAAGCAACGAACATAAGATTAAATCCTGATTTTGTTGTACACTCAGAGCGGTTTCATCCTTAATGGCTTTGGGAATATTTACAGTGACAGTCCTTCCTTCATTATTATCACAAACAGCCTTGTATGTTTTTCCGGCTTCAGGTAACAACGAAAACACTCCAACTCCTTTACCATTAGTTGTAAATGTGCAAACCTCTTTTTTGTTTTCATCAATAATCCTGCCGGTGATTTCTACAGGTTTATCTTTTTTATCATAAGCGGTGAAACCGATAATCTGCATATTACCAGCGATTAATTTGCCTCCTTCCGGGAAAAAGTCAACATTGTAACTATGCTCCTGTTTGTCCATCCCCTGACTCATACCGGAGCCGGTTTTTTCTTCAGTGTTATTGTTTTGCAGAGAGTTTCCTATATATATACTGCGTCTGAAAAACCAGTCTTCTTTGATATTTTTCATGTAACTGGTATATGCCCTGATACTGTACCAACCTTTTTTTATTTCAGGAGAGATGTCAATCTGTCCATAATACATTTTATTATCCGGTCTGATCTTCTTTCTGACAACTACATTATTTGAAGAATTAAGTAATTCCACATATATATAGCGGCTTAGATTAATGGGCGTATGCAGAGCAGCATGCAGTAAATTTGCTCTGAACCACAATGTTTCACCGGCTGAATAATATGGCTTGTCAATCTGGAGGTAAATTTTCTCCTGTGGAAAACTTTTTACCTGATTTGTAAGCCTCGTTAATGCAGTTTTCGCAACTCCATTAACCGGAGTCTGATTCTGGGCATTCATTCCAAAAGTAAAACTGGCAAGAATCAGCAGAGCAGAAAGAATAATCTTTGACATTTATGTTAAATATTTGTATTGTGGGCCGAATTTAGGAAAAAAAACAACACAAAAAAAAGCGACTCTGGTAAAAGCCGCTTTTATTAAGATATATTTAGAAATGTGATTGTCAGGATCTTTTTTCCTTGATACGAGCCTTCTTGCCGGTAAGAGCACGAAGATAAAACAATTTAGCCCTGCGAACACGACCAACCTTGTTGACTGTGATGCTTTCGATAAATGGTGATTCCAATGGGAAGATACGTTCAACACCAATATTGTCAGACATCTTGCGTACTGTAAAACGTTTCTTTTCACCGTGGCCGTTGATTTTGATAACAACACCTTTGTAAAGCTGAATACGTTCTTTGTTACCTTCTTTGATACGATAAGCGATTGTTACCGTGTCTCCGCTCTTGAAAGAAGGATATTCTTTGCCTGTAGAAAAAGCCTGTTCGGCAACTTTAATTAAATCCATAATGCTTTGAATTATATATTATTATTGGCGCAACATAACAGGCTACTCTATTTCCTGCCAGCGATTACGCAAAGCGGCTGCAAAGAAATGAAAAAAAATTGATTTACACAATAATCAATTGGTTAAAAACATCATTGCAAGCGGATTTATACGATTCGGGAAATATTTATTAATTTCGTAAAAAAATGACGACGATGAGAAGAGCGCTAATAATAATATGTTTGATTTGTATAAACGGTATTATACAGGCACAGGTAAGTCTGATCAATTATGAAAGAATTGAAATTGACAGCAGATACGACACCATGGTTAATCCCGGGATGGAAAAAATATTCCTGAAGTATAAAACCAGTCTTGAAAATCAGGTTATGAAAATTATCGGAGAAAGTGAAATGTATATGGATGCAAAAGCTCCTGAGAGCTTGCTTTCAAACTTTCTTGCAGATCAGTTGCTGAAGAAGGCAAACGAAATCAACGATAAAAAAGTTGATCTTGCAATAATAAATTTCGGAGGTATAAGAGCCCCGCTCAATAAAGGGAAAATTACGGTTTCTGACATATATAGAATTATGCCATTTGAAAACGAACTGGTTATAGTCGATATTAAAGGTTCAGATTTGAAAGATGTTTTAGAAAATATTGCCGAAGAAGGTGGCGAGGGAATGTCCAATATCAGACTGGAGATTGCTGATAAAAAAATTGGTTCTCTGTTTATCGGAGGTGAACCATTTGATGAAAACAAAGAATACACAGTAGCAACCATGGATTATCTGGCAGAGGGAAACAGTGGCATGAAGGGTTTCTTAAAAGCTACAAAACGATTTGATACTCATTTGAGGGTCAGGGATGTTTATATTTCTCAGATTGAAAAGATTACAGCCGGAGGAAATAAAGTCAGCTCCGTTCTTGACGGTCGTATTAAATTCGCAACAAAATAAATCTGATTACAATGATAAAAAAAATAATGATATGTCTCGCCACAATGGTTTCAATGAATACCATGGCAGAAACCCCTCTTGTGATACTTCACACCAATGATACTCACAGTCAGCTTGAACCATATACAGCAGATGATAAAAGAAATGCAGACAAAGCAGGCATTTTGAGAAGAGAAGCATTGTACAGCGAAATACGTTCGAAAGAAAAAAATGTACTGGCTTTTGATGCCGGAGACTTTGTTCAGGGTACTCCTTATTTCAACCTTTTCAAAGGAGAAGCAGAAGTAAAAATGATGAATTACCTTAAACTTGATTGTATTACACTTGGAAACCATGAGTTTGATAATGGCATCAGCTTTCTGGAAAAGTTAATTAAAAAGGCAAATTTTCCGGTTGTGTGCTCCAATTATGATATGTCAGCGGTTTCGCTGGGTAAAAGAGTAAAAAAATGGTTGATTATCAATAAATATGGATTAAAAATTGGCATAGTAAGTGCAAATATAAGCCCTTACGGTTTGATTTCCCCGATAAACTTTAAAGGCATCAAATATCTTGATCCGATAGCCACTGCTGAAAAATATGCTTTCTGGTTGAAGGACGAAAAAAAATGTGACATTGTGATTTGCATTTCACACCTTGGTCTTGAGTATAAAGATAATACTCCAAGTGATATGAATCTGGCAGCATCTTCGGAAAGTATTGACGTAATAATAGGCGGGCATACTCATACATTCATGCCAAAGCCAATAGTTGTAAAAAATGCAGTCAATAAAGATGTAATAATTAATCAGGTAGGTAAGGGTGGTATTTATGCCGGCAAACTTAGTCTGGTTGTAAACTGAGTAATAAATTTACTCGAACTGCAACGAGAAAATAAGAAGGCGTGAAGTAATATTATCAATCGCATTGGTATACTTCAAAAAAACTTCGCTACCCTGATCTGTACGGTCGTGTATCATTATATCTCCCATTCCGAGACTGAATTTCAACTCCGGCACAAGTTTAAAAAACGGAAGATAAAGATCGCAGCCCACACCGAATTCCAGATAAGTATTTATTGGTTTCAACAGAACCGGGACGTTTTTGTCTCTTCCCATGTCTACTCCGGCGCTAAGCCCACCCATCAGGTATGGCCTGTAATTACCGGATCTTGCACCTCTGTACCTTAGGTTAAGTGGTAACATTATATAATTTGATCTTATGGGATAGTTTGTTGATATTGCACCGGGTTCGTCAGAGATAATATTCACATGCTTACTTCCAAAGTGAATTTCTGGCGTAAGCCTAAGGCTTAAAAAATCGAAAATTCTCAAATCTCCTATTACACCTACTGTGAAACCGGGTGTATATGACGGTACACTGGCATACCAGGCATTACCATTATCGTCTGCAATGCCGGTATGGGAAAAAACAAGATCCTGAGTATGCAGACCAACTAAAAACCCAAAATGATATGGTCTAAGGTCTTCATATTGAAGATACTGTACCTTCTTTTGAGCAGATATTTGACCCGATGGATAAAGGGCCGGTATAAAAAACAATAATAACAGTATATATTTTTTCAACTTTGAACTTCTTTTATTGACATTAAACGTTTTTTAAGCTGAAATATTGCAGTTAATTTTTGGAAGCATTGTAAAAATATGTACA
This sequence comes from uncultured Bacteroidales bacterium, assembly GCA_964502355.1. Taxonomy (GTDB): domain Bacteria; phylum Bacteroidota; class Bacteroidia; order Bacteroidales; family UBA1402; genus UBA8389. Next base: position 38,391 of record CAZCWK010000004.1, read on the forward strand.
TTTGTCCAGCTAAATTATAATCATTTAATAATTCGTATCATGGCTCATGTAATTAGTGAAGATTGCATCGCTTGCGGTACTTGCATCGATGAATGTCCAGTTGAAGCAATATCTGAAGGTGATATCTATAAGATAGATCCGGATGTTTGCACAGATTGCGGGACTTGCGCAGATGTATGTCCTGTTGAAGCAATTCATCCGGCATAATCTCAAAGAGAAACGGAAAAAGTGAAGGGTGTCTTTAAATAAGGCGCCCTTTATTTTTTTAATAAAAAAAATAAATTTTTAACCATTCTTTTTTATATTTGTACTATCAGTAATCTCAGGTTGCATAATTATCTGTATTTATGGATGAAGGATCGGTTGCATTGTCTTTGATCCAGAACGCTTCTGTTCTGATATGTTTCGTCTTGCTTTTCGATTATTTTCAAAATAAGGAAAAAGTAAAGAATGGAATTATTTATAAAATAATAAACGGACTTTTTGTTTCAGCAATAGGAATATTACTGATGGTTACTCCATGGTCATTTACGCCGGGTTTATTTTTTGACACTAGAAGTATTCTTCTTTCTATTACCGGATTGTTTTTTGGCCCTGTACCTACCGGAGTGGCAATGTTGGTTCTGGGTGTTATCAGGTATGGCATTGGTGGTGACGGGGTATATATGGGAATCGCAACCATATTGTCGTCCGGTTTGATCGGTATATTGTGGAACTTTTATGGCATACTTAGCAATAAATCAAAAAATAAGTTTTACAAACTTACCTTATTTGGTTTAGTAGTTCATGTGTTTTTCTTGGCTATGACTTTGTTTTTACCTGAAGAACTACGCATGAGAACATTCAATGCCCTGCTGATACCGGTTCTGGTAATATACATTCCCGGTACTGTTATAATAGGCTTATTAATTTATAAAAGAATAGATAACTGGGAGGCAAGAATATTACTAAATGAATCCCAGGCTTTATATTCATCTTTGGTTGATCATATGCCTGCCGGAGTATTCAGGAAATCTTCTGATGGAAGATACGATTTTGTAAACGATCGTTTCTGTCAGCTTAAAGGATTGAAAAGAGAAGAAATCTTAGGTAAAGATCCTAAAGAACTGGCTGATTACGAAAAAAAGAAAAATAGTGAAGGAGGTTATTTGACTCCACCTGTACAAAGGACCCTGGTAACGCAAGGCACTGATCATCATGAATGGATTATGAGGCATGGTATGCCAATAGTTGTAGAAGAAGCTTACATTCAGGCAGATGGTCACATTGAATATTTTCAGGTTGTCAAGACTCCAATATTTGACTCGCATGGTAAAGTGATTGGAACGCAGGGAATGCAATTTGATATTACTACGGCCAAGAAAAATCAGGATGCCCTTGCATATGAGAAATTTCTTTTAAAAACATATATGGACAATACTCCGGATACTATTTTCTTTAAAGATATTGAAAGCCGGTTTATAAGAATAAATAAAGCTCAATGCAAAGTTTTGGGATTAAGTGAAGAGCATGAAGCATTAGGGAAATCAGATTTTGATTTCTTCTCAATCAATCATGCAAGAGTTGCTTATGATGATGAACAACTGATAATAAGAACAGGCAAAGCACTAATAAATAAGGAAGAAAAAGCAACTTTGAGCGACGGTCGTGAATATTGGTTCAGTACCTCAAAATTCCCTCTTAAAGATAGGGATGGCAAGATTATTGGCACATATGGACTTTCAAAAAACATAACCGAGCAAAAAACACTTGAAGCAGACTTAATAACTGCAAAAACTCTGGCTGAAGAAAGTGATCATTTGAAGACTGCGTTTCTTCACAACATATCACATGAAATCAGAACTCCGATGAATGCGATTATCGGATTCTCAGGTTTTTTAAATGATCCCGGCATAAGCGATGCGGAGAAATCACATTTCACCCAAATAATCGTTCAAAGCAGCAATCAGCTAATGTCAATAATTGATGATATAGTGTTGATAGCCACTATAGAAGCAGGGCAGGAAAAGCTTAACGAAAAAGAGATGAAACTAAATACAGCTCTATCGTTTGAATATGAAAAATTTCTATCAAGAGCTAACGAGAAAGGACTTGATTTTGTAATTAATCCCGGACTAAAAGATGCGGGCTCTGTTATTATTGCAGACGAGACCAAACTAATACAGGTGGTCTCAAATTTGCTGGCAAATGCATTTAAATTTACCAACAAAGGACGTATCGAATTTGGATATACATTAAAAAAAGATAATCTTGAGTTTTATGTCAAAGATACCGGCATAGGGATATCCGGAGAGATGCATAAAGAAATCTTTCAAAGATTCAGACAGGTCGATAGCTCAATAAGCAGACAATATGGGGGGTCAGGACTCGGACTTTCCATTTGTAAAGCTTATCTTGATTTGATGGGAGGAAAGATATGGGTTGAATCAGAAAAAGGAGCCGGATCATGTTTCTATTTTACAATACCCTATAAAAAAGCAGAAATGCCGGAAAGCACAATACTATTAACACCTGAAAAAAACATAACATTCATAAACAACTCAGTTACAATACTTGTAGCTGAAGATGAAGATTTGAATTTCCTGTTAGTAAGAGAGTTATTAAGGCCTTATAATCTGAATCTGATCAGAGCAGAAAATGGTGTAGAAGCTGTAAATATAATTACAGAAGAACCTAATGTTGCCATGGTACTTATGGATCTTAAGATGCCTGTTATGGATGGATTTGAAGCAACAAAGCTGATTAAAGGCATCCGACCGGAACTTGAAGTGATAGCCCTGACCGCGTATTCATTGGAAGCTGATAAAATAAAAGCACTAACAAGTGGTTGTTCTGATGTGATTGTAAAACCTATCAAAAAAGAAAAATTATTTGAAAAATTAAGTGCTTTTATATCTGGATGAGGCTGTATTATAGTGTATTTTGTGTTTAGACCTCAATTTCAGTATCGTCAATAATTATCAGAATTATAAATCATATACAGAGAAAGGTCCCCAACCACGAGGACCCTTCAAAATACTTTGCCAAACTTGAAACATTATACTGTAAAGCAAAGCTTCAACCAACTAAAAAACCTGAAAATTTAAATTCAACCTAAATGAACAGTCAGAGCACAACTCTTTTCCACCAACTTACTGTTCTCAAAATTAACCCTTACCTTAAATTGATTTCCTGAAACACTATCTGTCAGAATGTCTTCCTTAAAATCAAAACCATTAGAAACCTTTCTGAAACTTTTTGACTCATTAATCTTGTTTTCCTTCACGGATGCGTGATAAACTGCCATTTCAAGAACATCATTTGCACTATTCAATGTAAGATATCCTGCAGCGCCATTTACGAATGCATGTCTTGCATATTCCTCATTAGGTAATGCACTATATATTAACACACTTGTGGTTATTTTATTCTCCTTGATACCGGCAAGTATTTCCATTCCGCCAGGACCTTCAAGATTAGTATCTAATACAACCAAATCATAGTTTCTGGTACTGATTTTTTCAAAAGCCTGATATCCATCAGATACTTCGTCAATAATCTTTAAGCCGGGAACTTTCCTTACAATCTTCCTTAAGCTGTCACCAAGGAACCTGCTGTTTTCTGCTACCAGTATTTTCATGACCTCAGGTATTAATTGTAATTAACTGTTACCCTCATAGGAGTTGCAGATGTATATAAACCATGAGCAACATTCTTATTGAGTTGTACTTGAGCACCAACAGTGATGTTTTCGGTGTTTGAATTTCTGAGTTCAGCATTTCTGATAGCTCTGAAACCGGAAACCTTCATGTCATTGTTGTTATTATTAGTGATCACCGGTTCTTCAGGAAGAGAGATGTCAAATGTTGCACCGGTACCTGAAACCTTAAAAGAAGCGAGTGATACGTTTCCTTCATCAACCATCTCAATTTTAGCAGCGTTTCTTTCAGAAGCTTTATTCAAATTTGCACTTGAAGAAAGACTTACATTACCAAGACTCATATCATTTACACTGCTTATAGAAGCGGGGGAAACTATCGTAACACACATGTGTCCGATTGCTTTTGTTTGTGAAAACAAAGCGGCAGGAAGGAGAACCATCGCTGCGAAGAAGAATATTTTGATGCTTGTTTTCATAACCCTGGAGATTGACTGATTTTGTACTCCAAAGGTATGGTGAGGCACTCCTACAAATTGAAAGGCAAACAGTAGTTCCTATATAGGGGAATTCTAAAAAAAAAGTAGGAATATTCCTGCCCTTGTAGGGGAAGTCCTACAAGGCTAACGGGAAAAGGAGAGAATTATTCGATAAGTTTGTTTTTAATAGCATACATGGTAAGATCAGCATTTGTTTTCATGTCCATCTTTTCCATGATTCTGGTCTTGTATGTACTCACTGTTTTATCAGAAATAAAAAGTGAAGCAGCAATTTCAGTAACGGACTTACCCTTCGCCAATAAAATCATAACCTGAAATTCCCTGGATGATAGCTGGTCATGCGGGAGTTTGTTGTCCATATCAGGATTTTGGAATATCAATCTTTCAGCCAGAGCAGCTGAAACATATTTACCACCGGAAGCAATTTTCCTGATTGCAAGAGCGAGCTCTTCAAATGCACTGTCTTTTGATAAATAACCCGATGCACCCAATTTAAAGGCCCTTATTGCATACTGTTCCTGAGGATAAAAACTGAAAACTAAAACTTTGGTATTGATGTTCCTGTCTTTCATCCTTTGTAAAACATCAAGACCGGTCATCCCGGGCATAGAAATATCAAGGATAACAAGATCGTATTCTGTGCTGCAGATTTTCGAAAAAGCCTGTACTCCATCCGAAACCTCTTCAATAAGGTTTATTTCCGGGAGGTTTCTGACTATTTGCTTTACACCTTCTCTTACAATGGCATGGTCATCTGCTATAAGTATCTTCATAAACTTTGATTTTTTGGTACTTTAACTATAATGCTCGTTCCTCTACCTTCGTTATTGACAAAAGTAATTGAACCTCCGCATTGTTGTATCCTTTGCTTCATTCCCATAATTCCAAAAGATTTTCCTGACTGGATCTTTTCCTCAGGTATTCCCACTCCGTTATCGCAAATTGTTAAGATTATTTCAGAATTTTCATCGAGCGCTATCGAGACCTCACTGGCTTCAGAATGTCTGATAACATTAGTCAATGCCTCCTGGATAATTCTGAATAAAGTAAGACTGGCTTTTGGTGAAACATCTTCTATCTCTTTAAGAGTCAGGATGCATGGTACGCCTGTTCTGTCTATAAACTGCTCGCAATACCATTCTATAGCAGGTACCAGGCCAAGATCATCAAGCACACCGGGATGCAATTCTGATGAAATCCTCTGAACTCTTCTGATAACTTCATTTGATGTCATTATCATTCTGTCCATTTTCTGAGAAACCAAATCCTTGTTATCAAGATTTTGTTTGACCCAGTTCAGATCCATCTTTAAAGCCGTCATTGCCTGACCAAGCTCGTCGTGTACCTGAAGTGAGATGGAGGACTTCTCCTCTTCGACAGCCTTTATAAGATACTCATTCATTTGCTCAAGCTGATCTTTAGCCTTTTTAAGCTCTAGCTCAGAAGCAATCAACATCTGAGTATTTTCAATCACTCTTTGTTTTTGCCAGAAAAGCTCAAGGAAAACCCTGATCTTGCTTGTCAGTATCAACTCATTAAGTGGTTTGATCAGATAATCAACTGCTCCGGCTTTATAACCCTCAAGTATCTTTGAATTATTCGGGTAGTCAGCGGTCAGAAATATTATCGGGACTTTATTGTCGGTGCGGTTTTCATTTAGCTTAACCGCAAGCTCATAGCCGTTCATAATTGGCATCTGAACGTCAAGTATGGCAAGTGAAAGGTCCGTTTCGTGTGTAAGATCCAGCGCTTCCTGACCCGATGTAGCCCAAATCATCTTAGCCTGTATATTCCTTAATATGATTTCAAGGTACATAAGGTTGGTGGAGTTGTCGTCGACAATCAAAATATTGGGGAGCGTTTGCATATAAATATTTTATATATATAGAACAAAGATAGATTTTTTTGTTTAACAGTTATGTTTATAAAATTCAATTATTTTGTCAAAAACAAAAGTAAAATTTGTATTTCTGAAGTATTTGACCTAATTTTAACACAGTAAAAATAGCCATAAGATATGCCTAAATATAATATATTGGTTGTTGATGACAATCCCCATGCTGTCACCATGGTTTCAATTGTATTGTCAAGGAATATCGAATGCGAATTATCAGTAGCATTTGACGGACCTACAGCGATAAAAAAAGCGAGGGAAATCATACCGGATTTGATACTTATGGATTGGCAAATGCCGGGTATTGACGGTATCAGGGCTATAGAAATCTTAAAAGAAGATCCTGAAACCACAAATATTCCGATAATAATGATTACCTGCTATTCAGAAAGAGATTATCTTGAAAAGGCTTTTAAAGCAGGTGTAATTGATTTCATCAAAAAACCATACGAGCAGGTCGAACTGCTTGCAAGGATCCGATCTGTTTTAAAGACAATCGATTATTACAAGGCTATGCTTGAATCTCAAAAAAGAGAGTCAACTGCACTTTCGCTTCAAAGTGTTCAAAATGAAGAGTTTAAGCATAAGTGTATATCTGAGCTTAAGCAATTGAAGTTAAATCACAAGACCAATCCTGAAAAGACTGAGGAGAATATTGATAAGGTTATAGTAAATCTTAATTCAGATATGTCTTCAAGCTCATGGAATCAGCTGGAACAAAGGATTAAGGATACCGATCAACAGTTTTTCAAGAGCATAGGCGAGAAGCATCCCAATCTTACTCCTGCCGAGATGAAGCTAAGTCTTTATCTGCGAATGAATCTCTCAACCAAAGAGATTTCCGGTCTTACATTCCAGACATATGACAGTGTAAGGATCGCGAGAACCAGACTCAGGAAAAAGCTGAACCTGTCAAATGACGACAATCTTGTAGGATATATAAGCTCATTTTGATGTTTGTATCCTTTTTGTATCCTTAAATTTTATATACAAGTATCTGAATTGATTCTTTCTTTACTGTTTAAACCCCATAATCGTAATTATTTTTGTATATGGATTTTTGTATCCTTTTTACTTTCATATAGTACAATATAATGATGCGATTCATAATTCGTAAGTTTAATATCTATACTCCTGTAATTATTACAATTGCAGTACTTATATCGTTATTTTCTTTTACTTCCGATCTTATTGGGCAGACTACTCAGACTTTTACTTCAAGTGGAGCTTTTTCGGTTCCCGATCGTGTGATAGAAATAACTGTACAATGTTGGGGTGCCGGTGGTGCAGGAGGTGGATCTTCAACGTCGTCATATGGAGGTTCCGGTGGCGGTGGTGGTGCTTATTCGACTGGAACAATAAGTGTTGTACCTAATCAGAGCATATCATATACTGTTGGTCTTGGTGGATCAGGGAGTACAGGTAATGGTACAGCTGGAGGAAGTTCATCCTTTTCAACTCTTACTGCCAATGGCGGTGGCGGTGGCGGTGGCGGTGGCGATAGTGGAACACGAGGAGCAGGAGGTACTGCTTCCGGAGGATCAACGAATACTACAGGAGGTAATGGTGTAACAGGCGGCACTTCTGGTGGTAAAGGAGGAGATGGTGCTAATGGAGGTACAGGTGGAAATGGTAGTACAGATAATGATGGTGTTGCAGGAAACTTTCCCGGAGGAGGTGGAGGAGGTGGAGAAGCTTCAGGAATTTGGCTTTGGACTACATCAAAATCAGGTGGAGCTGGAGCAAATGGACAAATAAAAATAACATATTCCACTGTAAACGTTGTTGTTTCCGCTTCATCAGGTAGTACTACCGGTTATTATAAAACGCTTAAGAATGCATTTGACAAAATAAATGATGGTACTCACAAAGGAAATATTTCGATCACTATATATGGAGATCTTACTGAATCTTCTACTGCATTATTAAATGCCTCTGGAACCGGGAGTGCGAGTTACAATAATGTGAATATTTATCCTGTTGTCTCGGGTGTAACTATAAGCGGTTCAATAGATGGGCCTTTAATAAAGTTAGACGGAGCGGATAATGTAACAATAGATGGTCGTGTAAATAATACCGGAAGTACTGCTGATTTGGTTATCGAGAATACAAATACAGGATCGGGTGCCGTAACGATTTCCATGGACAATACGGCTCAAAATAATACAATCAGTTATTGTACAATTAAAGGCAGTGGAGGTTCGGATACTAATGGTACTATAAATTTTACCTCGACAGGTTCAAATACTGGCAATACTATTACTCAAAATAATATTACAAAAAGTAGTACCGCAGGAAGGACAAATGCTGTCTACTCAAGTGGTTCAAATACGGGTAATACAGTTAGTAACAATAATTTCTATGATTGTTGGAATGTTGGTGCAAGTTCGAACTTTATTAATCTGGCATCATCAGCATCAGACTGGACGATAGGAGGGAACAGTTTTTACAATACAACAACATTTCTTCCTGCCGGGGCTTACGAATACTATGGTATTAATATTTCAAACTCTGCTTCAGGTAATAATTTTTCAATAACCGGTAATTATTTTGGTGGAAATGCTGCTTTGTGTTCAGGAACAATGACCATAGGCAATACGAGCGCACAATCTGTAAAATTTAATCCGGTTAATTTATCTGTTGGTACAACTACTCCAACATCTGTTCAGGGTAACTATATCAGAGGTATTACTATGTATAGTGCCAATAATTTACCTTTTACCGGTATTAATCTAATTTCAGGACTCTTTAATGTTGGTGATGAAACCGGTAACAATATTGGACAAAACACAGGTACGGGATCAATTACAATAAATGGCTATTCTACTGCAACCGTTTCATATGGTATAAACATAGCTACTTCAAATGATGTAGTGGTTTCAAATAATAATATTGGTTCTATCACAGCGGCTAACAACAACGCCGCTTACGGACATAGCTTTTATGGGATAATAAAAAATGCGGGAGCCGGGACTTTGACTGTATCAAACAATTTAATTGGTAGTGCTTCAACAGCTGGAAGCATCAACTGTTCATCAGCTGCAACAGGTGAAAATCAGATATTATCCGGTATAAGTACAACAACAAGTTCTGCATTAAATTTCACTTTATCAGGTAATACAATTGCAAATCTGTCTAATGCCACAACAAGAAATCATGCTGAGAATTCTGTATATGGTATAAGTTGTGCCGGAGCTTCAACTAATGTTTTATCAAATAACTTTATTCATCATCTTTCGTGTAGTTCAACAGGAACAATTAATGTGGTTTCAGGTATTCAACTAACCAATTATTCAGGTGGAAACACTCTGAAAAACAATATTATTTCATTGGGTGACGGTTTGAACGGAAAGTTGTATGCAATAAATGGTATTTATGATGCTTGTAATATTACAAATGTTTATTACCACAATACCTCTTTTATTTCTGGAACAATTACAGGTAGTACATCTACCAACACTTATGCTTTCAATAATAATTCATGGATAAATCAGGGTATAAATCTTAAAAACAACATTTTTGCCAACTTAAGATCTGGAGGTTCAGGTACCGGGAAGCATGTAGCTTTAAAAATTATGAATGTTAGTCCATCTGTAAGTGATTACAATGACTTATATGTGTCCGGAACAAATGGGATTACAGGTATAAATAACACTACTTCCTGTCAGACTCTAGCAGATTGGCGCACATCTACTTCAAAAGATGCGAACAGCATTTCTGAGAATCCATCGTTTACAATAACTACAGGAAGTACGGCAACAGAGTTTATGCCGGGTAATGATATTTATGGTACAGATTTGACGGCAACTGTACCAACAGACTATTTTGGCACAACCAGATACACAGATCCTACAATGGGTGCAGTAGAAAGGCCACTTACGTATAAAGTCGAAGTATATAATGGTTCAACACTTTTAGCTTCTTATATGAAACTGAAAAGTGCTTTTGATAAGATTAATGATGGTTCACATACGGGTGCTTTAACTATTAAGTTGGTTGGCTCAACAAATGAAAAAGCTAAAGCAGTATTGAATGCAAGTGGTACAACTACCGGTGGTGGCACCTCAAGCTATACAAGTATCAATATATATCCTACTATCTCAGGATTAAAGCTTGCTGGTAATTTGAATGATGCATTAATATTACTGAACGGAGCTGATAACATCACTTTTGATGGTAGAGTAAATGCAACGGGGTCTACACTTGACCTGATTATCCAAAATACTAATGTTTTACCGGGAGCCGTTACTTTACTATTGGATAATTCAGCTCAAAACAATATATTCCAATATAATATTATTAAAGGAGGCGGTGGTGCATCAACTAATGGTACGTTCGTTTTTGGAGTCAATGGAAATAATTCAAATAATACAATAAGCAATTGCCAATTAACAAATAACGGAACAAGACGTCAGAATACTGTTTATTCTGCTACCGGCAATAATACCGGCAACAGTATGACTAATAATCAGATATATGACATTTGGTCTGCCGGGGCTACTTCTTACGCTGTTAATCTGGGTTCTGGTGTATCAGGATGGACTATCTCAGGAAACAGTATTTATGAAACCACGACTCTGACACCTTCTGCTGCTAATAACTATTATGGTATCAGTATCTCAAGTACATCAGGTAATGGTTTCACAATAAGTGATAACTATATTGGTGGTCAGGCTACACAATGTGGAGGCTCGGCAATGGTATTAGGCAGTACATCTCAAAGTAGCATATTTTATCCTTTATATATAAATGCAGGGAGTGCTACGGCATCATCTGTACAAGGTAACAGGATTAAGAATATTAACTATTCAAGTTCAAGTGCCACACCATTTTATGGTATTTATATAAGTGCGGGACTTGTTAATATCGGTACGGTATCCGGTAATGCTATCGGAGATACAACTTCTACAGGAAATCTGACTTTAACATCGGGTGCTAATGCTGTTTCTTATGGAATATATGTTTCAAGCGCAAGTTCGGTTAATGTTTCCAACAATTTAATAGGATCAATTAACCTGGCGACTACATATAATTCTCATGGATTTACAGGTATCAAAAAGACTGCTGTTGCCGGAAGTTTTACTTCAGGTGGTAATAAAATAGGTAGTATTGCAACAGCCAACAATATAAGGTCTATCTCCTCTAATGCAAGCCAGAATATCATGGGTATCAGTACAGATGGTACCGGAAGCAATACAATAAGTAATAATATAATTGCAAATATTAATAATACTACAGGTCAGGGCAATAGTAGTATGTATGGTATTTCTGCTTCAGGAGCCGGCACTACTACGGTTTCGTATAATTTTATTTATAATGTTTCATTAAGCACGACTGTAATTACAAATAAGCTTGCAGGTATTCAAACATCATCTGGTTCCAATACTATTTATAACAACATTGTCGTTTTAGGCGGTAATATTACAAACGGGCTTTATTCAATAAATGGTTTATTATCAGAAAACGCTTCGACTGACTATTTTTATCACAATACTGTATATCTTTCAGGATCCATAAGTGGAGAAACCTCAGTTTATACCAACGCTTTTTATAAAGCAGTTACCGGTACTGCGATTATTAAAAATAATATTTTATTTAATGCAAGATCCGGAGGTACGGGTAATGGTAGACATAGTGCTATATCGCTCAATAGTACTACAGGCGTAACGAGTAATTATAATGTCTTATATGCTCCAAATACAAATGGAGTAGTAGGTGCGATTGTTTTAGATGCTTATAACGCGACCTCGTATGCAAATATTTCTAACTGGCGAAATGATTCAGGTGGTGATGCATCAAGTTTTAATATTGATCCGGCTTTTGCAAATGCCGGAGGTTTTGTTCCTGCCAATTATAAGCCAAGTGCTGCAGTGCTTGGAGAAAATATTATATCAATAGTTCCATATGATTTTGAAGGTGCGACGAGACCAATAACTCCTACTATGGGTGCTTTTGAAAGGATTCCGGGCAAAGTAAATGTTTATAGTGGACTGGATTATCAGGCAAGTTATACAACATTAAAAAGAGCTTTTGATAAAATAAATGATGGTACGCATACTGGAGCTCTGACTGTTAAGATAAGCGCGAATACTACAGAAAATCAAACTGCAACTCTTTATAATAGCGGATACACAAGTGGAAGTAAAGTTTCAAGTTATACTTCAGTTCTGATATATCCTACATCAAGCGGTATAACTGTTTCCGGATCGATAAACGGGGTTTTAATTAATCTTGATGGTGCAGATAAAGTTACGTTCGATGGGCGTGTCAATATGATTGGTTCTACGCCCGGCATGACAATTTCAAATACTTCTACTGGAGCCTCTACAGTTTCAATACAGCTTAATAATACGGCACAGAATGATACTGTGAGGTATTGCAACATTCTTGGAGGTGGAGGAGGTGCAGCTAATGCGACCATACTTTTTGGTACGGCTGGAAATAATAGTAATAATGTTGTAGAAAATAACAATATTACCAATAACGGTACAAGAAGGGCTAATACTATTTATTCTGCAACAGGAACAAATGTTTCAAACATTATCCGATACAACAATATTTACAATAACTGGAGTGCTTCAAACAATTCTTATTCGATAAATTTAGGAACTGGTGCCAGTGCCTGGACAATATCAGGCAACAGTATATATGCGACTACGTCTTTTACTTCCGGTGCTTATAGTTATTACGGTATTTATATATCAAATACTTCAGGTAATGGGTTTGAAATTTCAAACAATTACATTGGTGGAGGTGCACCATCCTGCGGTGGTACTGCTCTGACTATAGGCACAGCGTCATCAGTGATGTATCCAATTTATGTCAATGTCGGGTCTACGACTGCAACATCGATTCAGGGCAATACTATTAAGAATATTTCATACACGAGTTCAAGTGCTACTCCATTTTATGGCATTTACATAAATACAGGTCTTGCTAATGTTGGTACAGTTACTGGAAATATTTTTGGTGATGCTGCAACAGGTTCAATTACATTAACGGGTTCAGCGAATACTCCTTCGTCTTATGGTATTTATATTGCAAGTACAGCTGCGGTTAATGTCTCGAATAATATTATAAGTTCTGTTACAGCCTCAAATACTTCGGCTGCAAACGCGCATAGTTTTTACGGAATATACAAAACATCAGGTGCCGGGACGCTCAATATTTCATCAAATGTAGTCGGGCACGGTTCAACTGCATCAAGTGTAATAACAAGCTCAGCTTCAACTGGAAGGGGGCAGATATTAATGGGTATTTACTCTGCCGGGACTGGTGCCGTAACAATTTCGGACAATACAGTAGCCAATCTTGTAAATTCAACTACAACATCTTCTGCTTCAAGAATAAGAGGCATCCAAACTGATGCGGGGTCGAATACTATTACAAGCAATAATATCTACAACCTTACGCTTCAAGCTGTGACCTCCAATACTACTGGAACTGATGCATGTCAGATTGGTATTCATCAGGGTAGTGCGACTGGTGCTCAAACTATAGAAGGCAACAATGTAAATACTCTTACTAACAATTCTTCATCTGTAATTTCAGTATATGGTATTCTGTTTACAGGACCGACTACGGGTACTAATAGTGTCGCAAAGAATTATATTTATGGATTTAGTTTGCCGAATGTTAACCCTACAACTTCGGTTGCACAGAGTTTTGTTGATGGTATCTACCTGGCTTCAGGAACAGTAAATGTTACAAACAATATTGTTGTTTTAGGTAATGGTATAACCAATAACTGTACGATTTTTGGTATAAGAAATTTAACCTCAAGTGCTGTAACAGTATATCATAATACAATATTAATAAATGGAACTGCCGCAACCGGAGTGGGTTGGTCATTTGGTCTGTATGAAAACGCGGGTAGTACAAGTGTAACAAGAGACATAAGGAACAATATTTTTTGGAATACCCGTACCGGCGGGACTTCAGGGTCTGTTCATCATTGTGCTATATATATAAATGCAACTACTAATCTGACTCTTGATTATAATGATTATGGTTGGGTTGGAAGCTTTTTTGGTGAGTTTACTCCAGGAACGTATTATGCGGATCTTGCCTCATGGAAAACAGCCACCGTTAAAGATGCGAACAGTATAAATACCGATCCTTTATTTTTAAATCCGGGGGGAACAGCACCTGAAAATTATAAATCCGGTATTCAATTACAGGGTATTAACAATACCGGTGTTGCGTATGACTTTGGTAATACTGAGAGGGTTGAATTTACTATGGGTGCCTGGGAGTATCCTGCATCACGAGTATCTGTATATATTTCAGATGTTTTACAGCAAAACTATTTTACATTAAAAGCAGCTTTTGATGCTGTAAATGCAGGAACGCATCAAGGTGTATTATCTATAAGGATTAATTCAAATACTAATGAACCCGGTACTGCGGCTTTGAATGCGAGTGGAACCGGCTCAGCAAATTACAGTAGAATTGTAATTTATCCTACAGGCCCTGATATCACTGTTAACGGAAATGTTAACGGACCTCTCGTAAATTTCCAGGGAGCTGACAATGTTTTCTTGAACGGTAGTGTTTATCAAACTAATACATCTCCTGGTTTGACGGTTTCTAATACTAATACCGGTACAGGTGCAAGCACTATATGCTTTAGTGAATCTGCTCAAAATAACCGTGTTTCATACTGTATTCTTAAAGGTTCAGGACTAGGTTCTGGCAGAGGCGTTGTTTATTATGCAACATCTACATCCGGTAACGGTAATGACAATGACACAATCTCAAATTGCAATATTACAGCTTCAACTGCCGGAAGACCGCTTAATACTGTTTATTCATCCGGAACTTCTGGTAGTGAGAATGATAATAATTTTATTTCAAATAATTCGGTATATAATTTTCTAAATCTTGCAAACAACTCTAATGGTGTACTTATAGATGGTAACTCAAATAGGTTTACCATCTCAGGTAACAGTTTTTACGGAACAGCAACATTTACTCCGACTTCTGCTTCTACATTTAATATAATTAATATCAGTAATACTTCGGGAGGGGGGCATGTGATCTCCGGTAACTATATTGGAGGTAGCAGTGCATTATGTACAGGCTCTTTTGTTAAGTCAGGCAACAACAATATTTTTAATGCTATTACTATAAATACAGGCACAGCTGAAGCTACGGGTGTATATGGTAATGTTATTAAAAATATCAGTATTACAAATACAGGAAATGCTGATTGTAAAGCCATAAATATTACATCCGGTTTGGTAAATGTTGGTACTGCCGGAGGAAACACTATTGGCGAAACCACAGGAACCGGATCAATTACTCTTTCAAATGCAGCTACCGGAGGTTCCTTGTATGGTATATATATATCTGGTTCCAATGATGTAAATTGTCAGAATAATTTAATAGGTTCTTTATCGACTACTTCAAGCAATACTGCGAATGCTGTTAGTTTATATGGTATTTTTAAAACGGCAATTGGTGGTAATACAAATATTTCTAACAATATTATAGGTAGCGTTACTACTGAAAATAGTATTAGTGCAAATTCAATATCTTCTTCAAATATTCAGCATGTATATGGAGTTTATTCTGCAGGCACAGGACAAACTACGATAAATGCAAATGAAATAGCTGATCTTACAAATGCTACTACCAGCACGCAGTATTCTTTTACAAGGGGTATTATGACTATTGATGGTTCAAATACCATAACAAATAATACAATTCATCACCTGAAAACTTCAAGCTCTCAGGGGGAAAACTATACAAATGTTTGTTTGGTTGGAATATTTCAGGTTAGCGAGACAGCCAATACTGTACAGACTATAACAGGAAACAAGATATTTGAACTTACAAATAATACGACAGTTAAAATTGAGATTTATGGTATTTTCTACAAAGGACCAACTACAGGAAGTCCTACCACTCATCAGATAGGTAGAAATTTCATCCATACTTTTAATTTGGTTTCTACTACGGGAGCATATATACATGGTATATCCATGTATTCCGGAACATATACACTATCAAATAATATTGTATTTCTAGGAAATAATATAACGACAGGTTGTAGTATTTGGGGTTTATGGAACTATAGCAGCAGCCCAATACGCATTTATCATAACACGTCGTATCTTACCGGTACAGCATCTTCAGGCACATCTTTTTCTTATGCGATGAGGGATTTGAGCGGCTCAGCGACTGACAGAAAAATCAAGAATAATATTTTTTGGGATGAACGAGTTGTTTCAGGTTCCATTTATCCTCATTACGCTATATATATTGAAAACACAAATAATCTGGAGCTGGATTATAATGACTACCAGTTTACGCAGTATATTGGAAAAGTAGGTACTACCAATTATTCGACTTTAGCTAGTTGGCAAACAGGCACCGGGAAAGATTTAAATACGATTATCCTGAATCCTCAACTTACAAATCTTGGTGGTATTCTGCCATCTGACTATCAGCCTAACGTCACAGGCTTGTCAGGAACGCCTCTTTCAGAAATACCTACCGATTTTGGTTTCATGGAAAGAAGCACTACTGCCCCGACTATGGGAGCATGGGAATATTTCTCAAATCCTGTCGAAATATGGAATGGTACAATTTTCAGGAATTCATATCCCACATTAAAAGGAGCTTTTGATAAAATAAATGATGGTACTTATAAAGGACCAACCGGAGACCTTATAATAAAAATCAGAGGTAATACAATAGAAACGGCTACGGCTACTCTTTATCATTCAGGTTATAACAGTATATCAAATTATACTAAACTCCTTATATATCCTGCCAGAAGTAATATTCAGGTGAAGGGTACCTTGTCTGCTCCGCTTGTTGACCTGAATGGTGCAGATAATGTGATTTTTGACGGGCGTTTAAATGGTAATGCGTCGATGTATGAGTTAATGCTATTGAATGATGCCAATACAACAAGTGCTTCTACAATTAAGTTTACCAATTCTGCTGAAAATAATACGATAAGGTATTGTAAGGTGCAGGGCCTTACTACTGCTACCAGTGGCGGTATTGTTTATTTCTCTTCATCTTCATCCGGAAACGGTAATGATAATAACTGTATTTTAAATAATAAGATATCTATAGTTGATAACAATAACAATTATAGAGTAATCAATGGTGTATACTCAGAAGGGCTATCCGGATTTGAGAATAACAACGACAGTATTAAGAATAATGAAATTTATGATACCTGGAGTCCTGGAGTAAGTTCAAACAGTATAAATATTGCTTCCTATTCTTCCGGTTTCGTCATATCAGGAAATAGTATTTATGAAACCACTGCTTTTACACCTACAGCTGGTTATACTTATCAGGCGATAAGAATTAATAATACTTCTGGTACAGGTTTTATTATTAGTGGCAATTACATAGGAGGTAAAGCTGCTCAATGTCAGGGTACAGCTATGAGTCTCGGTATTAACACATCTCAATCTATAGTTTACCAGCCAATTTATATTAATGCAGGAACATCAATTGCTACATCTTTACAAGGAAATATTATACAAAATATTGAAGTCAGAAGTAGTAATGCTTCGCCTTTTTCGGCTATTTATGTTAATGGCGGTACTTCAAATATTGGAACCTCTTCAGCTAATACCGTTGGTAGTTCAACGGGTACAGGCTCGATAACCATTACCAATAGTTCAGGCTCAGCAAATGCAAAATCTTATGGTGTTTATTTAAATACTTCAGGTGATGTTAATATAAATGCTAACAAAATTGGATCAATAACGACTGCATCCAGCTCTAGTACTTACGGACATGATTTTTATGCAATATATAAAGCAGCAGTCTCCGGAGTTTTGACTATTGCAAATAATATTATAGGAAGTACTTCTACATCGGGTAGTGTTAATACAAGTAGTTCTTCTTCCAATAATAATCAGTTGCTTTGTGGAGTATATACTGATGGTACAGGCGTTACAAATATCAGAAATAACACCATAGCAAATTTACTTAACAGCACTACCAGGAACAACGTAAATAATAGTGTTATAGGTATTCGTTTAAATGGTGTAAACAGTAATGCAAATACTGTGGAACAAAATTTTGTTTATGGATTGTCCTGCTCAAATACAGCTACAACCAGTGCGGCAAATATGCTTTTAGGGATTTATGTAAACTCAGGAAATGCCAGTCTTATAAATAACATTATCAATTTAGGTCAGGGGATTTCGGCATTGTTTGGTATTTATGGAATAGTAATAACCGGTAACAGCTCTTATACTAATAATATTTATCACAATACAGTATATATTTCAGGTACGGCTACAAATACCACATCAAATACTGCTGCATTTTATAAAATCAATACAGCCGGTCAGACTAATCTGAAAAACAATATTCTGTTTAATGCCCGTTCGGGTGGAACTACAGGATACCATTATGCAATTTATTTACCGGGCAGTTCTAATCTGACTATAAATGGCAATGATTATTATGTAAACGACACCCAAGGCAGATTAGGTTATTTATCAGGCGGTATAACTACAATTACTGCATGGAGGACAGCAACCGGTCAGGATGTAAACAGCATAAGTACTAACCCTAATTTTGTAAGTGCGGGCTCCACTGTCGCTGCAGATTATTATCCCGGTTTAGGTGTAAATTTACTTGGATTATCCGGTACTGGTGTTAATGTGGACTACGGTAGTTATCCAAGAAGCTCGTCATCACCAACAATGGGAGCATGGGAAAGATCAAATAAATGGAAAGGAACCACAAGCATAGACTGGAATACTGCCAGCAACTGGACAGGAAATACCGTACCAGCCGTTGATGACAATATAATTTTTGATGATGCTCCATTCAGGCCTTGTTATATGGATCAGGACAGGTTTGTAACAGATATAATCAATGCACAGTCAGCTTTCAGAATGGTAACCAATGGTTTTAATCTGAATATTAAAGGTAATCTCGTTTTTACTAACGGCGCGCAAATAGATGCTTCTGCGACAGGCTCAACGGTTACATTTAATGGCTCTTCAGCTCAAACCATACCTTCTGGTACATTTTATAATGATAAGGTATATAATCTGACAGTAAATAATTCATATAATGTAACTCTTAATGGTACTGTCCGTTTGCTGAATAATCTTACTGCTACCAGCGGTTTGCTTGATGCCACTCCTACAGGTGCCACGATGATATATGAAGGGACATCTGAACAAACAATAGCTTCTTCTCAATATGTTAATAATCAGGCTTATAATATAACAGCAAATAATGCCGCTGGTGTAGTCGTCAATACTAACTTCACTGTTTTGAACAACGCTGCGATTAATTCCGGAGATAAGCTCACGATACCTGAAAATATCGGATTGACTGTAAATGGTACAATGACGAATAATGCCGGTAATGCGGGTTTATTATTAAAGTCTTCGATAATCGGTACAGCATCGCTTATACATAATTCAAACGGAGTAGCGGCTACTGTTCAGCGTTACGTAGACGGAGATAGCACTGTTTGGCATTTCTTAGCACCGCCGGTTAGTGGTCAGCCAATACATGGTACTTCATGGACACCATCGGGTAATTATGGTGATGGTACAGGTTATGATATGTATGTTTGGGACGAACATACTTCTTGTTGGGTTTATAATCTTAATACCACTGCTACACCTACATGGACTTCCATTCATCCGGTTGACAATTTTATTGCTGGGAGGGGCTATTTATATGCATTACTGGATTCGGCTTCAACAAAAAGTTTTGCGGGAAACCTTAATAATGGAGTGGTTTATCAGACTTTGACAGCTTCTTCTGATTCTGTTCAGTTGAAAGGTTTCAACTTTATCGGGAATCCGTATCCAAGTAGTATTGACTGGTCTGTTAGTGCCGGATTCTCAAGGTCTATGTTATATAACAATGGAGGAGGATATGATATTTGGACATGGAGTAATACTGCTGAAAATTATGGAGTATATAATTCTGCTGATGCTGATGGCACTGGTACAAATAATGTAACTAAATTTATTGCTCCTATGCAGGGTTTCTTCGTGTATGCATCAACAGGTGGTACCTTTGGTTTCAACAATGCGGCAAGAGCTCATACAGGCGCAAGTACCTGGTTGAAGAGTGCGCCGGCCAGAAGTTCCGGTAAAATAAAACTTACTGTCAGTGCGCCGGAAAGCAAAGGCAGTGACGAGATACAAATGAGGTTCGGATATAACAGTAATGACGAAGGCGCATATAAATTATTCAGTAATGTAAAAACTGCTCCAAGTCTGTTTATACCTTATTATAATAAGAACTATGCTGTAAGACGACTGACAACTGCAGAAGATAATAAGAAAACTCCTCTTTCATTCAGGGCAGGAGTAGATGGTAAATATTCTATAACATGTCAGTTTGATCCGACTGTTACTGACAAAATATTCCTGGAAGACAAAATAACAGGCACAATACATGACTTCAGTCAGTCAGATACTTATACATTCACGGCGAAACCGGGAGATTTGCAGTCCCGCTTTGCAATACATCTGGGTGAAATAGTCCCTGAAGATAATATTGACCTTTTTGCAGTTTATGCAAGAGCAGGTGTATTATATGTGGATTTAAGTAATCTGAATGACGAATATGAGGTTACAGTCTACGACCTTGGCGGTAAAGTGTTGCACAAAGCCAAAGTATTCGGTGGCGATGTAGAAGAAGTCTCCCTCAGCACCAGAGGTATTTACATGGTTTCACTCAGATCACAGAAGTTTTTAGTAACAAAGAAGGTGGTGTATTAAATATTCTTCAAATTATCTGACTGCGTTCGTAGCAGATATCAGCAATAAAATTTATAATTATAACATATATGTTGTATATTTACAACAAATGTGTTGCGATTATGGAAGAAATTATAGTAAAAAACATTAAACCTTTCGATACAAAAGGCAGTATCAAAAGGTCGATTAGCAGCGATACTGACAAATCCTGGGTTATTGAGACCCCGGTAAAGGCTTATCGTTGGAAAAACAACATTGAAAAGATAAACATTATCAGGGAAGGGATTCCTTATGATGCTTTTGATACATTAAGCAGACAACTAAATATTCCTGTTAAAGCTACTCTTGCCATGATAGGTATGCCTCAAACGACATACAACAAGAAAAAAAATGAAAAATCGCTGTTAGATAGAAGAAATAGTGAATTAGTTATGCTGATAGTAGAGTTAATTCAATTCGGACTTGAAGTTTTTAATAACGAGGAAATCAAGTTTCAAAGATGGTTGAAGAAACCGAATATTTCTTTGGGTGGCAATTCTCCTGAAAGTATGCTGGATACGATAACCGGAATAGATGAAGTTAAGCACTGCCTTAACAGAATTGAATTTGGAAATTTTGCGTGATGAAGATCTATAGAGTTGAAAGAGAAAAGTATATTGAAACCACCTTGACAGGAATAGGGGCTTCAATGACTGATGGATTCCGTTGGAACAGTTTATTTACCAGACTTGTTTATACATCTGAAAGCAGGGCATTGGCTATGCTTGAGGTTTTTGTACATATGGATTTAAGTGAGGATTTACCTGCAGACCGGATTCTTGTTGAAATATTTATTCCTGATAATGTAATTATACAGGAAGTAAAAACAGAGGATCTTCCTAAAGGGTGGGATGCTAAGCCTCCTGCTGTCATTACACAAACAATAGGAGATGATTTTGTTATTCAAAAAACTGCTTTGATATTAAAAGTGCCGAGTTATATTGTTCCTGATGAATACAATTATCTGATTAATCCTTATCACGAAGATATCAGTAAGCTGAAGATACTTAATATTGCTCCTTTGACTTTTGATAATAGATTGATTAATCCGGGTATGTGATAATTATAGACTCATTCATTAATTAACCAGTATCCGTTTTTTAGGGTTCCTTTGCGTTCCAGCAAGCCTGATACTTTGAGTTGTTTTATTATTCTATCCGCAGAACTGCCAGATATTCCGGCATTTATAGCAATATTCCTTATTGTGATAAGCGGATTATTATTTATCAATTCGATTACCTTTCCGAGTAGATCAGTAGGTGCATAAGATATCTTAGGTTCTGATAAATGATTTCCAATAACGTTTTTTGGCTTAGGCTTTACAAAAGCCGGATGGATATAAAAATCCACCTCAAAATATGTACGTTCTTCGTCAAAAATAAATTCTGGTGAAGGTGAACCGTTTTCTCTTAATACTTTTTTAATTCTGGAAATTCCTGTTGCTTTACCCTCAGTTAAATCCAACTCTTTTAAAAAATCACCCAGTTTCCTGTTTCTATAGCGTCTGGGCTTAATTGGGCCTTTTGTAAAAGCTTCAGCTTTTATGGATCGGTCGGGTCCGCCATAATTAATTATTGCTATGTAGTTTGGATAAATCCTTACTTCTATAGGTTCCCTAACCTGGTAGTCTCTATGATAAACGGCGTTCGCGATTGCCTCTTCTAAAGCCTCCAGCGGATAATTCCATATCCTTACGGCTTCGGCTCTATCTGACAACTTGGTAATTTTCTCCTGTAAAATCGTTGACTTACAAAAATCAATAAATCTTTTTATTTGGTTCTGAACCGGACCGTCGATCGGCGGTCTTTCATAAAAAGCCGGATCATCCGCGCCGTTTGGAAACTCTACGACCTCAATTCGCGAATAAGGAAAAAACAAATGCGGCTTTTCGGAAAAAAGCATCAGAGAAATGTTTTTTGGATAAAGTGCTTCCGGAGGGCCTGAAACCAAATCCATTTGCAAAAGCAGATCCGCTTTTGACAAAGATTCAGAAAACTCAAACAATCTGCTCTTTGTTATTCGTAAATGGTCTCTTACCAGTGTTATGGAGATGTCTTCAAGAGATGAATTGGTGTTGACTCTGTCGTCAAAAGGTACTTTGCTAGCCAGTTCAATGAGTTCCTGTTGCTCCTGCAAATCCGCTTTAACAGAATTGGAATACTTCCTGATATAATAATAAAATCTTTTTTCTCTTGATGTTATTTGTTCAGGCACCTCATATGGGCGGTTTGGCCCTCCCGGTATCCAAAGTACAATGATATATTTCCCATAAATCTGTTCTATTGACATTTTAGGCGTATATACCGGTCTAACCAGATTGTTGAAACCTATCATTTGCTTTTGAATATTATCCATCTGTTCTATCGGAATGCCTTTTAGCGGAAACTTAGCCACACCTTTGTCTTCTTCTACACCAATGATAATATACCCGCCCCCGATGTTTTCAATATCGTTAGCGAAAGCACAGATTGTTCTGTAAATGCTGTCAGGGTTCCAGCTTGCTTTAAATTCCAAACGGTCATGCTCAATGATTCGACCTTTAAGCAAATCGGGAATGTTAACTGGTAATGGCATATTTCGTTGTTTTTCAGTTATTGTCAATACCTGGCATGGAGCAACCAGATTAGTAATGCAAATATATAAATTAATTGTTTAAAATATATTAATATTTAAAATGTTTGTTTGAGGGATTAATCATCCTATTAGGTATTGATTTTCGAGAAATACATATTTTAATAATAGAAGTTCAGATAGCAAATCTATTTGATAATAGACAGGATCCTGAAAGGTTTATTTGTAAATAAGCCCGGACTTAATATAATTACGTATTATAGTTGAATGTTTCAGCGTGCTGAGTTGTTGACTTTGTGCGCTGAGTTTAGTGTGCCATGCATGGCGCATCACTCGACAATGAGAGTCCGTTATGTTGGCTGGCAGTTGCAAATACCCAAAACTACTCTTTTTAATTTCAAATAAAGATTGTACCTTCGTAAAAATAGTCCTTAATGCAAGAGTCAATTATCATACGAAATTTTGGTCCTATTAAGAATGTAGAGATCAAAGATATAAAGCCATTTACTGTTTTTATTGGAGAGTCGGGAAGTGGAAAAAGTACGATTATGAAAGTAATCGTTCTATTTCGTTGGATTTATAAGATGGTTAATATCCGTTCTTATTTAAAGCATGCAAATATTACAGTGTCACCATTCAAATTTAATTTCAAAGAATATTTGGACAACGGAGGTTTTGAAGAAGAAGCCTATATACACCCGGATACTGAAATAATTTACAAAAGAGGAAATAATGAAATTTCTTATATTGGTTCACTTAACACAAATGTAATTGTACCTGAAAACGATTTGAGTTTAGACAAAATGAGTTTTATTGCTGATAAGAGAAATATAGTACCTGATATTCTTGCCAATAATTCAAAAGCAGATAGTTTTTTTGTAAAAGAAACTTATGAAGATTTCAAAATTGCATACCCTTTCATTAGGGAATTGCCTATGAATTATTTAGGAGTAAAATATTCTCGCAAGAAAGTTGGTTCAATTACAAAGCATTTTATTGAAAGCACAGATGAGAATAAGAAATACCCTCCGATAAAATTGGAAAATGCATCTTCTGGCATGCAAACGGTAACTCCTTTGTCAGTTATAATTGAATATTTTGCCAAGCACTATAATTTTTCAAAATTCGGTGATAAAATTATCTTTAAATATCTGTATGAGAGTGATGATTTGAAGAAGTTTAATACTGGTTTAAATATCGGTGAAATAAAAAATAAAAATGTTCATATTCATATTGAAGAACCTGAACTAAGCTTATATCCTGAAAGTCAGCGTAGTTTGATTGATTTTATTATTAATCGTTGCTTTATTGAAAAACATAACGATTATAATATGACTGTTATGATGGCCACCCATAGTCCATACATTATCAATCACTTGAATTTGTTGATAAAGTCTTACGATAACGATAAATTGATTGAGGGGGCGAAACTAGATTATGATAGTATCTCTGTATATCAAGTAGACGATGGCACTTTGTATGATTTGAAAATTAAGAATAAAAGATTGATTAATACAAATATTCTTTCCGAAACTATCAATAATATTTACAGTGAGTACAACGAGATAGGATGAATGAATTATTGAAATGTGATTTTATTACTCACTACAACAGAGAACCAAATTTACCTGTTTCTTGTACATTGATTTTGAAATCAACTCGAAATACAGAATTCTCTCTAATAGATGATGATGCAATGATTTATTCTCTGGATGATAAGGATGGTGTGGCGAGATACAATAATATTGATTCGTTAGATGTTACTGTTATTAATTATGAGAAATTTATTACTACATTACCACCAAGAGTAAAGAATACTGGGTCTATCGGAAGTAATATTTGTGATTTGATTGTTTATACAGACGACAAAAATTACTTTTTATTGAATGAATTGACAGACACCAAAACTTATCTTCTTTATGAACACGAAAGGTCCGGTGAAAAGGTGGAAGGAAAAATATCCAAAGCTAGACGTCAATTAAAACAGTCATTGGAAAATATAGTCGATGTACCTACGATAGGGATGTATATCGAGAGTTTCAAAATTAAACAGTGTTGTTTCTTTAACAAACAAGCAAAATATGCACCGGAAGAGTTGAATGCGACAAAAGCGTTTAATTCTTTAAATGCTATCTCATCAACAGGCAACTCTATGTCGAATCCTGACATTGAGAATTTAGGATTTGAGTATTGGGAATTTTATGACAACCAAACTTACTTCATAATAAGTGACTCAATAAAATAAAAACTTGCGAAAGACTTTGCTTTATTCACGATTTTATCTCGCTATGCCTTACGTGGATTCTTCACGTTTTTTTTAAAGACACGGGTAATTTAGCACATAGCAGTTATTGATAAACATAGAATATATAAATCCTATTAAGTGACAGTAATTACAGCTAAGCCCTGATTTTTGTAATTGTGGGCTTAAGTTGAATGTTTCAGCGTGCTGAGTTGGATTGTCTTCGTGCGGAAAGTTTGTATGTTCAGCACGCTGAATTTCGGAATTTATAGTTACTTTTGTAGAAACTGTCTATTATATATAAAAGGTGTATGGCTGTAAAGTTTTGTGTGTACAAACAAACTCATGATGTTTCGGGCAAGAATGACGAAATTTACTATGCTAAAGCTCAGTCTTCGGGCGAGATAGGGTTTGAAGAGATTTGTAATAAGATTTCAGACAGGTCATCGGCTACTAAAGGTGACGTTATGCTTGTGCTTGATGGTTGTATTAATGTGATTAAGGAAGCCATTAAGGAAGGTCACATTGTGAGACTTGGTGATTTTGGCAGCCTTAACCTGACAATTTGCAGCGAGGGAGTAAGCAATGAAAAAGACTTCTCTGCAAAGAATATCACAAGTGCTAAACTTAATTTTAAACCGGGGAAAGACCTTCAGGATACACTAAAGGAGCTGACTTACGAGAAAACCACTGTAAAAAGACCAAAGAAAAAAACTATTTGAGGATCGGAATTTAAAACCCATCTTTGAGTAACAGGCACTATACCGAGGTGAAGAAAATGCAATTCCCGGGATTAATTGATTTACGAAATCATTTCGCTCAGTACTGAGGCGAAATGAGTTTACAAATCATCAGTAATACTATTAAAAATCCGGATTTATTACAGTTGGTATAGGAGCTTCAAAGTTTGAATGAATTAGATAAGTGGGTAGAAACCACTGAGAATACGCTGAAATAGTCTTAAAAAAACGAACAATTGTTTCCCTTACCGAACAATTGTATCCTAAACCGAACAATTGTATCCTTTTTGTATCCTTCTTGTTCGGTCGCATGTTTCCCTTCTGATGCTTTCTTTTCTGAAAAATACTTTTTTATGAATTTATCTTTGTAATGTTAAAAGTCGACAACAATCAGATCGGCTTTTACATAAAGGCATTTACAATATCTAATAAAACAAAAAAATAAACAATTTAATTTTTAAGACTATGAAAAAAGTATTTTTATCAATCGTTGCCCTCGCCGCTTTAGTGGCTCTTCCTATGAGTGTTAGTGCACAGTCTGCTGGTAATAATGAAACTACTGCTACAGCTACAACTGCAAAAGCAATTATAGTTAATCCAATTAAGTTGGAGAATACTGGTGCGCAACCATTGTATTTTGGTACAGTTGCAAGTTCAACTACTAATATTGGAACAGTATTAGTACCTGCAGCTGATGCACCTACAGCAATAAATTCGAATGTATCTTTATTAACTACTGATCAAACTGCTGCCAAATTTACAATTACTGGTGAAGTGGATGCGAATTATACGATAACGCTTCCTGCTGCAGCTATTAGCTTGACAGGTAGTGATGGTGGAGATCCTATGACTGTAGATCAATGGACTTGCGATTTAGATGATGATACAGAACTGACACTTGCTGGAGGAACGCAGGTTTTTTATGTAGGAGGCACATTAAATGTTGGTCAATCTCAGAAAGCAGGCACTTATACTGGTACATTTAATGTTTATGTGAATTATAATTGATTAACGGTATATTTGTATAAATTCATTTTATAAATATTCCAAAATTAAGGCAGCTAAATGATGAAAATAAAATTTATAAAAATACCAACTTTATCTATTTTCTTTTTGCTGCCTTTCTTTACTTACAGTCAAGTAAGCTCTACTGCCACGAATATCGGTATTGATGCAAAAGTGATTGCTCCTATTTCAATTTCAAACACCAGTTCAACAAAATTGAATTTTGGGACTATTTCCAGATCATCTGTTGCCGGGACTGTGACTGTGACACCAGAAGGACAAAGAACAACTTCAGGAGGGGTTTCCGTTTTAAGCTCGTCATTTTTTACCGCTGCTCCATTCAGTGTTTCTGGTGAAAATAGTGCTGGTTTTAACTTGACGCTACCTGATAATGATGATGTGAAGATGACACGTACCGGTGGTACTGAAGAGATGGAAGTTACGAATTTCACTCACAACTCCGGTTTAGTTTTATCAAGTTCAGGTGCTGCAACTTTTTCTGTAGGAGCAACGCTTAATTTAGATGCTGATCAGGTTGCCGGTGATTATACAGGTTCTTTTAATGTAACTATTGCATATCAATAATATGATAAAGTTCATTTCGATAATATTTACAGGTTTGATGCTTTGTTGCTATCCCTTGTATGCAATGGGAGAGAACGGAGCATCAGCTTCGTCTTCTGCAAGAGTAAATATTATTCAACCGATTTTGTTGTCAAAAGTGGACGATATGAACTTCGGAAAGATACTTAATGGTTACACAGGTTCGGTTTTATTGACTACATCGGGCGGCAGGAGTGCTGTTGGTGCCAATGTGGTCGGGACTACAGGATGGTCCCCTGCTAAGTTTGATGTGAGAGGTACTAATGATTACGAATATTATATAGCACTTCCTTCAAATATTGTTTTAAAAAATGGTGATAATGAGATAAGAGTAGAGAATCTGGTTGCCAAACCTTCCTCATCATCTGATGATGCTTTGGTTGGGGTGGTTAAAAGTGATTCATACTTTACTGTGGGAGGCAGACTTGTTATAAATTCTTCAAATCTGCCTGCCGGCATATATACATCAAGTTTTGATGTAAGTATCGGATATAATTAATTTTTATGTCTTCAACCAACCACAAAAAAATATGAAAAAGATAATTGCACTGACTCTTTTGATAGCCTTCGTTGCGATAATGCCATCAAGGCTTTTTGCGGCTGATCCATTAACAGCTCCATCGAGTGCGAAAATTGATGCAGAGTTGTTGTCAGCTTATTCTGTTTCAAATAATACCTCTCTTAATTTTGGTAAATTAATACCAACTGCGACTGATGGTACTGTTTTAATTAATGCTGCCGGAACTTCTTGTATAGAAACAAATGTTATTAAAGCTGCAGGTCACACGTTTTCTGCTGCTTCTTTTACAATAAATTCAGCAGTAGATGTAAACTGGTCTTTGGGTGCTATAGCAAACCAAACATTAAAACTGGAAACTGACAATAATATTACTATGTCGGTGATTAATTTTACACCTAGTATATCTTCAGGAAACACTGCAACTGCAAAGAATTTTACTGTTGGTGCAACTTTAAATGTTCCTGCAAACAAAACCGTCGGTAAGTACACAGGTAGTTTTCCCGTAACTGTTACTTTTAATTAAGTAATAATATGAAACGCTTTATAGTAACTTGTTTGATAGTTGTTTCAGTTGCCATTAACGCTATTGCACAGACCAGTGTGATCGGCAAAATGGAAGCTGAAATTGCTGTACCTGTTGCAGCGTCCGAAACCGAATTGCTTAATTTCGGTAAGGTACTGCCTGAAACAGGCGGAGGTACTGTAAAGATATCTGCAGCCGGCGAGCGTACTGCAACTGGTAATATTATCCTGATGGATGATATTTACAGTGCGGGACGTTTTGTTGTTTCCGGTATGCCGAATAGTTTGGTTTCTATTGTGTTACCACAGACACCACAAAAAATGGTACTGGCTAACGGTAGTAGTGAAATCACTGTTGACGAGTTTACATCTGATGTGCCTGTAGGCGGTCAGGTAGTAAGACAAAGCGACGGCAAAGCTGAAGTTAGCATTGGTGCAACTTTACATCTGGGAAATGGATTAAGTAATCCGGCCGGATATTATTCCGGTACTTACGAAGTAGTTTTCATGTATAATTGAAATGAAAAACTACCACAGTAAAAAAGCGTTCTTTGAAATGATTCCATGCAATATTCACTGAATTTTTAAAAAATGACTGTAAAATCGAGATATAATTTGCCTGATACATTACTTATTAATGAAAAAATTTATGCTTTTCATCTTTTATTTGTGGGTAATATCATTATCTTTGGCGATTATACCTGTAATATAGCATATCATGAAAGTTAAAGTCCGGTATTTTGTAACATTATTTTTGTTAATCCAGGGATTTCAGTACATGTTTTCCCAGGGTAACCTTCTTGTCGCTCCGATCAGAGTGGTGTTTGAGAATGGTAAACAAAGAGAAGATTTGAATCTTTCCAACATCGGCCAGGATACTGCCGTTTATCTGATTTCATTTTTACATTATCAGATGCTGGAAGATGGAAGTTTCAAAATGTTGTCTGATTCAGACGCTTTACCAACACCGAGATCAGACAGTTATCTGAGAATTTTCCCGAGAAGAGTTACTCTTCCTCCCGGTGAATCACAGATAGTAAGGTTGCAATTCAGGAAGCCTGCTGATTTGAAAGAAGGAGAATACCGTTCTCATCTTTATTTCAGGGCTGACAGGAATGCTGCTCCACTTGGATTGGTAGATGAAAACCGTGACACAACACAGCTTTCAGTAAGTATTACCCCTATTTTCGGTATAAGTATTCCGGTGATAGTGCGTAACGGCAATCTTGATCTGGGTATAAATCTTAGCGATGTAAATCTTACATCTGTAAACGACAGTACTTACAATCTTGCAGTCTCGATCAACAGAACAGGCAAAAAATCAGCTTACGGTAGTCTTGAAGCAACTTATGTACCTAATGGTGGTAAGGAAGTTGTACTTGGATTAGCCAACGGAGTCGGTGTTTATACTGAGCTAAGCAAAAGAGTTTATAATCTTCCGCTTAGGATGCGCGCAGGGACTAAAATTCAGAAGGGAAAAATCATTGTAAGATATCTTATGCCGCGTGATGACGGTGGTAAGGAGCTTGCAAGAACTGAATACATAATCCCCTGATTATCATTTAACTGTAACCCATTAAGAAAGTGAAAAAAAATGCTTTCCTTGCCATACTGGCAGGGTCGCTTGTGATAAGTTTGCATATAAATGCCCAGACTCCTCCCCAGTTTCCAACCAGGGACGGAGTTGTTTTGACTCCTGTGGTTGACATGTCCTTTGGTGATTTTACTGTACCTCAGAATGCTTCAGGTGGTACTGTTGTTTTATTGACAGACAACTCGCGTAGTCAGACCGGTGATGTATATCTCCTTAACAGGGGTACTGCTGTAAGAGCTGCAATGTTTGAATTTAAACTTTGTCCGGGTCGTACAATAAAGATTTATTACCCTTCGAATATTCAGATATTAGGTACTGGAAGCAGCAATAACGGAGGCGCAATGGATGTAACTAATCTTCAGTTCAAACTAGAAGGAGGTACTATAGATGAGTTCGGATCAGGATATGTAAGGTTTACTTCAAACAAAGGTTGTAATGAAATTCACAGGATATATGTCGGCGGCACATTAACTGCCAGGGCTTTAGGATACAATCCTGCCGGCACTTATCATAGTAACTTAAGTTTGATGATAGTTCAGCAATGACATCCTGATTAAGAAAAATAATTACTCCTCTGATGACTGTCAAGCTTTTTAATAATTTTAAAAATCATTCGCTAAGTTTTTGCATTATGTTGCTTTTAGTTTCATTTGGTGCAAAAAGTTATGCTCAGGATGAATTTGACAGCTCGGTGCTTGATGCTTTTAATGTCACGATCAAGATAGATGACGTGGGCAGTTACATTTTCCCTGCTTTATATCAGGATCCTGATGGTTTATATATTCCTGTTGAAAGTCTGTTTAGCCTGTTAAAGGTTGTAAACAAGACCTCAGAAGAAGGTAAGATTGTAAAAGGTTTTTTTGAAACTGAAGCAAATCCTTACGAAATTAATTTTCCCAAACGCTTTATTACTTTCAAAGGCAAGACAGTCAAAATTGACTCGACGGAAGCAGTAATGGATATGGGTACTTTGTATCTTAAAGCAAGTGCATACCAGAAGGCTTTTGGTTTCACAATGTCATTAAACTTCAGAGCACTTACGGCAAGTTTTAAATCGGAATTTGAACTTCCTGTAGTTAAACTGAATAAACAGGAGAAGGCGAGAGAAAAGGCAGGAGCCAAAGGAGGCGATGAAGTCGCATACGATACAATATATAAAAGAGATTATCACTGGATGAGAGGTGGCATGATAGATTGGTCAGTTGCTTCGAGCCAGGCAAAAGAATATGTCAGTGAAACGCGCGTGGAATTTGGAGGAGGAGCAGAAGTGCTTGGTGGTGAAGCGAATATATTTTTAAATTGGTCAAATGTCTATGGTATGAACAGACAACAACAAAATTACAGTTGGAGATGGGCCGACAATGATGCGAAAGTTGTAAAACAAATACAACTCGGTCGCGTCAATAGTCGTTCTGTAGCCTCTTTGTTGTCTCCTATAGACGGTTTCACATTAACCAATGCACCGACTACTGTCAGAAAGGCATTGGGTAGTTATGTAATTTCCGATTACACTGACCCTGATTGGGTAATAGAGCTTTATATAAATAATGTGTTGACTGCTTATACCAGATCTGATGCTTCAGGTTTTTACACATTTACGATGCCAATCGTGTATGGTACAAGCAATATTGTTTTAAGATTTTACGGTCCCGGCGGTGAAATAAGGTCTGAGCAGAAGACCTTTAATATGCCTTACAACATGTTGCCAAAGGGAGAGTTTGAGTATAAAATTACCGGTGGGGCTTTGATGGATTCTCTGGATTCAAAATATGGCAGGGCTGAAACTAATTTTGGTATAGCAAGATGGTTGTCTGCAGGAATTGGTGCTGAATATCTTTCATCAATTTCAGTAATTGACACTACCGGTTTTTCAAGTCCGGTCATACCTTTTGCCAACTTTACTTTACAACCGTTTTCAAAGCTTTTAATTACCGGTGAATACGCTCACAAGGTTAGATGGAAGACTACGATGAACCTGACTTTGCCCGGACGTTCAGTTCTTGAACTTAATTATGCGAGATATACTCCGGGTCAAAAGGCTATAATATATAATTACCTCGAAGAGAGGATGGGAAGTTTCTCTATGCCTTACAAATTAAGAAATCTCTCGGGTTATGCTAAAGCTTCAGTAAGGCAAAATATTTATGCTAATTTCACTTACAATTCAAGTGAATTGATGCTTGCAGCCAATTACAGGGATTACAATATGAACTACAGTAATTTCCTGAACTGGACTCCTGCAGGCAACACTAATGTTTACGGAAATCTGGCTTTAGGCTTTAAGTTTGGCAAATATTTGTCATTCAGACCTTCAGCGCAGTATAATTATACGACCAACAACCTGATTTCGATCAAGGGTGAGGTTGAATCCAAGATGTTCAAGGATGCTAATGTTGCTTTCAGGTATGAAAACAGCGTGATGTCTAAAACACACAGTTTCAACTTGTCATTCAGATATGATTTGCCTTATGTTTCAACTTATGTGGCAGCAGGTTATAGCAACAGGCAGTTGCAATCTTCTGAATCAGCAAGAGGAAGCTTCTCTTTCGGGAGTGGCAAGAAATATGTTATTGTTGACAAAAGAGGATCTGTCGGTCGTTCTGGTCTGACGATTGAGTCTTTTGTCGATGTAAACTTTAATGGTAAACGTGATAAGGGAGAGCCTTCTACTGAGAGACTTAAGGTCAGATGCAGTGGTGGACAAATGCAGGTAAGAGAGAAGGATTCTGTTGTCAGGATTACTGGACTTGAGCCATTTGTTGCCTACACTTTGATTCTTGATGAAACCAGCTTCGAAAGTCTGACATGGAAACTTCCTTTTAAAAATGTAAAGGTTACCACCGATCCTAATCAGTTCAAGAAAGTCCTGGTTCCTGTGCTTCCTATGGGTGAAATTTCAGGTCAGGTAGCTGATGATAAAGGTAATGGTCTCGGACGTATCCTGATAGTATTTAAGGATTCACAAGGGAAGAAGGTCGCTCAGACTATTTCCGAATCTGATGGATATTTCACATATATTGGATTCAAACCTGGCGATTATCAGGTTGGAATCGACTCAATACAGTTGCAGATACTCAAGAGAGAGTCTGATCCTGTGATGGTAACTGTGAAACCTGATGTTCAGGGTGATGTGGTTGATGCAGGTAACATTGAATGGCGTGATATGCCGGGTTACATTAATGGCAGATCTATCAAGGAATTACAGGAAGAAGCAGATAGAAAGACCGCAGAAAGCGGTATGATTGGCGGCACCAAGCCGACTGAAGCTAAACCTGTGGTAAGTAAGCCTGCGATAAGAAGACCTGAACCTACTGTCATCAGCTTACCTGAACACAAAGCTGATTCTGAAAATATCAGAGTTAAGAAGATAGTTCCGTGGAGCATGGAGATTGCAGTAGTACATTATGTGGATGGTACTTATTGCTTGCAACTTGGAGCTTACAAGACTTTCAAACCTGGTGAAGATATGCTTAAGAAGGTATTGAGATTGTTCCCGGGTTCAGCGGTTTTGGTTGAAGAAAACAACTTGTACAAATTGAGAACTAACCGTTCACAGTCACTTGCAGAAACTATAAGACTTGCAAGAAAGGTACAGGCAACAGGAGTTTTGGGAGTATTTCCCGAGTAAATTTTAGAAAAGAAATAAAAATATATATTATGGTTTGTAAAGACACTTATATGAAGCTTGTAAAACAGGGAGACCACTGGCGGATGGACGGCAAGACGTTCGCTAAGTTCATTTCCCATGTTTCGGGCTATTTTATATCCAACGAATATATGAAGGACATATCTGTGGATGATGTTTTGTATGCCGACATTTCATCTGACGATCTCTATGTGGTAAGTGCCATTTTCGGAGCTTACTCTCCGAATGAGAATACCATAATACTTGCACCTGTTCATCCGGGTACTTTCATCTTGCCGTGGCTAAATTATTTCCAGATGAATGTCTGTGAAAAAGCTGAAATAGACAATCGTATGAGATCCATACTTATGAAAGCTGTATAAAAAAGAAACAAAATTTATAATACCTTAAGCCCTGAAGCCATACTTCGGGGCTTTTTTATCGTTTCAAGTGATTATCTTTGTATTCAGATAGGTATGAAGATTGAAATGTCTGCAGATGCTAATCCGGCGGTACATTATTTTAAAGAAGTTGATTCATGAGATTATCCGAATTAAATACTGGTGAGAAGGCTGTTGTCGTGAAGGTTTTGGGACACGGTGGTTTCAGGAAACGTATCATTGAGATGGGTTTCGTGAGGGGCAAGGTTGTGAAATCTGTACAGAATGCACCGCTTCTTGATCCGGTTAAGTACAGGGTAATGTCTTACGAGGTTTCACTCAGGAGGAATGAAGCCGAAAATATTGAGGTTATTAGTCTCTCTGAAGCCATGAAAGCTGAATCCAATCAGAACCTTCAGGGACTGGTTGAAGAAGAAATACTCAGAAAATCTGCTTTTGAAAAGCGTAAAACAATAAATGTTGCTCTTGTCGGAAACCCTAACTGCGGGAAAACTACACTCTTTAACCGTGCTTCAGGTGCACATGAGCACGAAGGCAATTACAGCGGTGTAACTGTGGATGCCAAGGAGGGCTCTTTTAAGTTTAACGGTTATACCATTCGTTTGATAGACCTGCCCGGCACTTACTCCCTGTCTGCATATAGTCCTGAAGAGCTTTATGTCAGAAAGCATATCACTGATGATGCTCCTGATGTAGTCCTGAATGTCGTGGATTCATCAAATCTCGAGCGTAACTTGTTCCTCACGACTCAACTGATTGATATGAATGTCAGGATGGTTGTGGCTCTTAATATGTTTGATGAGCTTGAAGATAAGGGTAATAAGCTGGATTACAAGCAGCTTGGTCATTTGCTGGGTATTCCTATGGTGCCTACAGTGGCAAGGAAGGGCAAAGGTATTGAGAAGTTGTTTAAGACAATTATCAGTATATATGAGAATACCGACTTCCTAACCAAAGATGGCAAAGTCAAAAAGCATGAGTTGGAGGAACTTCATGATATCTATCACAAGATTGACATAGACCATCATGCGATTGATGATTTCAGAGATGAAAAGAAAGTTTCATTCTCACGGCATATTCATGTCAATCACGGTCAGGCGGTTGAGGCAGCTATAAATGCTGTAAGAAATGAGATAATACTCAATGAGAAGCTCAGGGCGAAGTATTCGACGAGGTTTCTTTCTATAAAACTTTTGGAAGGGGATAAGGATATTGAAAATATCATTTCCGGACTTCCAAATGCTCTGGTTATATTTAATGTTCGTGACAAGGTTGTAAAAGATATACAGAATGAACTAAAAGAAGATGCTGAGTCTGCTGTAACTAATGCGAAATATGGTTTCATATCGGGCGCTCTTGCTGAAACCTTTAAGGAGAACAAAAAACATAAGGCTACAAAGACCGGTAAGATTGACAAGATACTGCTTAACAAGTATCTGGGCTATCCGATTTTCTTGTTGTTTATGTTCGTGATGTTCGAGTGCACATTTGTTTTGGGTGAATATCCGAAACAATGGATTGAGAGCCTCGTGGATTTGTTCTCCTTTTTTGTAAGGGAAAATATGGCAGCCGGACCGCTAAAAGATCTGCTTGTTGATGGTATCATAGGTGGTGTAGGCGGGGTTATTGTTTTTTTACCCAACATCCTGATACTGTACTTCTTTATTTCTATAATGGAGGATACCGGGTATATGTCCAGGGCGGCTTTTATCATGGATAAACTAATGCATAAGATGGGTCTTCATGGTAAGTCTTTCATACCGATGATCATGGGTTTCGGTTGTACTGTTCCGGCCATAATGGCTACACGTACCATAGAGAGCCGTAACAGCAGGCTGATTACTATACTTGTTACTCCGCTTATGTCCTGTAGTGCCAGATTGCCGGTATATTTGCTGCTGGCGGGTGCTTTCTTCCCGGAATATGCAGGTCTGGTGCTTTTCGGAGTCTATCTTTTTGGCATAATTTTATCGGTAATCTTTGCCAGAATCTTCAAGAAGTTGTTTTTTAAGGGTGAGGATTTGCCTTTTGTAATGGAGTTGCCTCCTTACCGCAAGCCGACAATGAAAGCGACTGTACGTCATATGTGGGAAAAGGGCAAGCAATATCTGAAGAAGATGGGTTCGGTTATTCTCTTTGCTTCAATTTTGATATGGTTTCTCGGGTATTATCCTCGTAATCAGGCTTATGTTGATAATCCCACTCCGCAGAATCATAAACTCCAGCACGAAAATTCATATATCGGCAAGGTTGGTCATTTTGTTGAACCTGCTTTGAAACCGTTAGGTTTTGATTGGAAGATTGGGGTTTCGCTCGTAACGGGCATCACTGCCAAAGAAATTGTTGTAAGCACCATGTCTGTGCTATACACAAAAGGTGATTCTTCAATGGATCTGGCTGAAAGACTGCGTGCAGAGAAATACTCAGACGGGACATCCGTATACAATGAAGCAGTAGCTCTTGCGCTGATAGTTTTCGTACTGATTTATATGCCCTGCATTGCAACAATCACCGCTATCAAGCAGGAAACCGGGACCTGGAGATGGGCTCTCTTTGAAGTCTTTTACACTATTGCGCTTGCCTGGTTAGCGGCATTCGTGGTTTACAGGGTTGGGCTATTGATTTTTTGATTTATAAATTCCGGCTATTTGTCAATTTTGTGAGTCATAAACCATCTATTTTTTATCAATTTTATCAGTCTGAGATTTCAAGTCCCTTATTGCTCTGTCGAAATCACTCTCGTATTGTAGCATTTCTTTGTGGCGATATACTTTATACTCTTGTGTTGCCTTTTCAATTGCTTGTTTGCGAGTAACTGTTCCGGCGTTGTCAAGCAAGGGGCGATTACCAATAGATAGTATATTGTCTAGTTTCTCAATCCACTGTTGCATTGTCATTGCCTGCTGTTCGATTGCTTGTAATTCTGCAAAATCAAGATATTGAGAAACCAATAAATTTAAGATTTGCAATTCTTTTTCTGAAAGATAGTTTTTTGCAATTTTGACGTCATCACGAGTTATGTAATCTCCCTTAAAGTTGGTCATGCCCAGCATTGCTTTTTCAGCATCCACTCTTTGAAATATTACTTCTGCTGCAGTATGTTGATGAGCTGCATAATGCATTTTATTTTGAACAGTTGCGAAAAAAAGGCGGGTTATATCTGCTCGTGGATCATAGTCTATTGAAGTCGCATAAATATCAGTAACTTGTTGATACAGATTGCGCTCGCTTGAACGAATATCCCTGATTCTTTGTAATAATTCGCGAAAATATCGATTACCATTGCCTTTGAGGCGTTCATCATCAATAGTAAATCCCTTTTGGATATATTCATGAAGCCGTAGTGTTGCCCATTGTCTGAAACGTGTTGCTACTTGAGACTTAACACGATAACCTATAGAAATTATCATATCCAGATTATAGTGCTCAATCTGTCTTTTTACTGATCTGTTGCCTTCATTTCTAACTAACAAGAAATACTTGTGAGTTGCTTCCTTTTTTAATTCACCTTCGTCTAAAATGCTATTTATGTGCAAGCTGATATTTTGCTGGGTTGTATCAAACAATTGAGCAATTTGTTGTTGCGAAAGCCAAATATCCTGGCTGTCAAAGCGAACATTGATATTTGTCACACCATTGTCATCTTGATACAGGATAAATTGACTATTTGTAAGTTGGGTTTTATCTTCAGGCATAAATAATACGTTTATTTGTACAAATAAAACATTCTGTCCATTAGCTGCCATTTTTCAGCTGATGAAGCTCCGGGTTTCGCAATCTGGAAGATTGACATGTATTCCTCCCATTCTGCCTGGCGGTCGAGGGTGGCAAGTTTAGCCATGGCTGATTCCCATTCAAAGTCAAGAGGGGTTTCGACAATCATAAACAACCTTGTGCCGAGTATATATAGCTCCATCTCGAGGATGCCTACTTCACGGATGCCGGCTCTGATCTCAGGCCATGCTTCGGCTTCACTATGGCGTTTAACATATTCCTTAATCAACTCCGGATCATCTTTAAGGTCAAGTGTCTGGCAGTAGCGTTTTACGGGTTGATCGTATTCCTGTACTTTGTATCCTGTAAGTTTTGTTTCCATAGTTTTTTTGATAAAATGATTTGCGACAAATTTAGTGTTTTTAATTTTTTCAAATCAGAAAAATTTTTCATTGAGGATTGGGAACTAAACAAGTACCTGTTTTGTTAATATTTAGCTTGTTATTTTGATGCTTTAAAGCTGTTTGGAATTCCGGTGCACGCTAACCCCGCTGCTTTGAGGCGAGAAGATTTGATGCTTTTCCACGGACTTTTAAAATTAATCACAGAAATCAGTAAAATGATACGAAATAAAACAAGTAAAAACTTGTATAAATCAATTATTATTATTTATTTTGTAGTAGAAAATTTATTTTGTTAATTAGAGTTTTTGCAAAGAAGTTTTCAGATAATAAACTTAAATATATAAAAATGAAACTCATGGCAGAGTATCTATGGGTTATTTAAAAGAAATTCAACTATAAAAACTATTTACAAATGGCAACAATCACATTTAAAGGCGGTCCGGTACAAACTTCAGGTAATCTTCCTTCAGTAGGAAGTAAAGCAAAAAATTTCTGTCTTACAGGTGCAAATCTGGCTGATGTATCTCTGGCAGATTATGCTGGCAAAAGAGTTGTAATGAATATTTTCCCTAGTATTGATACAGGTGTTTGCGCTGCTTCTGTAAGGCGTTTTAATGCAGAAGTTGAAAAACTGGCAAACACTGTTGTATTATGTATTTCAGCAGACCTTCCATTTGCTGCAAGTCGTTTCTGTGCTGCTGAAGGTCTATCTAATGTTGTTACCCTTAGTGAGTTGCGTCAGCCCCGAAGCTTTGGTGAAGATTATGGACTTCGTATGGTAGACGGGCCTTTGGCAGGTCTTATGTCACGTTCCGTAGTTGTTCTTGACGAAACCGGAACTGTAATTTACACCGAGCAAGTACCTGATATCGTGCAGGAGCCGGCTTATGAGCCAGTTGTTGCGTTGCTGAAATAAAATGAATTTATGGCAATATCTATGAATGCTTATTATAATTAGTTGAGGCGTAATTGAAATAAAAGTGCTCTTAGTTTATAGATTTTTGGTGTTTTATTGAAAAAGTTCATTCTTGCTGTGACCCGGTTCAAGCTTTTGCTTCGATTCGGGTCTTTTTTTTGCCGGAAATCATAAGCAAACATCTAAAACTAGTATAAAAGAGCAAAATCTATTAATTTTTCCTTTTACTGATTACATTTGTATAATAATGTCACAGCAAAAAAGTCTAAAATCATGAAACGCACAAGATTACTTGCATTGTTAATTCTTTTATCGGTTTCACAAATAATTATTGCATTACCCCCTGTTTTCGGGAGTGAATACGAAGGCAAGACGCAGAAAGATGAGCTGACCAGAACTTTCATCTCTCCTCAAAGGATTGTCTGGAAGTTTGCCGGGAAGAATAATAATCTTGTCAAGGATGAGCAGTTCCTGCTTAATCAGGGTAACAGCCAGTCTGAAATGGGAAAACGCAACATGTGTACTGTTACAAGCACACTTGATGA
This sequence comes from uncultured Bacteroidales bacterium, assembly GCA_964502355.1. Lineage (GTDB taxonomy): Bacteria > Bacteroidota > Bacteroidia > Bacteroidales > UBA1402 > UBA8389. The sequence continues at coordinate 78,583 of CAZCWK010000004.1, forward strand.
TACTGCAGGGATTATTCTTGATTACGGGCGTGAATTACACGGTGGTCTTCAACTTGTAATGGGCTCATCAACCTGGAGGCAGCCTTCGCTTGTAAGAATCCGTTTTGGTGAATCGGTAGGTGAGGTCAACAGCACTACAAATAATTCAGAATGGAAAGTCGGATATTCTACTGACGATCATGCTAAAAGAGATATAATTATGGAAATCCCCCGTGACGGATCAATCGAAATCGGAAATACCGGTTTCAGATTTGTAAGGATTGATTTGTTACAAATGTTAACTACAATCAGGATTAAGGAAGCGCGTGCAGTACTGCGTTACCGTGATATTGATTATGTGGGTTCATTCAAAAGCAGTGACGAAAGGTTGAATAAAATCTGGATGACAGCAGCATATACCGTACATCTCAACATGCAGGAATTTCTTTGGGACGGAATTAAACGGGACAGGCTTGTATGGCTTGGGGATATGCATCCTGAGGTTTCGACAATAATGAGGGTCTTTGGTAATAACGAAGTTGTGCCTAAAAGTCTTGACCTTGCATGTCAACAATTTCCTCTGCCCGGATGGATGAACAATATGAGCTCTTATTCTTTATGGTATCTGATTATTCAGTATGAGTGGTACATGCAAAACGGTGATTTGAACTTTCTTAAAAAACATAAGGATTACATAATCGGGTTGGTCAAACAAATAGATGGCAGGATTGATGAAAACGGGAATCAGGATTTTTCACCGAGACTTTTTCTTGACTGGCCTTCAAGCCCGAATCCAAAAGGTGTCGAAGCAGGTTTAAGAGGTTTATCTGCCTGGGCTTTAAAGGATGCTGAGAAATTATGTAATTATCTTGGTGAAACCCAATCAGCGGATATTTGTAATGCTGCACTTCAGCGACTCTCAAAACAAACTTTGCCCCATAACGGATTGAAACAGGCTGCGGCATTGATGTCAATTAGCGGTCAGATGGAACCCCGCAAAGCGACTGATGAAGTCATTGCCGTCGGTGGTCCGAAAGGTTTCTCTACATTCTATGGTTATTACATGCTTCAGGCATTGGCTTTATCTGGTGATTATGATCTGGCTATTGATATAATCGATAAGTACTGGGGTGGAATGCTTGATATGGGTGCAACGACTTTCTGGGAAGATTTTGATCTTGACTGGACAGTAAATGCTGGCAGACTTGATGAAATGAAACCTCCGGGCAAGAAAGATATTCACGGAGATTTCGGGGCATATTGTTATCCCGGTTTCAGACATAGTTTTTGTCACGGTTGGTCATCGGGTCCTGCAGCCTGGCTTAGCGAAAATGTGCTGGGAGTAAAAGTAATTGAACCTGGTTGCAAAACATTAAAGATAGAGCCTCATCTTGGCAAGCTTGAATGGGCGGAAGGGACGTATCCGACCCCTAAAGGTGTGGTAAGTATCAAACATGTACGTACGGCTGACGGGAAAATCAAAACTACAGTAAAAGCTCCGAATGGAATTAAAATAATTAAATAATATTGGTTTCTACTATAGTTCATTTTACGGACAGATATAAGTATTAAAATTATGGCATATGAAAACTGTTAAAATTTATCTGACTTTAACGGCAATGATTTTGATTTGCTTCGTTGGTAATGCACAAAAATCTGCCAGCGATAAGAAGTATTCTGAAATTGCCAATTATGATGAAAGTAAAGTTCCCGTTTATTCTCTTCCGGATGTACTTCAGACCATTAACGGTGATAAAGTAACAACTGTAGGAGAGTGGGAAAAGATCAGACGTCCTGAAATATTAGGGATGTTAACTACATATATGTATGGAAAAACACCGGGAAGACCTGCTGATTTACATTGGGTAGTCAGGTCTGTTGATAATAAGGCTCTTGACGGGCGGGCGACCAGAAAACAGGTTGCAATTTATTTTACTAAGGAAGAAAAAGATCCTTGCCTTAACCTTCAGATATACACCCCAAACAATGTGAATGGGAAGGTTCCATTGTTTTTAGGATTAAGTTTCCTTCCAAATTACTCGGTCTATGATGACCCGGGAGTAGAGTTGCCTGCGCCGCCTGTAAATGCTGAAAGTAAAAGTCGTTTCCCTGTTAAAAGGGGATTTATGAGCAGCGCATGGCAACTCGACCTCTTGCTCGAGAGAGGTTATGGTCTTGCAACATTTTGTTATTCCGATATTGATCCTGATTTTGATGATGGATTTCAAAACGGAGTTCATCCTTTGTTTTACAGAAAAGGACAGACTTATCCAATGCCAGATGAATGGGGCTCAGTTGCCGCATGGGCATGGGGTGCAAGCCGGGCCATGGATTATATGGTAACTGACAAAAATATTGATGCAAAGAAGATTGCAATACTGGGACATTCCAGATTGGGTAAGACTGCTACATGGGCCGGAGCCAGCGATCAAAGGTTTGCTATGGTATTTTCCTGTAATTCTGGTTGTTGCGGAGTTGCTCTTTCAAAGAGAGAATTCGGTGAAACCATTGAAGCGATGAACGTGAGGTTTCCACATCATTTTGATGGAAACTATAAGCAGTTTAATGCAAGAGAGAAGTATATGCCTTTTGATCAGCATGAGCTT
>CAZCWK010000004.1:81177-95195 GCA_964502355.1 uncultured Bacteroidales bacterium
TGTCGCCTATATAACAGAGTATAGCGTCTTGCACATGCATTAATTGAGATTCCGGAATTGTGCCTTCCGATAAATCAACATAGCTTTTAAGGCCACTACTGCCAATATATATTGCAAGTGCCGGTGATGATAACTGGGCAGATCAGAAAGGAGAATTTCTTGGTGGCAAAGGTGCTGAGCCTGTTTACGCTTTGTATGGGTTAGCAGGATTGGGTGTCGAGCAACAACCTCCTATTGATGTTGCGGTAAATGATGGTTTCATTGCTTATCATAACAGAACCGGACCGCATGCTGTGCTTCGTTATGACTGGGAGCAATTCCTCAAATTTGCTGACAGACATTTGAAAGGGGGAAAATAATAAAATAGAAAAGGTCGCGAACAGCGACCTTTTCTATTAATAAATATCTGAGAACAAATACTCCACTACTTTACGAAAGTTTGGAGGAAATCGGGTTTTTACAGATTATCGCGGTGGGTTTATAACTATTGAGTCTATTATTAGGTGAGAGTTTATTTGATTTCTTTAGCCAGATAAATCAATGTGGGGAAGTGGTCGCTGTAACCTTCTATAAAGGTGTCGCCACTGAAGGAACGCCAGGGATAACCTTTGTACTGGCCTTCCTGTTGGATCAGGAAGTCTTTATTGAATACCTCAGCTTTCCAGTATTTTAAAGTGCTGCGGTCAGTGCCCAGAAACTCGTGAGAAATTATTATCTGGTCAAATAGATTCCATTCACCCTGATATCCCAGAGAGCCTACTCCCTTGTCAAGTATCCTCCACATTGTATTGAAGAAACCTTTTGGCTGTACATCTTCCTGATTTTTTTTAGCTCCTATTACTTCCTTAACAGGAACATTGTAGGGATCGTCATTCAGGTCACCCATTATTATAACTTTCGCCTTAGGATCAGCTTTAAAAAGAGAATCCGTAATATGCCTGGTCAGTTTCGCGGCGGCTTCCCTTAAATATCTGGAAGCTTTTTCACCAAGAAACAACGATCCTGTTTAACAATGGCTTGTTTGGCAAAGTAAATGCATATGGGTGACTTGAGGTAACTTTAAATAATTTCGGGTTATAGAGCAAAGCTACATCCACACCTCTGGCTTCAGGAGAGTCGTAATGAACTATTTTATAACCGGCCGAACTGATTGAAGGAGCTTTGACAAGATCTTCCAGAACAGTTCTGTTTTCAATTTCGGATACTCCTAAAACCGCAGGACCTTCAGGACAATACTCTCTCGCCATCTTGCTTATGGCAAAAGACATGTTTTCAATCTTTTTCCAGTATTTACGACCGTCCCATTTCTTTACTCCGCCGGGAGTAAATTCCACATCATTTACACCTGGACTGGGGATAGTATCAAACAGGTTTTCAAGATTGTAAAAACCAATACTGTAAATGGCAACTTTTTTGTCCTGGGAATAGGTCGAAAGGGAGAAGATCAGTAGTGTGAGAAATGATATTATTGTAATTCGTTTCATGTTTGTTTTGATGTTTTGTCTCCAAATATCGCATTTTTTTTCTGAAAAATAATATTGCTTAATTACGTTCGATAAGGCTTTTAAAATGTATTATTTCTGATTGTTTACAATTTGAAACCATTTCATCTTAATGTGCTATAAATTATAATATTTTCCATTAAAAACTTTTCGATTTGCTACAAGTATTTTTTAGGCTTTTAACTATTTATAACCTGTTCAGGATGTGTTATTTTTTACTAATTTTACAGGCCTGTCCTGAAAGGTTTTCAATCAGATACAGTTTTGTGTAAAATAGAGTTTTTTGCCGGTTTAGTATATATTATAAATTTTAAAATAGTGGACAGAAAATCATTGAAGAAGTATTTGTTGTGTCTTTTTTTGATTAGTGCAGGATTGGTTTCTGCTCAGGAAGACACATTGACTATCGACAAATCATCAACTAACCCTGTTTTTGTATTCAACGAGTCAATGCTTGATGAAGAGGATGCTGCCAGCCAGAATGTCAGTGCTATGATGACTTCTGCAAGCGATGTGTTTGCTTCAAATGCTGGTTATGCATTCAGTGCTATGAGATTCAGAGCCCGCGGATATAATCAGGAGTATATCCAGAGTACAATAAACGGCATCTCATTTAATGACCAGGAGAGAGGCGTTTTTTCCTATTCCATGCTTGGAGGACTAAACGATGTTGTCAAAAATAGTGAGGATGTTTATGGTACAGCTGCTACTGATTTCGGTTTTGGCGGAGTTGGTGGTGCAAGTAATATAATAATGAGAGCAAGTAAATATGCTCCAGGCAGCCGTGTTTCGCTTGCATATACTAACAGAAACTACAAGATGCGTGGCACTTATACATTCTCGACTGGTTTATCACCTACAGGGTGGGCTTTTACTGCTGCTCTTGGTTACAGGTGGGCAGATGAAGGTTTCATCGAAGGTACTTTTTACAACAGTCTCGGGTATATGGTTGCACTTGAAAAAGTGATTAACAGCAAGCACAGCATTTCACTTACAAGTTTCGGCGCTCCGACTCAAAGGGGAAATTCAAGTGCAAACGTGCAGGAAGTTTATGATCTTGTGGGTTCAAATTATTATAATTCTTACTGGGGCTACCAGGATGGAAAGAAAAGAAATTCAAGGATAGTTACAGATTATGAGCCTGTTGTAATGCTTAACCATTTATGGGATGTGAGCAAGTTTACAAAAATAAACACAGGTCTCGCAACAAGGGCAAGTGGTTATGGCTCAACAGCTATTGCTTACAATAATGCGTCAAATCCTAATCCTACATATTACAGAAACCTTCCCGGTTATCAGTCTACTCAGGAGATGAAGGATTTCTATACTCAGATATGGCAGAGCAAGGATCCGACGAGAACTCAGGTAAACTGGGACAGGCTTTATATGGTAAACAAACTTGCCAATGATGCAGGTCAAAGCGCCAGATACATACTTGAAGAGCGTCATAACGACCAGAATGAAATCATTCTTAATTCGACGATAAACCACAGGGTTGACAACAATCTTAAAGTAAACGGAGGTCTCGAAGCAAGATATACAAAGGGTATGCATTACAAAACTATTGCTGATATGCTTGGTTCAAATTATTATGATGATATTGACCAGTACACTGAGAATTACTCGCCTATATCTCACGATATCCAGTACAATGATTTGAATGACCCTTATTCTCAGAAGATTAAGGATGATGTTTTCGGATACAATTATAATATGTATGTGTATTCAGCTAACGCCTGGTTTCAGAATAATTATACTTATTCTCATCTGGATTTTTACTACGGTGCTAAACTTGGTTACAAAAGTTTCCAAAGAGAGGGTCTTATGAAAAACGGACGTGCTCCGGAAAACTCTTTTGGTTATGGTAAAGCGCATACATTTGTAAATCAGTCTGTAAAAGGTGGTCTGACATGGAAGCCCAGCGGTAATCATATTTTTTCTGTAAATGCTCTCTATGAAACCCGTCCTCCTCAACCTAACAATGCTTATATATCACCCAGAATTAAGGATGATGCAGTAAAAGGGTTGACAAGTGAAAGCGTTACTCACGGTGATATCAATTACAATTTCAATACAAGATTTTTCCACGGTAAGGTAAGTCTTTACAGAACAAAGTTTAACAACCAAATAGAAATTGACAATTTCTTTAATGATGAGTTGAGAACATTTGTAAACTCGGTAATGACCGGTGTCGATAAGGTTCATCAGGGAGTAGAGTTTGGAATTACCGGTGATATTATGCCTGACCTGTCTGCTACTCTTATCGGGTCGGTTTCAGACTATTTCTATGACTGCAGACCTACCACGACTATAAGTGTTGAAAATGGTATGAGTGCTGATGTTGTAAGGACTGCTTATCTGAAGAATTTTAAGGTCGGTGGTACTCCTCAGACTGCGATCAACTTTGAGTTAAGCTACAGGGCTCCGGATTATTGGTTCTTTGATCTTGGTTGCAGCTATTATGACAGAGTTTACGTTGACCTGACACCAATACGTCGTACGGCTGAGATTTTAAATTTCACTTCAGACAGCTATGATGATTATATGGCTTTGGCTCATAAGATTGTGGATCAGGAGAAATATGATGGTGGTTTTGTGGTTGATGCTTCAATCGGAAAATCTTTACGTCTGAAGAATGGGCACAACCTTAATTTCAACTTGCAGCTTAGTAATTTGTTGAATAACACTAAGTTACGTAGCGGTGGTTACGAGCAGGGCAGGTTTGATTATACAAATTACAATGTGGACAAGTTCCCGCCATATTATTATTATGCTCAGGGTTTCAACTGTTATCTGCTGGTTGCTTATAAATTCTGATTAAAAAGCAGTAACCTGTGAAGTTTAAAAAAAATATTAAAAATTGACAATACATAAATGATATACTATATGAACAAGTTAAAAAGATTTTTTGTCGGCATTTTCACTTTGGCCGTTCTTTTTACTGCCTGCGATCAACGCGAATTTGACATGCCTCCACTAAATGAACCGACGTATTCAGGTGTTGCAAACCTGACTCTTGCCCAGTTTAAGGCAAAATATGCCGGATCAAACGTAACTCAGATTACTGACAATGACATTATATCAGGTATAGTTGTAGCTAATGATGTCTCAGGCAACTTTTACAAGGAGTTTACCATTATGGACAGCACTGCCGGTCTGAAGATTGCTATCAATCAGGGAGATCTTTATACTGATTTCCGCATCGGCCAGAAAGTCTTTATCGAGTGCAAAGATTTGCATATCGGTAAATATGGCGGTTATGTGCAACTTGGCGGTCCTTACAATACCGGTATCGGTCAGATGACGTGGGAAACCGCTCAACTTCATATTTTCAAGTCAGGATGGCCTGATCCTCAAAATAGCTTGCTTATACCTAAAGTTGTTGGCATGGATGTGGTTGCTTCTGATGTAAATCACGGGAAATTGATTACTCTTGAAAACGTTTATTTTGTCAATGGCGGTAAGGAAGTTTGTGCTGCAGCCGGAGCAGATGGTTCAACTCAGACTTTGAGTAAGACTCTTGCTTCAAGTACTTTTCCCGGGAAAACCATTACGGTACGTCTGAGTAGTGCTGCTGATTTTGCGAACAAAACATTGCCTGCCGGCAATGGTGATTTGACAGGTATAGTTTCTGTTTACAACAATACTTATCAGTTTACTCCAAGAGATTCTATGGATTTCGCATTTGTCGGTTTCGGCGCAGGTTATGTATCACATGGTTCAGGTACCAAAGCTGATCCTTATTTTGCAGACTGGGTATTGAAACAACAGACCGGTGGTAAAACCGGATGGGTAAAGGGATACATCGTTGGTGCTGTTGCTTCAGGTGTAAATGCTTCTAATCCAATAAATGGTAACGAAGACATCAACTGGAAAGCTCCGTTTATGAATAATACTCTCGTAATTGCTACAGATTCATTACAGAAAGACTGGACTAAATGTGTTGTGATTAATCTTCCTGCTGACTCGCGTTTGCGTGATTCTCTCAATCTTGCAGACCATGCTTCAAATCTGGGTAAAGTTGTTGGTGTGAACGGTACATTCGGCAAGATACTTGGTGCTGCCGGTGTAACAGTCGCTTCAGGAGCGGTTTCAGAATTCTGGGTTGGAAAACCTTCAACCGGACCTGTGGTAACAGGTGGTGACGGTAGTAAAGAAAATCCATATTCTGTTGCTCAGGCTATGCTTAAACAGGGTGAAGCCGGTAAATGGGTAACAGGTTATATTGTTGGATATATAAATACTGGTACTTCTCCTTATGTTTATACTTACAGCTCGGGTTCAATATACAGTAATATAATTATAGCAGACAACGCTTCTTCTAAAACTGATGCCGATTGTCTGCCTGTGCAGCTTGCAAGTGGTACAGCAATACGTACAGCTATTAATGTTGGTGACAACCCCGGCAATATAGGTAAGAAAGTATCAATATGTGGTAGCCTTGAAACATACTTCAGTGTACCCGGATTGAAGGCTCCAACCGATTATGTGCTGGAAGGCGGTAGTGGTGGCAATACCGGAGGCAATACCGGAACATCTATTTTATCTGAAGCATTCAACAATACACTGGGAGGTTTTACTGCTGTCAGTGTTATTGGTGATCAGGCATGGAAGGCAAGCAGTTATGGAGTCCAGATATCAGGATTCGCCAGTAGTGCAAATAATGCCAACGAAGACTGGCTTATATCTCCGGCAATTAATCTGACAAGCGTCACTTCTGCTAAGTTGACTTTCAACCATGCTATTAATAAAGGTATTGTTGCAAACATGCAGACAAACCATACTCTATGGTTCAGCACTAATTACATTAGCGGGGCTCCTTCAACAGCAACGTGGTCTCAGGTAACGATACCTGCTTATCCGACCGGAGCTGACTGGACTTTTGTAAGCAGCGGAGACATTTCATTACCTGCCTCTGTTTATGGTAATAGTAATGTCCGTTTTGCTTTTAAATATTTAAGCAGCACATCGGAATCAGCAACCTGGGAAATCAAGGAATTGGTTGTTTCAAAATAAATTATTTATAAGCTTGTATCTTGCAAGGTCCTTTTAAAATATTGGTTTTAAGTATGCTCCTGTCTGTTATGACAGGAGCGTATGCTGTTGTACCTAACGGATATTACGATTCTGCCGATGGTGCTTCCGGGTCTGCATTGAAGACTTGCATGTATAATATAATCAAGGGTCACAATGTGCTTGCTTACAGTGATCTCTGGAATGCATTCAAAAAAACTGATGCGCGACCTGATGGTAAAGTCTGGGATATCTACTCGAATATTACTAATTACTCATTTGTGACAGATCAGGATGGTGGTTCGGGGGGAAATGCAGAAAATCAGTATTACAATCGAGAGCATTCTTTTCCGAATAGTTGGTTTGGCGGTGTAAAGGAATCTCCAATGTACTCGGATCTTTTTCATATGTATCCTTCAGATAAGTGGGTAAACAATAAACGCGGGAATTTACCCTTTGGCAATGTTACGACTATTACAGGTAATTCTGCAAATAATTACTGTATATGGGGTACTTCAATGGAAAGCGGGGTTTCTTTGACTGTATTTGAACCTGCTGATGAATTAAAAGGAGATTTTGCCCGTACATATTTTTATATGGCTACAAGATATGAAGATCAGATTTCAGGTTGGAAAGTTAATGCCAATACTGAAATGCTTGATGGTACTTCTTACCCTGCCTTAAGTACGTGGGCAAAAAAAGTTTTGCTTGAGTGGAGCCGTCAGGATCCGGTAAGTCAAAAAGAGATTGCAAGGAATGACAGTATTTACAAAATTTTTCAACATAACAGGAATCCTTATATTGATTTCAATTCGTTATCAGAGTACGTCTGGGGCGACTCGGTCAATTATGAGTTTCATCCCTCAAAGTATCTGCCTTCGGCTTGCCGTAAAGTCGATGATGATTGCACTGAGATTTGGTCTTCCGGTGAAACCGTATTTATCAGGACTACTCCCGGCAAATTGGTCGAAGTGTACAACTTGCAGGGCCTGCAGGTTTTTAGAAAAATTATGGAAGGTAATGATTTGCAGGTTTCTTTACATTCTGAATCGATCTATTTGATTAAAATAGGAGATGAGAAAAGGAAACTGATTTTGTAATAAAAATTTCACAATTTTAATGAATGCATAAATGTATATTTATTGAAAAAGGTTTTAACTTTGGGGAATATTGAGTGATTTTTAAAACGATAATATAAATTCAAAAAAGTGATGCGTATGAAAAATTTTACACGAATGATGACTTTATCAATTGTATGCCTGTTATGTGCTTCTTTCAGCATGAATGCAGCTACAATTTTATCCGAGACTTTTGCTACTTCTCTGGGGAACTTTACTACTCAGTCTTTGAAGGGCGATCAGGGATGGACATGGACTACATACAGCGGACAGTCTTATGCAAAGATGACTGGTTTCGTAAGTAATGTCAATAACGAGAACGATGACTGGTTGATTTCTCCTCCTATGGATTTTTCAGACGTAACAAAAGCAAATCTTGTTTTTGAACATGCTCACAAATACGGTGCTAATCCGGCAACTGATCTTACATTAATGGTATCTGATTCTTACACTGGTGGTGCAATTGATACAACCAAGTGGGTATCAATAGACTTTACACATTCAGATGGGGCTTCCTGGACATTCGTTAATACAGGTAATCTGTCTCTTGATGCTTATAAAGGCAAAGAATCTGTACGTTTTGCATTCCGTTACAAATCCAGCAGTACCGCCGGTGCAACATGGGAAATTAAAAATGTTGTAGTTGAGAGTGTAGTTGATAATGCTCCTAAAACTGTTTTTGAAGAAAATTTTGATAAGGCAACTTTAGGAAATATAACAACTCCGTCAAGTTATGATATAATGCTATCAACTGATAGTGTTTCAAAATATCTCGGTTCGGGATGGACAGGTTCAAAAGTTTTTTGTGCCGGCGGTTCTCTTAAGATGGGAGGATCTAAGGATCTCGGTTATTTAATTACACCTTCTATTGACCTTTCGGGCAACTCAGGAAATTTTAGTCTGAGTTTTGATGCAAGAGCATGGAGTGGTGATGCAACATCTTTTAAGATTTTTGTTAATGATGTTCTGGCTGTTCAGGTTGATGGTTTATCAAATGCCGCTGCACCATATACATGCAGCCCTTTTGGACCCTATGCTTTAACCGGAGGCACTGCGACGACAAAGATTAAATTTGAAGGAATGCAGGCAAGTAAAGGTCGTTTCTTTGTTGACAATCTAAAAATCACACAAGGTGGTGCTTTACCTCCGACAGCTTCTATTAAGGGTGAGACTTTCTCTGCTGAAACCGGTAATTCTGTTACAAAAACTATTAAACTTAAAGCTGCAAACATCACGGGTAATCTTGCTGTAGCATGTACTAATAAAAAAGGTAATGCATTTAGTATAACTCCTGCTCTCATTACTACTGCTCAGGCTAATGATACTGCCGGTTTCTTACTTACAGTTTATTATGCTCCTACTGTAGTTGGTGCTGATACTGCAACTATTGCTATTACAGGCGGCGGCTTGGCAGAAGCAGTTACTGCTACTGTTACCGGAAAAGCATGGACACCCGTACTTGTTGCAAATATTGGTGCACTTCGTGCTGCTTATGAAGCTAATTCCACTGACCTTACCACCGTTTTCAAAATTACCGGAGAGGTATTTGTCAATCTTGTTACAACAAACAGAAATAACAAACATGTACAGGATGCTACCGGTGGTATATTAATTGATGATCCAAGCGGAGTTATTAAAACAAAAATAAACGTTGGTGATGGCATTAAAAACCTGACCGGAAATCTTGCAGTTTATGGTAAATTACTGGAAATTGTACCTCAGGTTGATGTAACTGCATCATCTACTGGTAATACTTTGTCTCAGACTGTTTTAACAATACCCGAAGCAAAAGCAAACCTTGCAAAGTATGAATCAACTTTGATACAAATAAACAATCTGTCAACCAGCGCAACAGGTAATTTTGCAAGAGCTAATTACTTCTTCAAAAACGGATCTGACTCAATTGTTTTAAGACCTAATTATGCTGACCTTCCTTATATCGGTACTCCAATACCAACTGCAGCTAAAAACATAAAAGGTATTTTGATACAGTATAACGGAACAGCTCAACTCGTACCACGCACTTTAGCAGACTTTGGGGTACCTGCAGGTCTGAAACCGGTAACTTCAGGAATGAAAGTTTATGGCAAAGAGGGTATTCTTAATGTTGTAGCTAACAACGGTCAGGTAATTGAAGTTTACAATATACTGGGAAGAAAGTTGTTGAGCACTGTTGCTAAAGATGGTATCAATACTTTCAGTCTTGGTCGCAATCAGGTATTACTGGTTAAGACCGCTAATATGACATCAAAGGTTGTTTTATAAACTATCTGATTGTATTCCGACGCGCGCATTACCTGCTGCTTGCGGTGGAGTTAGTGAGCCAAATGATGAATAATATAAAAGGGCGGGATTTATTCCGTCCTTTTTGATTCTTAAAAAAATAATAAATTAATAAATAATTATATTTGTGAAAATATAATTTTGTTGAATGAAGCCCCTTTACAAAAATATTACCCTATTGATTTTGATGATATTGGTTTCGACTTTTACAAGTTTTGGAACCAATCCTAATGGCTATTATAATGCTATAAACGGCAAGAAAGCTCAGACTTTGAAGACTGCATTGTCAGGTCTTTTATTAAATCATACTGTTCATGAATACAGCAGCCTCTGGGAGTTTTTCAGGAGTACTGATGTGAGACCTGACGGCACCATCTGGGATATGTATTCATCAACAATAAGGACAAATTCATGGGGTATGAATCGTGAACACTCTTTCCCTAAAAGCTGGTGGGGGGGAGATGTAAACATGGCTTATACTGATATAAACCATCTTTATCCTTCAGACGCAGATGCCAATATGGCAAAAAGTAATTATCCGCTTGGTGTAGTTGGTAGTACTATTTTCAACAACGGAGTTACCAAAGTTGGTAATAACACTTTCCCGGGATACTCAACTTCGGCAATGGTTTTTGAGCCCGCAGATGAGTACAAGGGCGATTTCGCAAGGACATATTTTTACATTGTTACATGCTATCAGGATTATAACTGGAGATATACTTACATGGTAGATCAGAACGTTTATCCGACTCTAAAATCATGGGCAAAAGATATGCTGCTTTCGTGGCATAGGAAGGATCCTGTAAGTCCAAAGGAGATTAACCGTAATGAAGCGGTCTTCAAGATTCAGAACAACAGGAATCCATTTATCGATTATCCCCAACTGGCTGAATACATCTGGGGTGACTCAACAAATCATAATTTTGCTCTGGATACAGTCTATACTGCGCCTGAGCTCGCAACACCTACTAATGATACCAAACTTGATTACGGGGCTGCTATTGCCGGCACTCCTAAAACCAGAAAGATTTTTGTTAAAGGCACATCGCTGACGTCAAGTCTTACTGTATATCTGGAGCAGCTGGATGATTATACTCAGTTTTCGACTTCTTTAAAAAAGATTACAAAAGATCAGGCAAATGCAGGATATTATCTGACAATAACATATTCGCCGAAGACGACAGGGTCGCATACTGCTTCTATTTTGATTTATGATGGTGGTATTGACGGAAGTGTAAAAGTGAATATGTCGGGTTTATCCATACCTGCAGACAGTCTCAAAATACCTGTACCATCACCTGCATCAAATATATCTTCTAACGGTTTCACAGCTAACTGGGATCAGGTAAATTATGCAGAAAGCTACTGTTTAAACCTTTATTCTTACAAAAACGGGATAAGGGAAAGTGTCAGGGTTTTTGATTCAATTCCTGAAAGTGGTTTTGAGGTCACCGGACTTGATGCCGGTAAAGATTACAGCTATTCTGTCAGATCCAGACTTGGAAGTGTTGTTAGTAATGAATCTGTCGAAATGCCTGTAACACTATTATCCGGCATTGTTAATGCAACTGATCAGTGCGGTCTTAGTGTTTTTGTTTCAAACGACAGACTTTATGTGCAGGGAAGTAAGACGGGAGAGTGTATTGATCTCTTTAATTTTGCCGGCCAAAAGGTTTCATCACTTATTTGTAACGGTTTCATCCAAACGATAGATGGCTTAAACAGAGGCGTTTATTTTGTGAAATATATGGATGAAATGAAAAAAGTGATGATTTTTTAGAAAAATTATACTACTATGTATTGCATAGTACTGTAATAATTATATATCTTTGTCAAAAATTAAAAGACATGGATATCGAAAATGTTAAATCACAAATGCGCAAGGGCTTTCTTGAATATTGCACCTTGCTGATATTGAGGAAGAAACCATCCTATACTCCCGATATAATCGAGGAGCTTAAGGCTGCGCACCTCATAGTTGTCGAAGGTACTCTTTATCCTCTATTGACTCGTTTAAAAAACGATGGTTTATTATCTTATGAATGGATTGAATCAACTCAGGGTCCTCCCAGAAAGTATTTTTCTTTGACAGAAAAAGGCAGTGAGACCTTAATGGAGCTGGAAAGTGCCTGGAATGAACTTTCTACTTCAATTAATCATTTAAGTGTTTGATAATCTTTAACGAAATAAACAAAAAACAATATATTATGAAAAAGACCTTGAGTGTCAATCTTGGTGGTATGGTTTACCACATAGACGAGGATGCATATGCTCAATTGATGGATTACCTGCAGGATTTAAAAAAACACCTTGGACCTGATGCGTCTTCTGAAGAGGTGTTGAATGATATCGAACAACGTATCAGTGAGTTGTTTAATGAATGGATGCAGGGCGGCAGAGAAGTTGTAACTACTGCAGATGTTCAGAAAGTAATCTCTATACTTGGTCGTCCTGAGCAAATTAATGCTGAAGAAACTGATGAAAATGCTTCAACAGAAACCGGCAAAAAGGAAAGTGATCAAAATAAATATTCCAGATCAGAATATACTGAAGGTCCGAGAAGGAGACTTTATCGTGATACTGATAATGGGATACTTGGTGGTGTTTGTTCTGGTATCGCTGCTTATCTGAATATAAGCATGGTTTTGGTAAGAGTTCTTGTATTTCTTCTGATTTGGTTTGGTGGTTCCGGACTGTTGATTTATATCCTTTGCTGGATTATAATACCTGAAGCAAGGACAGCAGCTCAGAAGCTTGAAATGAAAGGTGAGGATGTCACGATAGACAATATTGAAAAAAAAGTACGCGAAGAGTATTCAAAAGCTAAAGACAGGTTTGGGAATTACGTTGAATCCAATGAAATAAAAAATAAATCAAGAAGTATCGGTCACAGGATTGGAGAGTTCTTTGTAATTTGTTTCAAAGTATTATTTGGTTTCATAGCAGGTATAATCGGTATTTCAGGATTTATGGCATTACTTGCATTGATTGTTGCATTAGTTGCTCTCTGGACCGGAATGCCGGGAGATTTTATTCATTGGTTCAATTTTGATTTCCCATTTCCTCTGGATCAGTTTATGACAAATCAAGCTTCTTTACTTACACTTGGGCTGATTCTTGCAATTGGAATACCTTTTATTGCGGTTTTCAATCTGTTGTTTGGCAGGACTCTTAATCTTAAACCAAGTCCGAAATGGCTTACATGGGTAGGACTTATTTTATGGATAGGCGGTGTTTGTCTGACGATTTGGGCAGGTCTTAATTTTATAAGTTGTTATGGTTGGTCATGGATATAAATTTTTTAGATATTTAACTGTACTGAACTATGCTGCTTAAAAAGTAATTAAAACCTTCTTTTCATCGCATTTTTGCTGTGCTGACATATACGTTTTTTAAAGTCCCGGTTTCACTATAAAAACCGGGATTTTTTATTGGATTGCTTTCAGGACTTGTTATTTCATGGTAATATGCATATTTTTGAGAAAGAAAAACACAAAATATGCACCCCGACAATAAGTATGACCAGGAGTCTCTTGTCTTGATTGCTGAAGAGATCCGTAAAAGAGTCATTCAAATCATTTATAAGGCAAAAGCCGGCCATACAGGTGGATCCCTTTCATCTGTTGACGTTTTAACTGCACTATATTTTAAGGTTATGAATTATAACCCTACTGAACCAGGATGGCCTGAAAGGGATCGTTTTATAATGAGTAAGGGCCATAGCGTGGAAAGCCTTTACTGTATTTTATCCAGAGCAGGTTATTTTAATGATGATACTCTGGAAACTTACGGAAGTTTCAAATCTATTCTGGCTGGACATCCGACAAGGAAAGTGCCCGGTGTAGAGGTTAACAGCGGTGCTCTGGGGCATGGTCTTCCTGTCGGAACGGGAATGGCACTTGCAGCTAAAATGGATGAAAAAAAGTACAGAACTTTTGTACTTATGGGAGATGGTGAGCAAGGGGAAGGCTCGATATATGAAGCTGCCATGGCTGCATCTCATCATAAACTTGATAATCTGATTGCTATCATTGACAGGAATACTTTGCAGATAAGCGGTAAGACTGAGGATGTTATGAGCCTGGAGCCAATGCGTGAAAGA